>JAADFK010000099.1:0-8549 GCA_013152925.1 Acidobacteriota bacterium | reverse complement strand
TCATGAAGTTCGAGAAGGGGGGGTTCTACAGGAAGCTGCGGGAGAGGCTGGGGGCGTGAGGGTCTTCATCCTGGACACCTCTGCGGTCATCCCGGGCTTTGTCCCCCTGGAGGACGAGGGCAGTCTATGCGTGACGGTGCGGGAGGTCGTGGAGGAGGTCACCAACCCCCGGGAGCGCCTGGCCCTTGAGCTGGCGGTGGAGCAGGGGCGGCTGCGGGTGGAAACCCCGGGTGAGGATGCCCTGGCCAGGGCGAGGGCGGGGGCACGGGAGTCCGGGGACCTGACGCACCTCTCGGAGACCGACCTGGCCCTCCTTGCCCTGGCCCTGGAGAAGAAGGAGGCGGGCGCGGAGGCCGTCATCCTCACCGACGACTTCGATATCCAGAACCTGGCCACAATCCTTGGCATCGAATACGCGCCCATGGCGGAGCGGGGCATCGGCCGGGTCTTCCGGTGGGTCCTGGTCTGCCGGGGCTGCCGGCGCAGGTACCCCGCGGACTACGGGGAGGAGGTATGCGGGGTCTGCGGCTCGCCCCTGAAGTCAGTGCCCGGGAGGGAGTAGGGATGCCCACCATGGCGGAGGAGGTCCTGGCAGCTAAGGCGGGCAGGGAGGTGGTCCCCGGGGAGTTCATATCCGTCGAGCCGGACTGGTGCCTACTCCACGACGGGGGCTTCCTGGCATTCCGCTACCTGGAGGAGATGTCAGCGGGGGTGGCCAGGCCCGGGAGGGTTGTCGTGGCCTTCGACCACATCTGTCCCGCCAACTCCCCCGAGACCGCCGGCCTCCAGGACTATGTGCGGGAGATGGTGGGGAGGTACGGAATCGAGAACTTCTTCGACTGCGGCTGCGGCATCTGCCACCAGGTCATGGCGGAGGAGTTCGCACGCCCCGGGGATGTCATCATCGGCGGGGACTCCCATACCCTCACGGCCGGGGCCCTGGGGGCCTTCGCCGCGGGCATGGGGGCCAGCGACATGGCGGTGCTCCTGGCCACGGGGGAGGTGTGGCTGAAGGTCCCGGAGAGCATCAAGGTCACGGTGGAGGGGGAGCCCGGAGCCGGGGTCTTCCCCAAGGACCTGGCCCTCTCAATCATCGCCCAGCTCGGTCCCGACGGCGCCAACTACCGGGCGGTGGAGTTCCACGGCAGTACCGTGATGGATATGGATATCCCGGGCAGGATGACCCTCTGCAACATGGCTGCCGAGATGGGGGCCAAGACCGCCATGGTCCCGCCGGACGGGAGGACGGCGGCCTTCACGGGGCAGAGGGGGGTCGAGCTCACCCGGCGCAGCCCGGACAGGGACGCCGAGTACCTGGAGGAGATGGCCTTCGAGCCCCCGTCGTCCCCCATGGTGGCCGTGCCCCACCGGGTGGATGATGCAAGGTCTGTGGAGGAGGTGGAGGGCACGGAGGTGGACCAGGTCTTCATCGGCTCCTGCACCAACGGGCGCCTGGAGGACCTGGAGGCGGCGGAGGGAGTCATCCGGGGAAGGGAGGTCAGGGCCAGGACCCTGGTGGCCCCGGCGTCCAGGCGGGTCCTCCTGGAGGCGGCGGAGGCGGGGCTCATCGCCTCACTGGCCAGGGCCGGGTGCGTCATCCTCCCTCCCGGCTGCGGTCCCTGCCTGGGCCAGCACCAGGGGGTCCTGGGGGAGGGGGAGACCGCCTTTTCCACCTCCAGCCGCAACTTCAGGGGCAGGCAGGGCTCCCCGGAGGCCGGGATATACCTGGGCTCCCCGGCCACGGCCGCCGCCACGGCGGTGGAGGGGAGGATAGCGGACCCCAGGAGGTACCTGTGATGCGGGTTGTGGGCAGGGTGCTGAGGATGGGGGACCACGTGGATACCGATGTCATCATCCCGGGCCGGTACCTGCGCACGGCAGACCCGGCATCCCTTGCTACCCACGTCTTCGAGCCCCTGGGCCTGGACCCGGCGGACCTCGCGGGGCGCATCATCGTTGCGGGCCGGAACTTCGGGTGCGGTTCCTCCAGGGAGCAGGCCCCGCTGGCCCTGAAGTCCGCCGGGGTGGGGTGCATCGTGGCAGAATCCTTTGCCAGGATATTCTTCCGCAACGCCATCAACGTCGGCCTGCCGGCGGTGGAGTGCGTCCGTGCCGGCTCCGCAGACGACGGGGACGAGCTGCTGGTGGACCTCAGGGCGGGGCGCATCGAGAACAGGACGAGGGGCTGGGTATCCGCCTTCGAGCCGTACCCCGACTTCGTCATGGAAATCCTCGAGGCCGGGGGGCTCATCAACCGGTACCGGAGGGGGAGGGATGGATAAAATCTGTGTGATACCAGGGGACGGCGTCGGACCCGAGGTCATGGAGGCCTGTCTGGAGGTCCTCGACGCCACCGGGGTGAGACTGGAGTACGTCCGGGCCCGGGCCGGCCTGGCCTGCTACGAGAGATGCGGGAGCTACCTGCCGGAAGAGACCCTGGAGGCTGCAAGGGAAAGCCGCGCGTGTCTCCTGGGGGCGGTGCAGAGTCCCAGTGACCTGAGGGGCTACCGCTCGCCCATCGTGGAGCTGAGGAAGGCCCTGGAGCTCTACGCCAACCTCCGGCCGTTCAGGTGCTACACGGGCAGGTGCCTGCGCGACCTGGACATCGTGCTGGTCAGGGAGAACACCGAGGGGCTCTATTCCGGTATCGAGCGGGTGGAGGAGGACCGGGCGGTGACGGAGCGGGTGGTGACGAGGAAGGCCACTGAGCGCATCGTGCGGTTCGCCTTCGAGTACGCCCTGAAGTATAACCGGGGCAGGGTGACCTGCCTCCACAAGGCCAATGTCCTGGAGTCGGACAGGTTCTTCCGGGAGATATTCTTCCGGGTGGCAGAGGGGTACCGGGTCGAGGCCGGCGAGGAGCTGGTTGACGCCGCCGCACTCCACCTTATCACCGACCCGGGGCGCTTCGATGTCCTGGTGACCGCAAACCTCTACGGTGACATCCTCTCCGACGAGCTGGCGGGGCTGACCGGAGGGCTGGGCTTTGCCCCCTCGGCCAGCATCGGGGAGGAACATGCCGTCTTCGAGCCGGTCCACGGGGCGGCTCCGGATATCGCCGGGAAGGGGGCGGCCAATCCCGCGGCCATGATACTCTCGGGGGCCATGATGCTGGACCACCTGGGGTACGCCGAGGAGAGGGAGCGGATTGAGCAGGCGGTGGAGGAGACCTGCCGGGCGGGGGTCCTGACCCGGGATGCGGGTGGGCGGTGCGGGACTGAGGAGTTTGCGGCGGAGGTGGTGAGGAATCTCGGGTGATAGCCCGTCCCGGCAGGGGAGACCCAGGATAGTAATCAGCCGGTGCATCGAGTTTGACGCCTGCCGGTACGACGGGGAGAGGATTCGAAGCAGGGCCGTCAGGGCCCTCAGGGGGAAGGTGGAGTTCGTCCCGGTCTGCCCAGAGCTTGAAATCGGCCTGGGGGTGCCCCGGGAGCCCCTGCGCATAGTGCTCGTGGGTGAGGGACACAGGCTCGTCCAGCCCGCCACCGGGCGCGACCTGACCGAGGAGATGGCCGCCTTTGCCGTGTCATTCCTGGACTCCCTGGAGGGCGTGGACGGGTTCATCCTGAAGTCCCGCTCCCCATCCTGCGCCGTAAGGGACGCCAAGGTCTTCCCATCCCTGGACGCCGGGGAGCCATCGGGCATGGGTGCCGGCATCTTCGCCAGGGCGGTCCGGGCCAGGTTTCCCGGCCTGCCCATGGAGGACGAGGCCGCCCTGGAGGACCCGGAAAGGAAGGCCCGATTCCTCGCAAGCCTCGGCATGTAGGGGGCGCAGGCGTCAATCAGGGCAGAAGTCGTCCAGCCGGGTCTGCCCCCTGCCCGGCCTGACGAGACCGGTCAGCCTTATCCCCACCAGGCGTACCTCCCGCCCCCGGAACTCTGAGAAGAGCTGCTCTGCGATGTCCTTTATCACCTCCCTGTCCCGGGTGGGCCTGGCCAGGGTCCGGGAGCGGGTGAAGGTGGTGAAGTCCTTCAGGCGCAGCTTCAGCGTGACGGTCCGGAAGGAGTACCCCCTCTCCACGGCCTCCTGGTGGACCTCTGCGATGATGTCCTCCAGGGCGGCCAGGACCTCCCCGGGGTCTGCGGTGTCCTCCAGGAAGGTGGTCTCCCTGCCGATGGATTTGGTGACCCGCCTCTCCTGTACCGGCCGGTGGTCGATTCCCAGGGCCAGGTTGTGGAGTTCAAGACCCCACTTCCCGAAGAGCTCAACGAGCTCCCCGGGTGTGCGCTTCTGGAGGTCTCCGATGGTCCGGATTCCCTCGAGCTTCAGGACCTCTTCGGTCTTCTCCCCCACCCCGGGAATCTTCCTCACCGGCAGGGGGGCCAGGAAGGCCTCCACCTCCTCGGGTGGGACCACGGTGAGGCCGTCGGGCTTGCGGAAGTCCGATGCGATTTTGGCCACCACCTTGGAGGGCCCGATGCCGATGGAGGCGGTGAGGCGCTCCCGTTTGCGAATCTCCTCCTTTATCCCCTCGGCGAGGGCCCGGGCCTCCTGGAAGTCGTCCACCGCGCCTGTGAGGTCCAGGTATGCCTCGTCGATGCTGACCTGCTGGAAGGCCGTGCCGTAGCCCCGGAGGATGTCCATTATCCGGTGGGAGACCATGCTGTAGAGGGCGTAGTTGACCCCCAGGAATATCCCGTCGGGGCAGAGGTAGTAGGCCCTGGAGATGGGCATGGCCGAATGGATGCCGTACCTCCGGGCCTCGTAGTTGGCGGTGGAGACCACCCCCCGGCCCTTCCCCTCCATGGGGTCGGCCCCCACGATGACGGGCCTGCCCCGGTACTCGGGGTGCTCCCTCTCCTCGATGGAGGCGAAGAAACTGTCCATGTCCAGATGGAGGATGATCCGGCCTTTCAATAGGGTCTGTGGCACTACACCGTCTTAAAGATAAGCCTCTCCCATAACACATATATATGCACCCTCCAGGACACCGAAACCAATCCTCTCATGGAAGGGGGTTTATAGATGTAGATGGGCGAGGAAATGGAAGGCGAAACACCGAAGTCCGAGAAGTACCGTGTCGTGGAGGACAAGATAACCAGAATCAAGCAGTCCTTCCAGAGGTCCAGGGGGTCCAGGCGGCTCCATCCCGCGGCCAGGGCCGGGGAGCATCTCCAGGGCGAGGTGAACTACCTCCTTGGACAGCTGGCCGCGGCGCGCTCCGAGCTGGAGGAGGAGCGTTCCCGGAGGAAGGAGGCGGAGGCTAGGCTCCAGCGGGCAGAGCTCAGGACGGCACACGCCGCCCTCCTGGCAGACTACAACCACCTACTGGAGGAGGTCTCAAGGCTCAGCCGGGGCCGGCCACACCGCGCTGAGGCGGATGAGAACCTCAGGAGGATATGGGAGAACTTCAAGAGCGTGGACCAGGTAAAGGAGTGCATCATCGGCAACGTCAGCCACGAGCTGCGCACACCTTCCACCATCGCCCTGCTTGCCGTTGAGGCCGCCCTGATGGAAGATGACGGGGACAGGAGGAAGAGATACCTGGAGAAGGCCGTGATGGCACTGGAGAGGCAGAACCGGGTCATCGAGAACCTCCTGGAGGCCGCCCTGGCAGAGAACCGGGAGGTGCGCCTGAAGATTGGCGACGTCAACATCAGGGAGGTGGCCAAGAAGGCGGCTGCGGAGCTGGAGAAGGAGGCCGCCGAGAAGGGGATAGAGATACGCCTGGACGTGCCCGACCTCTTCGTGAGGGCCGACTTCGCAAAGATAAAGCACGCCCTGTTGAACCTCATTCACAACTCCATCAAGTTCACGGAACAAGGGGGCAGGGTCCGGGTATCGGCCAGGAGGAGCAACGGGATGGTGGAGGTGAGTGTGGAGGATACGGGGGTGGGCATACCCGAGCAGGTGGGGGACGTCATCTTCGACCGGCTCTTCCAGGTTGACCCCACAGAGAGCAGGAGGTACGGTGGCACGGGCATGGGCCTCGCCGCTGCCAAGGACCTCATCGAGGTCCACGGCGGCAGGATATGGTTCAGGAGCAGCCTCGGCGAGGGCTCCAAGTTCCACTTCACCCTCCCGGTCCAGGGCGGGCCGGGCTCCGGTCTGGAGGATAACCCGGGCTACCTTATCGACAAATGGGGGACCAAGCGGCTGCCCACCTGAGGCTTATGAGGTCACAGGGGCTTTCAGGCGGTGGATGACCCGGTAGAGGTCCTCCTTTTCAAAAGGCTTTTTGATGTGGGTGAAGGCCCCTGCCCTGCGGCTCCTCTCCACGTCCTCTGCCGCCCCCCGGACGGTGAACATCGCCACAGGGACCCCGCCGATCTCTTTGTCCTCTTTGATTCTCTTGCACAGGTTCCACCCGAACCCGTCGGGCATGATTACGTCCAGGAGCACCAGGTCGGGTCTTGCCTCCCTGATTTTTGCAATGCCTTCCTCCCCGGTCCCGGCCTCCAGGACGGTGTGACCTGCCTTCTCCAGTATCTTCCTTGTGACGAACCTTATACCAGGTTCATCATCTACTATCAATATTTTCATGTGGCCTCTCCGCTTTCCTTTGTTTGTTCTGGAATAACTCGGACGTCCTATAAGAACCTTTCCCTGCCCCTCCTAGCGGTGGTACCCCACTCCCCTGATTATGGTCAGTGCCCGGTATATCTGCTCCGCCAGTATCACCCTGGCCATCTGGGATGTGAAGGTCATCCGGGAAAGGGACATGAGCAGCTCGGCCCTGGCCTTTACCTCTTCAGGGAGGCCGTCGGGCCCGCCGATGACGAAGACCACGTCCCCGGATAGGGATTTCTCCTTGATGAACTCCGCCAGCTCCTGGGAACTCAGGGCCGTGCCCGCCCTGTCCAGGACCACAACAGTCCCTCCCCTCTCCAGGGCCCTGGCCATGCCCCCCTCATCCCTGAGCTCGGCGACCTCCAGCCTGGCGAACCTCTGAATCCTCCTGTGATAATCCTCGAAGGCCGCCCTGAGGTTCGGGTCCTTGAGCCTTCCCACCGCGATTATCCGGATCACGCAAACCAGTATATAATCCGGGGGACAAATAGTTAACCATGAAGGGTTCCGATGCCGTCGCCCAGGCCATTGAGGAGGAGTCCGGGGTGGTCTTCGGCCTGCCGGGTGAGTCCGTCCTGGACCTCTACGAGACCCTGGGGGACTACCGGGTGGAGAACGTCCTCATGCGCGACGAGGGCTCCTGTGTCCATGCCGCCGACGGCTTCGCCCGGGCCTCGGGCCGGGTGGGGGTCTGCATGGCCACGCACGGTCCCGGGGCCATGAACATGGCCCTGGGTATTGCCACCGCCTACAAGGACTCGGTCCCCCTGGTGGCCCTCTCCGGGCAGCTCCCGGCACCGGCCCTCGATGGGGAGGTCTTCCAGGCCCTGGACTCCTACCGGGTCTACGCGAGTATAACCAAATCGTCTTTCAGGGCCGCCGCCCTGCCGGCCGATGTGGCCCGGGCCTTCTCCCTTGCCAGGGCAGGGCGCCCGGGTCCGGTCTTCCTGGAACTCCCCATGGACCTGATGGAGGCCCCGGCTGCACCCTACCGGAGTGAGCCCGCAGGACGCCCCGGACCCCGGGAGGAGGAGATGGCGGCCTTCATCCGGGCCCTGGAGGGGGCGGGGCGCCCCCTGGTCCTCCTGGGCGGTGGGGTCATCGCCGCCGGGGCAGAGGATGAGGCCCGGGAGTTCCTGGACATCACGGGGTTTCCGGCGGTCACCACCATGATGGGCCGGGGGGTCATCCCCGAGGACTCACCCGGGTGCCTGGGCCCAGTCGGTACCAGGGGGAGGCAGGCGGCCAACGATGCCCTGGGGCAGGCGGACCTCCTGGTGGTCCTGGGGGCCAGGATGTCGGACAGGACGGCCAGGTACGTCCCCCCGGGCCTTGAGAGATTCGTGGTCAACGTGGATGGGGGGGACTCGGCCTCGGACGTGGGGGAGTTCCTGAAGGCCGCCAACCAGCGCCTAAGGGCAAAGGGGTTCAGGCCCCGGCCCCTCTGGACGGCACCTCCCCGGGATGCGCCGCCCCCCTGGCAGGGCGCGCCAGGTACATCCTGGCAGGCCGTCAAGGAGATTTACGGCGTGATAGGGGACGAGACCGTGGTGGTGGACCCGGGCCAGTACACCATGTGGGCTCTGACACTCAGGACCGTGCGCAGGCCCCGTGAGGTCATCTTTTCGGGCTCCTTTGCCCCCATGGGCTTCGCCCTGCCGGCGGCGGTGGGGGTCCATTTCGCGGGCCGGAGGCCGGTGGTCATAACCGGGGACGGCTCCCTGGCCATGGCGCCCCATGAGCTCGCCACCGTCAGGGAGATGGACATCCCCATGGTGATATGCGTTATGAACAACCGCGGCTACGGCATCATCCGCCAGCGCCAGGAGGAGCTCTACGGGCGGGGCAGCCATGTGGACTTCGAGGTCCCGGACTTCCAGGCCCTCGCAGGTGCCTACGGCATCGAATCGGCCAGGGTCGCACCCCAGGACGTGGGGGAGGAGCTGGCCGCAGCCCTGAGATCTGGGGAGCCCTTCCTCCTTGAGATTGTGCTGGAGAGGGAGGAGATGCCCATGCCAGATTGAATTTTTTTTCAACC
>JAADFK010000098.1 GCA_013152925.1 Acidobacteriota bacterium | reverse complement strand
AAAAACGGTGGGCTACAATGCCCCCCATGTCGGAGAACGGAATCCATGTGTCGGCCGTCAGCTTCGATGCGGGAAACACCCTGCTGCACGCCGATCCGCCACCGGCGGAGCTCTATGCGAGGGTGCTCAGCGGGCTGGGGCGGCCGGTGAGCGCGGAGCAGGTGCGGCCCGCCTTCGTGGAGACCTGGAACGAGCTCCAGGACGAGACGCCCGAGGGAGAGGACCGGTACGGCATCTTCCCCGGCGGTGAGCGCGAGTGGTGGGGCCGCTTCGTGCGGCGGGTCCTCCACCGGCTGGATCATCCGGCGCCCTGGCAGGAGGCGCTCGATCAGCTCTACGAAGTCTTCAGCCGGCCGGAGCTGTGGTCGGTGTACCCCGAGGTACCGGCCGTGTTGGAGGCGCTCAGGAACCGTGGCCTGGCCCTGGCGATCACCTCCAACTGGGATTCACGCCTGCCGGCCATTCTCGATGGCCTGGGTTTGACGCCCTTTTTCGATGTCATCACGGTCTCCACGCTCGAGGGGTGCGAAAAGCCGGGCCGGAGGATCTTCCTCCGGACGGTGGAGAAGCTGGGGCGACCTCCCGGGGAGGTGCTCCATGTGGGGGATAGCCCGCGCGACGACTACAGGGGGGCACGGGAAGCGGGGCTCGTGCCACTCCTGGTGGACCGTTTCGGCCTGTTTTCCGGCAACGGGTACCGGAGCGTGCCGGACCTCAGGACGGTGCCGTCGCTTCTGGGCGGGTCGTAGGAATCAAGGTCCACGGGGACCGAAGGAGCGCGTATGTTACACGCCGTCATCATGGCCGGGGGCTCGGGAACACGCTTCTGGCCGGCCTCGCGCCGGGGGCGCCCCAAACAGTTCCTGACCCTTGGGGGCGGGGCGCCGCTGTTGCGCCTGACGTACGAGCGTATCGAGCCGCTGGTGGGTGCCGAACGCGTACGGGTCGTGACATCCAGGGCGACGGCGAACGCCACCCGGGAGCTCCTCCCGGAGCTGCCGGCGGCCAACGTGCTGGCCGAGCCGGCGGCCCGCGACACGGCCGCGTGCGTGGGCTGGGCCTCGAGGACCATCGTGGAGGCCGATCCGAACGCCGTCTGCGTCGTCCTGCCGGCGGACCACGTCATCGGAGAGGAGGGGCGCCTGCGGGAGATCCTGGCCGCAGGTGCCCGCCACGTGGCGGAAACGGGGGGTCTGCTGACCTTCGGGGTCCGGCCCACCCGTCCGGAGACCGGGTACGGCTACCTCAAGCTGGGGCCCGTCCAGCGCCGGATCGGAGGGCTTGCCGTGCACGTCCTCGAGAGATTCGTGGAAAAGCCCGACGCCGCCACGGCGCGGGACTATGTGGTCTCCGACCGGTACCTGTGGAACTCCGGTATTTTCGCCTGGAAGGCGACGGACCTCCTGGAGGAGATCCGGCGCCAGCTTCCCCTCCTGGCCGATGGGTTGGAGACCATGGCCGCCGACCCCACGGCCGCCGACCGGGTCTACCCCTCGCTGCCGAGAACCTCGGTCGACTACGGGATCATGGAGGGTGCCCGGCAGGTCTGGACCATCCCCGTGGATTTTCCGTGGTCCGACGTGGGCTCCTGGCCCGCACTGGCCGAGATTCTGCCCGCCGACGGCCGGGGCAACGTGCTCCAGGGACGGGTCCTGTGCCGCGACGGTGCGGGCAACGTCGCCATCAGCGAGGGCCCCGCCGTCGCCACCTTGGGTATCGACGGCCTGGTTGTGGTGGCGACGCCGGACGCCGTGTTGGTGGTCCCCGCCGATCGCGCCCAGGAGGTCAAGGAGCTCGTCGCCGCCATGGAGGAGTTGGGTTGGAAGGATGTGTTGTAGGGACATGGGGGTGAGGAGTGAGGAGGGAAGAGTGAGGAGTGAGGAGTGAGGCGAAAGAGGATGGAGGCGCGATCGTGGGCGGGCGCCAGGGGGCCTGCGGGGCCGGGGGTTGCGGTGGCCCGGGTGCGCAGTCCGCAGCGGTTCCCGTCCTTGGTCGCGTTCTTTTGGTTGTCAATCTGCCGCCTTGGTACAATCCCCGGGGCCGCCCTCTGGCGACACCCAATGTTCAGGTATTCAGGTCGATTCTTTTGAGCGAGGAGGAGGTCGTTTCATGAGTCAACAAACCTTCCGTCCGGTCGTCGCACCGGAGACGGACATGCGGGAGTTCACCTTCCGGGCCCTGATCCTTGGGCTGTTCATGTGCGTCATCCTGGGCGCGGCCAACGCCTACCTGGGCCTCAAGGCGGGGATGACCATCGCCGCCACCTACCCGGCGGCGGTCATCGGTATGGCCGTGCTCAAGCTGTTCGGCGGCACGCTGCTTGAGGAGAACTTCGCCCGGACCGTGGGCTCCATCGGCGAGTCCATCGCGGCCGGCGCGATCTTCACCATCCCGGCCTTCGCCATCCTCCACCTGTGGGAGTTCAAGGGCCTCGCGGATTACCTCAAGGCCACGTCCCTGATGGTTCTCGGCGGCGTGCTTGGGATTCTCTTCGTCACCATGCTGCGCCGGGTGATGGTGGAGGACCCCGAGCTCCCCTTCCCGGAGTCGGTGGCTGCATCGCAGATCCACCTGGCCGGCCAGCGGGGCTCGGACGCCGCCAAGCAGCTCTTCACGGCCATGGGGGTGGGCGCAGTCGTCAACTTCCTTGGGGGTGTCGGGGTCTTCAAGGCCTCGAACGACTTCATCGTCCGGGTTGGCGAGATCGGCAAGAGCCTGGTCCGCCTGGGTTTCCGGAAGGACGCCTACGCGATACCCGCCGGGGGCGTTTCGACCATGTCGGCGCCGGCCGTCAGCCCGGCGTACCTGGGCGTCGGCTATATCATCGGTCCCGAGCTGGCCGCCCTCAACTTCGCCGGCGGTCTCCTGGCCTGGGGCCTCTTCGTTCCGCTGCTGATCTTCTTCCTCGGACCGAGCCAGATCACGGCCTTCGCCCACTCCATCGGCGCCGATCCGGCAGCCCCCGAGACCTGGGTCAAGCTGGCCGGCGAGATGTGGAAGTTCATCGTCCGGCCCATCGCCGTGGGCGGCATGCTGGTGGGCGCGGTTTACACCCTCTACAAGATGCGCGACAACCTGTGGCTCGGCATCAAGCGCGGCCTGGGGGACCTCAAGAAGTCGGCCGCCGAGGCCGACCAGCACGTGGATCGCACCCAGAAGGACATCAACTTCAAGCTGGTCCTTATTGGCATCTTCACCACCTTCGTGTTGATGGTGCTGGTGTACTGGTACTTCACCGGCGTCATCGGCGGCGCGCTGATGGCGGCCCTGGTCATGCTGATCACGGGCTTCTTCTTCGCCGCCGTCTCGGGCAACCTCGTGGGTCTGATCGGGTCCTCCAACAATCCCGTGTCGGGACTAACCCTGGCGACCCTGATCATCGCGGCCCTGGTCATGGTGATCATCGGCGTCTCCGGGACTCGCGGCGTGGCGGCCGTTCTCGGTGTGGCCTCGGTGGTCTGCGTCTCCTCGGCCGTGGCCGGCGAGATGCTCCAGGACCTCAAGGTCGGACACATCCTCGGTGGTACGCCCTGGAAGATGGAGGTCGGTGACCTGATCGGCGTCGTCGCCGCCGGCTCCTTCATGTTCGTGCCCCTCTTTGTCCTGCACTTTTCCAACATCAAGCAGGGCGGCATCGGCTTCGGCGACCGGGCCCTGCCCGCTCCCCAGGCCGGCCTGATGGCGACCCTCTCCCAGGGCATCGTCGGCGGGGAAATGGCCTGGCCCCTGGTCATCGTCGGCATCGTCATGGGCCTGGCCCTGATCATGGTCAAGGTCAAGAGCCCCATGCTCTTCGCCGTCGGCATGTACCTGCCCCTGGAGACGACCTTCGCCATCTTCGTCGGCGGTATCATCCGCTGGGTTGTCGACACACTCGTCAAGAAGAAAGACTTCAACGAGGCCCAGGGAACCCGCGTGGAAAACGCCGGCATCCTGACGGCATCGGGGTTGATTGCCGGAGAGGCCTTGATGGGGCTCGCGATCGCCACCGTCGTGTTCTTCAGACAGAGTGCGTGGGAGCATCTTCAGGCGACCCTCAGCCTGTCCTTCGCACGGCCGCTGTCAGTGATCTTCATGCTCTTCCTGGCGGGGTACCTGATCGTCATGCCGCTCCGCAAGGCGGGCTCCGCCGACGAGCCGGCGCCGCCACCCATCAGCATGTGATCAATCGCTTTCTATCGTTCCAGCCGCCGCCCTCCGGGGCGGCGTTTTTTCAGGGACACCGCGGTCGCAGCCGGAATCAGAACGACAACGCCGGAAGCCGTGGGCGAGGGACCGATCCACGTGATATGCCCCACCTGACGAAGCCGGTGGGCACGATCCTGTGGGCGTGGGGCTTGTCCGCGCAGGGCGGGGGTGGCAGGCGGCGCTCGCCCGGCCTCGTGGTGGACGGGGTTGTACGGTATCCTGTCGCGGAACGGCGGGTGGACCATGGCGAATGCAGAGCATGTGGAGCGGTTGCACAAGGGTGTGGAGGTGTGGAACGCGTGGCGCCGGGAAAACCCCGCCGTGCGGCCCGACCTCTCGGGCGAGGACCTCAGCGAGATGGATCTCCGCGGGATCAATCTCGGGGAGGCCGATCTGAAGGATGCCGAGCTCTTTCACGCCGATCTCAGCGAGGCGAACCTCAAGATGGCGGTGCTCCGCGGCGCGGATCTCTCGGGCGCGTGCCTGGCCGGGGCAGCCCTGTACAAGGCGGACCTCACGGGGGCTCATCTCATCGAGACCGATCTGACGGCCGCCAACCTGGGCTCCATCGAGGCTCGTGACGCGGACCTTCGCGGGGTCACGCTCCGGGACGCCGATCTCAGCGGGGCGAGCCTCCGGGAGGCCAACCTGACCATGGGCAACCTGACGAAAGCCAACCTGGCCCGGGCGGACATCACCAAGGCTGACCTCCGCAGCGCAAACCTGGACAAGGCCAACTTGAGCGGGATGCGAGCCGGTGGGTTCCGCCGGATGCGGGGCCGCTACCACGGGGTTCGTGGGCTCTCCTCCTGCTTCGGGAACCCGCTCTTCGTGCGCGACGCCCGGGACCAGGACTACCTGGACGCCATGGAGGTATCCATCGACGAGACGCCGTCGGCCCTCAAACGGCGCTGGAAACGGTTCTGGTTCGACGCGTGGGGATTGATCGATTTCGGGCGGAGTCTCGGCAAGCTGGCGTTCGGGGCGTTGGTGGTGATGGTCATCTTTGGCATCGTCCTCCATCTGGACGCCACCCAGGGATGGCACCTGTTCGTCTACCACACCCCGGCGAACGGCTCGCTGACGCCCTACTACGTCTCGGTGATCACCTTCACACGTCTCGGCGCCGGGTCCATCACACCGGTCCACTGGCTCGGCGAGGTGGTGCTGGTGATCGAGCGGCTTCTCGGCTACGTTACTCTCGGCCTGCTGCTGTCGATCCTGATCAACAGGGTGGCGAGGAGGAGCTGAACGGCCCTGGAATACCGGGGCGAAGGGGCAAGTTAGGGAGGAACGTGAGCATTCGGACGAAGCTGTTCGTGGCCGTGTTGGCGCTCGCGGTGCCGGCCCTCCTGCTGGTGGGGACCCTGTCCTACCTGGGAAGCAAGGCGACGCTCGAACGGTCCACCTTCGACCGTCTGACCGCCGTCCGCGCTGACAAGGCCCGGCAGGTCGGGGACTACTTCGGCAGGATTCGTGCGCAGGCGGGCGTTCTTTCGGAGAGCCGGACGGCCGTCGAGGCGATCCGTGCCCTGGACGCGGCGTACAAGAAGTTGGGGAAGCGTCCGCTGGACGAGGCACAGCGTCAGGCAGTCACGAGATACTACGAGCAGGTCTTCGTCCCCGGCTTGAGATCCCACACGGAGACTGCGGCGGATCCCGGGACGTACTGCCCCGCGGACGCGGCCGAGCTCTACCTCCAGTACTGGTACGTTGTGGCCAACCCCAACCCCGAGGGAGAAAAGAGCCTGCTCGACGACCCTGGCGACGGGAGCGGCTACTCCGCGGTGCACCGCCGATACAACAAGATCTTGAGGGATTTCGTCAAGGAGCTCGGTTTCCACGACATCTTCCTCATCAATGACGGGGGCCGCGTGGTCTACACGGTCTCCAAGGAGGTCGATCTCGGGACCGACCTGCTCCACGGCCCCTTCGCCGATTCGAACCTGGCCGCGGCCTACCGGAAAATCCGCGATGCCGGGGCGGACGCCCGGCCCCTGCTGGTGGACTATGCCCGTTACGCGCCGTCGCTCGGGGAGCCCGCGTCCTTCATGGTGGCGCCCATCGTGGACGGGGATCGGCGGCTCGGCGTTCTGGCCTTCCAGATCCCCATCGACGAGATCGATCGGATCACCACGTCCAACAGGAAATGGCGCATGGAGGGCATGGGAGAAACCGGGGAGACCTACCTGATCGGGCACGATTTCACCATGCGGTCCAATTCGCGCTTCGTTCTCGAGGATCCGGAGCGCTACGAGCGGGCCGCGGCGAAGGCCGGGGCCTCGCCCGCCGAGATCCGGCAGATCCGGGACTTCGGGACGACGATTCTGATCCAGGAGGTGCGGACGCCCCCGGTGCTGGCCGCCATGGCCGGCCGGTCGGGGACCATGATCACCCGTGACTACCGGGGCATCGAGGTGTTGTCGTCCTACGCCCCCCTCCGCGTGGAGGACGTGGACTGGGTGATCCTTTCGGAGATCGACACGGCCGAGGCCTTCGCGCCCATCGGGAAGCTGGCCCGCAAGCTCGCCGCCGAGCTTGCGGGGCTGCTGCTGCTCGTGCTGGCGGCGTCCTGGCTCCTCTCCCGGCGTTTCGTGGCGCCCATCGTCGAGCTGGACGGCGCCGCACGCCGATTCGCCGAGGGGGCCGAGGACGTGGAGGTCCGGGTTGCCAGCCGGGACGAGCTCGGCAGCCTGGCGGGGACGTTCAACGAGATGGTACGGGCGATTCGCCGGAACGCCGCGGAGCTCAAGAGGAAGGCCGAGGAGCTGGAGAGCGTGCCAACAGCCATCCTCCGGTGGGATCCCGAGGGCCGGATCGTGTTCATGAACGACTTCGGCCTCGAGCTCTTCGGCTTCACGGCGGAGGATCTGATCGGGAAGAAGATCCCCGGGACCATCGTCCCGCCTTCCGAAGCCGTGGAGCGGAACCTGCGCACCATGGCCGCCAGGATCGCCTCCGATCCAAAGAAGTATGAGAGCGACGAGACGGAGAACCGGCGCAAGGACGGCGAGAGGATCTGGATGGCGTGGCGCAACACGCCGATTCTCGACGACGACGGGACGCTCCGGGAGATCCTGACCATCGGCATCGACATCACCGAGCGGCGGCGGATCGAGCGGGAGATCGCCGAGCAGAAGCAGCTCCTGGAAAACACGCTGGAGTCCCTGACGCACCCCTTCTACGTCATCGACGCCGCGGATTACTCCATCAAGGTGGCCAACTCGGCCGCCCGTGCTCTCGGGCCTCCCGAGGCCGTCACGTGCTACGCCCTGACCCACGACCGGCGGACGCCCTGCGGCGGTGAGGAGCACCGCTGCCCCCTGCTGGAGGTCAGGAAAACGCGGCGGCCATTCACGGTGGAGCACATCCACCCGGACTCCGACGGGGAACCGCGGTACGTGGAGGTCCACGGCTACCCCGTCTTCGACGACGACGGCGAGGTGATCCAGATGATCGAGTACTCGCTGGACATCACCGAGCGCAAGGCCATGGAGCTCCAGCTCGAGCGGGCGCGGGACGCGGCAGAGGCGGCCAACCGGGCCAAGAGCACCTTCCTGGCCAACATGAGCCACGAGCTGAGAACTCCCATGAACGCCATCATCGGCTACAGCGAGATGCTGGCCGAGGACGCCGAGGACAACGGCCTCGACGAGATGATCCCCGACCTGGAGAAGATCAACGCGGCGGGGCGGCACCTGCTGGCGCTGATCAACGACATCCTCGACCTCTCCAAGATCGAGGCCGGCCGCATGGACCTCTACTTCGAGACCTTCGATCTCGGGCAGATGCTGGGCGAGGCCGTGGCCACGATCACACCGCTCGTCACGAAGAACGGCAACAGGCTGGTGACCGACTACGATGAGAACCTGGGAAAGGTCCGGCTCGACCTGACCAAGCTCCGGCAGGCGCTCTTCAACCTGCTCTCCAACGCCGCCAAGTTCACCAGCAACGGCACCATCACCCTCGCTGCGCGAAGGGAGCAACGCGGCGGCGAAGCCTGGATCACGCTCAGCGTCCGCGACACCGGTATCGGAATCCGGCAGGAGAAGCTCGAAAAGGTCTTCGAGGAGTTCGCCCAGGCGGACGACTCCACGACCCGCGACTTCGGCGGGACCGGGCTCGGGCTCGCCATCAGCCGGCGGTTTTGCCGGATGATGGGCGGCGACATCACGGTGAGGAGCGAGTACGGGAAGGGGGCCACCTTCACCATCGAGCTCCCGGCGAAGGTGGACGCCATGCAGGCGGTCAAGTTTGCCGTCGAGGCGGGGCAGCGGGAGGTCCCAGGGCCCCAGACCGTGGCCCGGAAACCGGTTTCCGCCCGCCCGATTCTCGTCGTGGACGACGACCCCCACTCCCGCGACCTGCTCCAGAAGACCCTGGAGGCGGAGGGGTTCCCGGTGGTCACCGCGTCCAACGGGGAGGAGGGGCTCCGTCTGGCCAGGGAGCTCAGGCCCGTCCTGATGACCCTGGACGTCCTGATGCCTGGCATGGACGGCTGGGCCGTGCTCCAGGAGGTCAAGGCGGATCCCGAGCTCGCCGACACTCCAGTCATGATGATCTCCATCGCGGGTGACCGGGGCCTGGGCTTCACCCTCGGAGCCGTGGAATGCCTGACCAAGCCGGTGGACCGGGAGCGGCTCCGGCGGCTGGCGCGTCAGTACGCGCGCCCATCCGGCGGGGGCCATGCGCTGGTGGTGGACGACGACGAGGGGGTCCGCTCGCTCTTTGGGCGGGCCCTGGAGGCGGACGGCTGGACGGTGAACCTGGCGGAGAACGGTGCCGTCGCCCTCAAGATGGCGGCGGCCCGCCGGCCCGACCTGGTGCTGCTCGACCTGATGATGCCGGTGATGGACGGGCTCGAGTTCGTCATGCGCTACCGCAGGCTCGAGGATTGCAAGGAGACGCCCGTGATCGTCGTGACGGCCAAGGATCTGGACGAGGAGGAGCGCCGGGAGCTCCTGGGTGGCGTGGAGCGGATCGTCGAGAAGGGCGCGCTGACAAGAGATGAGCTGCTCGAGCAGGTCCGTGAGCTCGTGAAGCGTCGGAACACGGGTGGAGACGGGCAGACCTCCGGCGACGCCGGTCAGTGAGGTGAATGAAATGGCGAGAATCCTGCTGGTCGAGGACAACGAGATGAACCGGGACATGCTGTCGCGGCGGCTGGCCAAGCGGGGCCACGAGGTCCTCGTGGCCGTGGACGGCAAGCAGGGCGTCGAGATGGCGGCCTCGGAGCGGCCGGAGATCGTCCTGCTGGACATGAGCCTTCCGGTGATGGACGGATGGGAGGCCGCGAGGCGGCTCAAGGACGATGTGGCCACCCGTGACATCCCGGTCATCGCCCTGACCGCCCACGCCATGGCGGGCGACCGGGAGCGATGCCTTGAAGCGGGCGCCGACGACTACGATACGAAGCCGGTGGATTTCAAGAGGCTTCTCGGCAAGATCGAGGCGCTTCTCCATGGATGATTCGTCCGCCAGGATCCTCGTGGTCGACGACAACGAGATGAACCGCGACATGCTGTCGCGGCGGCTCGCGAGGCGGGGCTACGAGGTCGATGCGGCCGAAGACGGAGCACGGGCGCTGGAGAGGATTGGAAGCGAAGGCTACGATCTGATCCTGCTGGACATCATGATGCCGGGCATGGACGGCTACGAGGTCCTGGCCAGGGTTCGGGAGAGCCACGGCCCCGGCGATCTTCCCGTGATCATGGCGACGGCCAGGACCGAGAGCGAGGACGTGGTCAGGGCGCTGAAGATGGGGGCCAACGACTACGTCACCAAGCCCTTCGACTTTCCCGTGGTCCTGGCGCGCGTCCGGACCCAGGTCTCCCTCAAGCGCTCCCAGGACGCCCTGGCCCGGGCTCACGGCCGGATGAAGAAGGACCTCGAGGCGGCGGCCGCGATCCAGCGGACCCTGCTCCCGGCCGAGACGCCGACACTCAAGGGCGGACGGTGTGCCTGGCGGTACATTCCCTGCGACGAGCTTGCCGGCGACACCCTCAACGTCATCCCCTTGGCGGGGGCAAGCACCGGCCTCTTCGTTCTCGACGTCAGCGGCCATGGCGTTCCCGCCGCCCTGCTCTCCGTGGCCCTGAGCCGCCTGCTCTCCGATCCCTCCACCGGGTCGTCGCTCCTGTGGGCCGGCGGTACGGAAAGCGGGCAGCCGCGCATCGCCGCGCCGGCCGAGGTCGCCGCTGAGCTCTCACGGCGGTTTCCCTACGACGAGGAGAGCCACCAGTACTTCACCATGGTGTACGGCGTGCTGGACATGGACTCGAGGCTGTTTTCCTTCGTTTCCGCTGGCCACACGCCGGTGATCCACATCTCGCGTGGCGCCCCTCCGGCCTTTCACGGGAGCACCGGCCCGCCGATCGCGCTGCTTCCACCGATGGTGGCGCCGGCCCGCCACACCCAGACGGAGCTCGCCCTGAAGCCCGGCGACCGGCTCTACCTGCTCAGCGACGGCATCCCAGAGGCCAGCGGTTCGGACGAGGAGGAGCTCGGGATGGAACGGGTCGGCGAGATCCTGGGCGGCGCGATGAACTGGAGCCTGGACGAGAGCATCGCGGTGTTGCTGGAGGAGGTGTGGGAATGGACCGCCGGCGCCGGCCCGGTCGACGACGTCTCCATCCTTGCCGTCGAGATCGATTGGAAGGCACGATGAAGAAGAGGCGAAACGACCTCGCGAACGTCGACCTGCTGGGGATCGCCCCGGTACGTCTGGCGGCCTGGGAGGAGTCCGAGGGGCGCGTCACGGTCACACGGCCCAGGCCCGTGGAGGGAGGGCTCCGCGGCCTCGCCGAGCTCTTCTCCTTCTGGATGTCCGTGCGGCGGATCCGGCTGGACGAGATGGGAAGCTTCTGCTGGAGACTCTTCGACGGGCGGCGGACCGTCGGTGCCGTGGCGGCGGCCCTTCACGAGCGCTTCGGCGAGGCCGTTGAACCTGCCGGCGAACGGGTCGGACAGCTCGTCCGGGTCCTCCGCTACCAGGGGATGCTGGCCTACCCCGGCTGGGATTCCATCCCCGAGGACCGGGTCAATCGCCCGTCAGGCCCATGATCTCCTTGCGGATCTTCGCAAGCTGCTCCCGGCGGTAGCGCTCGAAGTTCAGCACCTCGCCGTTCTTGACGATGTAGATGATGGGATTGTGGTGAACATCGCCGTAGTCGTCGAAGCGGATGGTGCCGGTCACGCCCTTGAAATCGTTGAGCCCGAACTGGAGCGTCTTCTTGTACTCCTGGGCAACCCTGTACTTGGTGTGCTTGAGGACGAAGAGCGCCACCCGCATGGCGTCGTAGGCGTGGGCGGCGAAGATGTCGGGCTCGACACCGAAGCGTTCCTGGTAGGCCGCGACGAACTTCTGGACGTTCTCCTCCTTGGACTGCGGGTCGAAGGATGGCAGTGGCAGGTACACGCCCTCTACCAGCTTCTTGTTGGCGTTGAGCACGGCCCGGTTGTACAAGGCCGAGGTGACGCAAATGGTGCCGCGAAAATGACGCCTGCGGAGGAACTTCAGCACGTCGACGGTCGGCTGGGCGTAGGCGATCACGTAGGCGGCGTCCGGCTGCCCGACGGTGATGGCGTCCACAGCCTGTTTCTTCCAGTCATTGTCGGTCAGCAGAATGCGGGCCACAACCTTGCCGCCGAGGTTCTGTTCGAACTGGTGCCGGAACTCCGGCTCGATCCCCCGGGCGTGCTCGCTCCCCGAGCTGAAGATCAGCACCTTGCGCTTGCCCTGCTCCTCGTAGAGGAAGGTCCCGGCGCGGAGCCCTTCGAGCTCGTCGGATGGAAACAGGCGGTAGAAATACTTGCTCTCCTTGGTCAGCTCCGGGGCGGAGGCCGAGGGGGAGAGGCAGACCACCTGCTGTTTCTTGAGAACCGGGAGAAGGGCCTTGGCGACATCGCTGGTGGCACCGCCGACGAGCAGGTGGACCTTGTCCTCCTTCGCGAGAATCGTGAGCTCCTTGACGCCCGTGGCCGGGTCCGAGGCCGAGTCCGCCCAGTACGCCTTGAACCCGGCGGGGACGCCACCCGTGCGCTGGGCCTCGTCGAGGGCCAGGTGCATGGCGTCCGACATGCTCTTGCCATAGGTGGCCGCCGAGCCCGAGATGGGCAGCAGGACTCCCAGGACGGGCGGCTTCGAGCATGCCGTTGACATGACCAAGCCGGCGATCACAACCAACCCCAAACGGCTCCCGCGGGTCATACGACACCTCCAACCAGCCTCGTGGCACCCCTCGTCTCCCCATTGTAGAGCATTCCCCCCCGTACGGAAATGCCGGCGGCAGGGCGCCGGCATCCGCCGCGGCAGCGCCGCTGCACCGGTTCCTCTCGTGCCGGTGCGCGCCGGGGATGGCAGAAGGACAGGGGAGGGAGGCGTCCGGATGCGGCCCCGGGAGTGAAGCCCCGAACCGTGTCGGTATGCCCTCGTGGCCGGACGCCTCGGCGGCACGGCCCGCCAGCCTCTTCAGGAGACTGCGAGGCAGGATCCAGGCCGGCGCTCGGGCCGCTGACCCGCTCGCTTTAGGCGCTCCTCGATCAGCAGGAGAGGCAGCTCGACGGGAACCGGCGGGTTCCATGGAAGGTCGAGCCCAACGGCCCCGCCCCGGCGGCGTTCGCCCGGACCGCGTCTACGTGGCGCCCCGGGCGGAGAGAACGGCGGGGATGGTGCGGAGGAGGATCTTGAGGTCGAGCCAGAGGGACCAGTTGTCGATGTAGGCGAGGTCGAGCTCGATCCAGGCGTTGAAGTCGGCCAGCTCGGTGCGGCCGGAAACCTGCCAGAGGCCGGTCATGCCGGGCTTCATGGAAAGGCGGCGGCGCTGCCAGCGTTCGTACCGCTCGACCTCCTCGGGGATGGGCGGCCGGGGGCCCACCAGGGACATGTCGCCAACGAGGACGTTCCAGAGCTGGGGCAGCTCGTCCAGGGAGAAACGCCGGAGCAGGCGGCCGACGGCGGTCACCCGCGGGTCCCGCCGGGCCTTGAAAGCCGGGCCCTCGACCTCGTTGAGATGGGCCACCTCCTCGAGCTTCGTGTCAGCGTCCACGACCATGGTACGGAACTTGTTGAGGATGAAATGACGGCCGTTGAGGCTGCACCGGACCTGGCGGTAGAGCACGGGGCCCCGGGAGCCCAGCTTGACCGCCGCGGCGATCAGGAGCAGGAGGGGGGACAGCAGGACAAGGCCGGTGATGGAGACGGCCAGGTCGAGGAGCCGCTTGACGAAGAGCGGAAAGGGTGCGGCCGGCGTGGTGGTGAAGGTCAGCAGGGGGATTCCCTCGAGCTCTTCCAGGACGACCCTGGCCTTGAGGTGGGGGAAGAAGAGCGCGACGCGGGCGCGGATGCCAAGCTCGGAGCAGAGCAGGACGGCCTCCTCAAACTCGGTCAGCTGGCGGCGCGAGAGGACGAAGAATACCTCGTCCACCACCTGGCGCTCAAGGATCGCCGGCAGCTCCCCGGCCCCTCCGAGAACGGGCAGCTCCTCGACCTCCTCCGCCTCCGTCCCGTTGGCGGTAACGAAGCCAATCAGCTTGAGGCCCCAGTGGGGATGGGCCTTGACGATGCGGGCGATCTCCCTGGAGCGGGAGTTGATCCCGACGATCAGCATGGTGCGGTAGTTGAGGCCGGAGCCCCGGATGTACCGGGCCATGAGCCTCAGGCCGAGCTTTTCGGCCAGCAGGAAGATGAGATCGAGAAGGGCGAAGAGGATCAGGAAGGGACGCGACATGAAGTCCAGGCGAAGCATCCACCCCGTGGCCGCCAGGGCCAGGGTCCCCAGGACCACCACCTGGATGACGTCCCAGGCCTCCCGGTGGAGGCTCAGGGTACGGCGGGAGGTGTAGGTTTCCCGCGTCACCAGGAGCAGGGTCCAGATGGCCAGGACCAGGGGCAGGAGGCCCAGGTAACGGCCCAGGGGGTAGAGCTCGGTGGGGAAAAGGCCGGGGAAGAGGCGGGTGGCCAGGTGGGAACGAAGCCACCAGGCCAACAGGTAGGCGGCGGCGGTGAGGATCAGGTCCGCCGTCCACACCCAGTAGGCCACCAGTTGCGCCCGTTCCTTCAACACATGTCCTCCAGCACCTCTTCGTAGGCATCGGCCACGGCGTCCCAGCGGTACCGGGCCTCGACACGGGCCCTGGCACGCCCGCCCAGCTCCTCGAGCCTCCCGGCCCGGCCCAAGACCTCCTGGAGGACCCGGTCGAGCCGCCGTGGACCCTCGAAGCGAAACGGCAACCCCGCCGCGCCGACGACCTCGCGGTTCTCGGGGGTATCGTAGAAGAGCACGGGCCGTTCCGCACCCATGGCCTCCACCAGGGCCGGGTGGGTGCCGCCGACCTCGGTGGCATGGATGTACAGACGGCAGTTGAAGAGAAGCTCCCGGTAACCCTCGCCGTAGATCGGTCCGGGCAGGAGCACCCGGGGACCGGCGAGCTCGCGGATCCGCTCCATCAACCGCGGTGCATAGGGCGCGCCGCCGACCATCACCAGGGGAAGGTCGAGACCTGCCTCCCCGTAGGCGGCCACCACCCGGTCCGGGTTGTTCTCCGGCTCGAAGCGGGAGACGTAGAGGAGGTAGCTCGCCGGCTCGAGACCCAGCCCGTCGAGGGTGGTGGTGCCGGAGGGCGGCTCCAGGTCGCCGCCGTAGGCGATCATCCGCGACGGCGCCCTGTAGCTTCGGCGGTAGTAGCGCTGGATCACCTCGGCGTCCGTGATCAGGGTGTCGGGCACCAGGGCGGCCAGACGCTCGCACAGACGGTAGTAGACACGCCCGGCGCGGCCCCACTTGCGGCGCTTGCGTTCGAGGCCGTCGACGTTGAGGGCGACCGGAATGCCGGCCAGCTGGAGGATCCGGGCCCAGGGGACGTTGGCCGCGTTGAGCATGAGGACCGCATCGAAGCCCTCCATGGCGGCGTGAATGGACGCCAGCAGGGTGTGGAGGACCGTTTCCAGATGCTTGCGTCGGGGGGCCGGAAGCACCACGAGCCGCATGCCACGGTGGGATCGCAGGCCGGCATCGACGAATCCCGTTCGGCCGTAGACGGTGACGTGGTGACCGCGTGCGGCCAGCCGGCGGCCCAGCTCCTCGGCCAGGGTCTCGAAGCCGCCGTAACGTGCCGGGACGCCCCGGCAACCGATGATCGCGATCCTCACGTGGCCTCCACGGGTTCCACCCACCCCCCTCTACGGAACCAGCGGCTCAGGTGTCGGGACGGCACCCGGCGGCGTCCGAGGACCCAGCGTCTCCGACGGCCGGCGTCGTGGCGCCCGCGCCAGGCCTGCACGAGCCCCGGCAGGGAGCCCCGTTCGACCGTCAGGCAGGCGCCAAAGACCAGGAGGTCGCGGAGCAGCCACCAGGGGAAACAGCGCAGATGCCAGCCGGCATCGGCGCAGTGCGCCCGCAGGAGGAAGCGGTTCTGAACCGAGAGCCTGTTGACCGCCGGGTCCTGCCGGCGCCCGTGCTCGGGCTGGAGGCCGCGACGGTGGGCCGCCACGGCCGTGGGCACGTACAGGCAGCGCCAGCCGCGCCACTGGAGTCTCCAGGCCAGCTCGGCGTCCTCGCGGTAGGCGAAGAAGGACTCGGGCAGGAGTTGGCCGTCAGGGTACAGCACATCCTCCAGGGCGGCACGGCGGTAGAGCGTGCAGGCCCCGGTGCCGCCGAAAACCCAGGCCGGCCGGTCCCAGCGGCCGTCATCTGGCTCTCCCGAGCCGCGGTCGAAGTGACGGCCCGAGGGAGCAACCACCATGCCGGCGGCGTCCACCACCGGTGATTCCGTGAGCTCCGGCGGCCGGGCACGGAGCAGCTTGCCCGTGGCGCTGCCGATCTCGGATGCCTCCGGGCGCGAGGCCACGGCGGCAAGGAGCATGCTGACGTGATCGGGCCGTGGCGCGCAGTCGGGGTTGAGCAGGAGCACCCAGGGCGCCGGGCAGTGCCCAAGGGCGCGGTTGACCCCGGCGGCGAACCCCAGGTTCTCGGCAGAGGTGACGACCTTCATGGGAAGCCGCCGGGCCCAGGCGCGGGCCACGGCGAGGGAGTCGTCGGCCGAGGCGTTGTCCACGAGGATCACGGTGGCCGGTGGGGGCGTCAGCCGTGCCACGGCTCCGAGGCAGGCGCCCAGGATCTCTCCGTGGTTCCAGCAGACCAGGAGCACGTCATAGCGGGCGGCCGTTTCCACGGCGGCATCTTGTCACAACCCGGCTCCGGCCGCAGCCGTGCGGTCATCGCCCGAGCTCGCCCGTGGCCTTCATGGCGGCGATCCGGAAGAGGTCTCGGAACATCTGGAGGGAGTGGCGCAGTGGGGCGACGCGCGAGGCCTCCACGTGGCGCCACCGGACGCCGACTTCGCTGATGCCGTACCCCAGGGCGCGGCTGCGGGCCAGCAGCTCGACGTCGAAGGCGAAGCCGTCCAGGTGCTGGACGCGCGCCAGGTGCCGGGCCAGCTCGCCGGGGAAGAGCTTGAAGCCGCACTGGGTGTCGTGGATCCCTCCGCCGACGAGGGCCCGGACCAGGAGGTTGAAGGAGCGGCCCATGAAATCGCGGTACCACGGTTGCCGCCGCTCGATCAGGCGGCGATCCACGGCCCGGGAGCCGACGACCACGGTGCGATCGTCGCAGAGCGGCCAGAGACGCTCCAGCTCCTCCATGGGCGTGGCCAGGTCGGCGTCGCTGATCAGGACACGCCGGCCGCGGGAGGCCGCCATGCCCGTTCGCACGGCGGCGCCCTTGCCCCGGTTCGCCGGGTGGTGCTCCACCCTGTGGGCGACCCCGGCGTCTGCCAGCACCCGCTCGGCGGCGGCTGCCGTGCCGTCGGAGGATCCGTCGTCCACGACGACGATCTCCGCCGGGGTCCACGCCGCGGGCGCACCGAGATAGGCCACCATGCGTTCGAGGGTCGCCGGGAGCCGGCCCGCCTCGTCGTAGGCCGGCACGACGACGCTCAGCTCCGGCGTACCGGCGCTTCCTCGGCCGTGTTGCTCCTCGCCGGTTGGAACGGCCGTCGTCGGCATGGGCTCAACCTCCCGCCCGATGGTACAATGTCGGCCCGGCAACGGTGATGCAGGGAGGGAGGCCGGCATGGAACACAGGCGTTGGGAGTACAAGATCATCAACATCCGGTCGGAGAATTACCGCCTGGACCCCGCCTACGACGTGGAGCTGAACGCGCAGGGCGAGGAGGGCTGGGAGCTGGTGGCCATCACCGCCATCAACTTCAAGACCGGGGCCACGGACCATATCGGCATGGTCTTCAAGCGGCCCAAGGACTGAGAGTCGCCCACCACGGCGCCGGTTGCTCGCCGGAACCGGACGGGCCGACCTGGGTCAGTCCACGATGCGTGAGCTGAAGGTCTTGGAGCTGACGCTGCCCCCGCCGGGAAGATGTACCGTCACGCGCCAGAGGATCTCCCTGGTGGACCGCGGGATCTTCTCCGGGGGCAGAAGGTGCTCCGGCTCGGTCAGGCCCCTGACCACGGCGAGGATGTCGAGATCCTTCGTGGTGACGGTTAGGTCGTACCGTGAGCCGGCCGGACCGGCGCTCCACCGAAGCCGGCACGCCGACCGTGGCAAGCGTTGCGTTTGCGGTGATGCCACGATGTTGACGCTCGCTCGTTGCTGCCGGTACACCGGTTGGGAAGCCGGCCCCCGGCGGTTGATGAGCAGGCCGGTTCCCAAACCCAGACCGATGAGCAGGGTGGCCGCGGCCGCCAGGTAGGCGGGGCGCCTCCATGTCCTGGAGCGCCGGCCTTTTTCGAGGCGTACCACCCGCTCCTCTGCCGTTTCTCCCGGTGACACGATCTCCCGCGCCAGGCGCCAGGCGCCGCTGCACTGGGCGCACTCGGCCAGGTGGAGCAGGATCTTCTGATCGGCCTGGGGATCCAGCTCCCCTGCGGCCGAGGCCCAGAGCTCTTCCGCGTCGGGGCACCCCGTACCGGGCGGGGCCCACGCTTCCGCCGAGAAGGCGTCGCGGAGACGGGCGAGGTCGCCGGGCTCCCGCCTGGTCACGGTGTCATCCCCTTGGCCTCCAGGCATTTCCTGAGGTCCTTCATCCCCCGGTACACGCGGTTGTCGGCGGCCTTGAGGGGACATTGGAGCCGATCGGCGATCTCTGGCACGGCACAACCGAGGAGATGCAGCGTGACGGCCACCCGGCGGGAGGCGATCATCCGCTCCAGGCACCGGCGGATCTCCAGCCCGAGCGAACGCCCCACGGCCTGCCGCTCGGGATCGGGAGCGCTGTGGATGTGTACCTGCATCGTGTCCTCCAGGCCCGTCTGTTCGCGGCGCCGGCTGCGGCGACGGATCTCGTCCACCGTGACACCGTGGGCCGCCTTCAAAAGGTACATCGACGAGAAGTTGGACTTCCCCTCATCCCGCTGCAGTTTCCGCACGAGCTGGATCAGCACCTCCTGGGCGATGTCCTCCGCCTGGGAAGCCAGGTAGGGCGGACAGCTCCGGCGAACGGCGGCACGGACCCGATCCACGAGGCGCTTCATCTGCTCCTCGTCGAGGAATGAGCTTCCTCCGGAACCGGATCGCTGGGGTTTCCCTGGCATCACCTTTTATAGTATGGCAGAACAGTAATATCGTCATGTACATCCTTCTGGTTCTTGCGAGGGTGGTTTCGAGTACCATGGGAACAGTGCATCATCGATGGCGTCCATGGGTGGCGGTGGCGGTGCTCGTCCTCGGGGGCGCCGGTCCGGCCTGGAGCGGGGAGCTTTCGGCGCCCCTGGAGGAGTACCGCGCAGCGATCGTTACCAATCCAAGGACCGCTATCAACTATTTCCGGGTCTTCCTCTACGGGAGGAACAACCCGGCGCACAGGAAGGATGCCAGGGCCCTCCTCGAATGGTGCTTCCAGAAGTACCCTCGGGGGCACCGGATCGAGATGTTCATCGCCTGGCTCGACCAGCTCGAGGGAAAACCCGGCTGGGAGATCGCATTCCGCCGTTCCATCGATGGCATGAGATCCACGGGGGACGATTACGGGGTCACCTACGCCGGGGAGATCCTCGCGTACATCCTGATCGATCAGGGGAGACTGGATGCGGCGGAACGGCTCCTTACGAGCTGCCTGCCGGCGGCCACGCGAACCGGGAAGACCTGGATGCAAGCCCGGATCTGGTCGGTCCAGGCCGTGCTGGCCCAGGTCCGGGGAGACTACTCCACGGCGCTTCACCTTCTGCGCCAGATACGGAAGGATGTCTTCCCCGACGGGGATTATGACATCCAGTGTTCGGTCACGACCAACCTCGGAAACGTCTACTGGTACCTCGGACATTACAGAAGGGCGTTCGAGGCCTACGAGGAGGCCGCAAGGCTCCGCGCCACGTCGGGGGATGTCTGGGGGGAGAGCATACCGGTCTCCAACATGGCTCTCTGTGCGCTCGAGCTCGTCCATCAGGGGGAGATGGAACCGCACACCCTCGACGAGCTGATCCAAAGGGCCTTGACCCTCTCCAGGAAAGGCGGCAACGCCGACGTGGAAGCATCCATGTACAACCTTCTGGGTCAGCGAAGCCACGGCCGGGAAGCCTTGCGCCATTTCGATCAGGCCCTGGCCATCGAGCGGCGCCACGCCCTGCGGGAGACCAAGATCGAATCCCTCAGGTTCTCGGGCAATGCTCTGGCTGCCATGGGAGCATCGTTCGCCGGAAGGGCGCGGCTCGCCTTCGAGAAAGCGGAAGAGGAGGCGCGCACGACTCGCCACCTTTTCCAGCTGGGCGGGATCCTGGCCGACGAGGCCCGGTTCACGACACTGACGGCGCCATTCGACCAAGCCGTCACGGCGCATTTGAGAGCGATCGACTACATCGAGAGCCTTCGCGCTCCCCAGGTTCGCGGCACCATCCGGGCACGGGCCTTCTCCCACTGGAGCTATGTCTACTACCGGCTGGCCGGGTTCCTTCTGACCCGGGCGCGCGGGTCAGCCACTCCCGAACAGGACCGTGCGTTGGCCTTCAATACCATGGAACGCTTCCGGGCACGGGAGCTACTGGAGCGTCTCGACACCCCCAGGAAGGAGTCCACGACACCCGAGGAGCAGAAGCTCCAGGAAGACCACCTGGCCGTGCTGACAAGAATCTCCGGCGTGCAGCGAGCTCTCGCCGATCCGGAGCTGGGTCCGGCACGACGGCGGGCCGCTCTCAAAAGGCTGGAGGATCTCGAAGAGGAGGAACGCTATCTCAGAGACCGGCTGAACCGGAGGTACTCCCGGGTGGACGATCACACCGGAAGCGGCATCCCCGGGCTCCGGGAGATCCAGTCTCTCCTGAAACCCGATCAGGCCCTGCTCGCCTATCAGCTCTCCGACGGGGAGCCCTGGGCACGGCCACACCTTGAGATTGGCTCGTCGTGGCTGGTCCTCCTGACCAGAAATCGCGTCTGGTCGATTCCCGTCCCGGCCCGCAGGGACCTGCGGGGGCGAATCCGGATCCTCAACGGCCTCTTGACGGCGCCAGGTGCATCGAGCGCCACGGTTCGCCGTGCTTCAGCCCGTGTGTACGACGATCTTCTGGGAAAGGCGATGGCGGCCCTTCCCGACCGTATCCGGCGGCTCGTGATCGTCCCCGACGATGTGCTCTGCCACTGTCCCTTTGCCGCGCTCCAGCCCGCCGGCGGGAAACACCCGGTTGGCTACGACTTCGAGATATCTACTGTTCCCTCCGCTTCGGTCTGGGCCCGGTTGAAGCGGATGAATCCTGAGATTGGGCGTTCGAGAAGATCCGCGGCCCTGATCTTCTACGCGCCCTCCGCAGGACAGTGGGCGGAAGGCGGAGACGCCCGGCGGGCCGCAGGACCATGGCGGAACGGGCTTCGTCTGGCCCCGCTCCCCCACGCCGCCGAGGAGGCACGGTCCCTCCTCCGTTCGGCAGGCCCCGGCTCCCGGATGCTTTCTGGCCCGGACGCCAGCGAGGCTGCGCTCAAACGAATGCCACTGGACGCTTACGGGATCGTCGACCTGGTGACGCATGCAGCTGTCGACGACGAGCAACCCGAGCGTTCCTCCATCATCTTGGCGCCGGGCTCCACGGAGGAGGACGGGTTCCTCCAGGTCCGGGAGATCCCGGAGCTCGATCTTGACGGACAGCTGATCATCCTCTCCTCGTGCAGCAGCTCCTCCGGCCGGATCCTTGGGGGGGAGGGCGCCGAGAGTCTGGCCCGCGCATTCCTCGAGGGAGGGGCCGGGGCCGTGCTGGCCAGCCTCTGGCCGCTGGAGGACGAACAGGCAGCGAGCCTCTTCGGCGATCTTTCAAGGGAGCTCGGACGGGGCCGCCGGGTCTCCGATGCCCTGCGGCGGGCACAACGGCACGCCGTGGATCGCGGCATGCCGGTGGAAGCCTGGGCCGGCGTGATCGTTCTCGGCGACGGCGACCTGGCTCCGCTCCCTGCCGGTGGCGTGCGGGGCGCCCGGAGTCTCCTCGCCGCAATGATCGTCCTGATGCTCCTGGGGGCTCTGCTGATCCGGCGAATCCGCTGAAAGCCCCACCGCGGGCAACGCAGCACCGACGGGCCCCGGGGTGATATCCGGCCGGCCCTGCCGGCCCCTCCGCACGGCTGCGCCGCGCCACGCCCCCGTACCTGCCACAGCCACGCATCCCACCAATCCGGCCATCGACGGAAAACTGTTTTTGGAATTCGGCCGATGGAAAGAGGGATTCCAGTACCTTCGTCGATTGAACCAATGAACGAACAACATCATGTTTCCAGGGCCACAAAGCCCGGAAGAAAAGGAGAACATTATCATGACGGAGAAAACTGCAATCGTGGGTCTGGGTCTGTTGCTGGCGTTCGCCGGCGCCACATGGGCAGGGATCCCGGGGACGGACCTGTGGGTGCCGTCGCTGGCGCGGACGCCGGGGGCCAACGGCTCCCAGTGGTATGCGACGGTGTGGATCCACAACCCGGGGACCCAGGCTGCCAACGTCCACATCAGCTATCTGATCCGGAACCAGGCCAACAACTCGCCCATCGTACAGACGATGACGGTCGATCCAGGGGAAACCCTCAAGCTGGCAGATGTGTTTCGAGACGTCTTCGGACTGACCAAGGCCAAGGGCGCCCTGCGATTCCAGAGCAACCGCAAGGTGGTCGTCTCGGCGCGCTCCTACAACCTGACCTCCGCCGGTGTGGCGGATTCCCAGGGGCAGTTCCTGGCGGGGATGCCGGCCGAGCTGGCGCTCGGGGCCGGCGACACGACCTCGATCCCGGGGATCACCCAGCCGGCCGACGGCAGCTTCCGGTGCAACTTCGCCCTTGTGGAGACGGGAGGCGGCACCCCGCAGGTCAAGGTGACCCTGTACGACCGGGACGGCGTGCTGCAGGGTTCGAAGATCTACACGCTGGCACCCTACGAGCCCGTACAGTTCAACCTCAGCGACCTGGGCTCCAGCCTGGCGGCGGACGGCGGGCGGATCGATGTGGAGGTGCTGTCGGGATCGGGCTCGGTGCTGACCTTCGCCTCCATGGTGGGTAACGGCACCGTGTCCCAGGACCCCTCGACCCTGGAGATGGAGTACGAGCTCGAGCAAGGCTCGAGCAGCGGAAGCGGCGATATCACGGCGGTCAACGCGGGCGCCGGGCTCAGCGGCGGCGGCTCCTCGGGCGACGTGACCCTTTCCCTGGCAGACGCCGGGGTAACCAACGCCAAGCTGGCCAATGGCGCGGTAACCAGCACCAAGGTCAGCGCCTCGGGCTCCAGCTCGGGCCAGGTCCTGATGTCGCAAGGCAGCTCGGTGG
>JAADFK010000097.1 GCA_013152925.1 Acidobacteriota bacterium | reverse complement strand
ATCGGCCAGTGGCCGGATTGCCCCGTGAACGGTCCGTCCCCGGTTACAGTGGCGGGGGCCGTGCCGGATTCTCACCGGCTTCCCTTCGCCGTTCCGTTGTTGGAGAGCTTAGGGCGTCTGGGCGTGGCGGTCAAGCCGTGCCACCGAGGGCAGAAGAGAGATGGCCAGAAAACCGGTGAGCCAGAGACCAATCCGATTGGCAGGGACGAGCACGATCGAATCCCTGGGGCCCGTGGCGACGCCAAAGACCGGGGCCCACGCTGGAGCCCCTCCTAACTCTCAGCCCGGGAGACGTATTCGCCGGTTCGCGTGTCCACGACGATCTTCGTTCCCGTCTCGATGTACGCGGGCACGGTGACGGTGATCCCCGTTTCCAGCTTGGCGGGCTTGTTGTTGCCGGCGGCGGTGGCGCCCTTGAGCTTGGGCTCGGTTTCGACGACCTCGAGGACCACGGTGTTGGGCAGCTCGACGCCCACGGGCTCGCCGTTGTAGAAGTCCACCTCGACAACGGTGTCGGGCAGCAGGTAGTCCTTGGTGTCGGCCAGGGTTTCCTCGGGCAGGGCCAGCTGCTCGTAGGTCTCGAGGTTCATGAAGTGGTAGTGATGGCTGTCGGAGTAAAGGTACTGCATCTCGTGGGTGTCGATGCGGGCGACCTCGACCTTGTCCGAGGGCCGGAAGCGATGCTCCGTCTGAACGCCGGTCCGGAGGCTGCGGATCTTGCTCTGGACCAGGGCGTTGCCCTTGCCGGGCGTCACGTGCGTCGTGCTGAGCACCCGGTAGAGCTCACCGTTGTGAAGGATGATCTGGCCGGAGCGAAGCTGGGTTGCGATGATCTGCATGCTGACTCCCCCTGGTGGCCGTAGCCGTCGGCCGATCGCATCGGTGGGACCGGTCCGGGCGTCATTGTACCCGACGGCGCGGGAATGTCATCTTCGGCCCCGGGCCTGCGGCGCTGGCCGGTATCAGCAGGTCCGCACGGCGCCGATCGGGAATCGGAGCGTGGCGCGGTACCATGGGAGATCATGAAGGCGGGGAGGTAGGCGTTCAATGGAGACCGTGGAGATCAGCAAGCTCGCGGCCAGCATCGATCACACCCTGTTGAAGGCCGAGGCCGGCGAAGGGGACATGGTGGAGCTCTGCCGCCAGGCCAGGCAATGGGGTTTTGCCGCGGTCTGCGTCAACCCAGTTTGGGTCGGGACGGCCGTCCGGGAGCTCGAAGGCAGTGCCGTGGCGGTCGCCGCCGTCTGCGGATTCCCGCTGGGGGCGACGACGACAGAGGTGAAGGCCTTCGAGGCGGGTCAGTGTCTCGAGCGAGGCGCCACCGAGATCGACGTTGTTCTCGATATCGGTTGGGTACGGGAGGGCCGGTGGCGCCTCGTTGAAGACGAGCTGACCACCGTGGCCTCCACCGTGCACGAAGCAGGAGGCCGCCTCAAGGTCATCCTGGAGTGCGGGCTCCTGGAGAGGTCGCAGCGGATGGAGGCGGCACGGCGCGCCATGGCCGCCGGCGCGGATTACCTGAAGACCTCCACGGGGTTTCTGGCGGGAGGCGCCACGGTGGAGGATGTGACGCTGCTCCGCCATGTGGCGGGATCGGCGGCTGGCGTCAAGGCCTCGGGTGGAATCCGCAGCCTCGATCAGGCCCTGGCCATGCTCGCGGCGGGTGCGGATCGCCTGGGGACCTCCTCGGGTGTGAGGATCATGGAGGAGGCCCGGGACCGGCTCCATGGCTGACGGGCCTCCCCATGACGCCGGCCCCCAAGCCCGCTCGCCTGGAGATGCCGGGATCCGGCCCCTGATCCGGCGTCTCGTGGTGGGCCTGGTAACCCTCCTGGCGCTGGGGTTGTCGGCCGGTTCCATGTACCGGACCCTCCGCACCTTCCGGGTGTTGGACTTCAGCGTCAACTGGCGGGAGGATGGGCTGCAGGTGGTCCAGGTCCCACCCGGCTCCACCGCCGAACGCTCCGGTTTGCACAGCGGGGACACCATCGTCAGCATCGACGATCGTCTGGTCTCCACCATGTCCGACCCGACGAGGGTCTTTCTCAGCGTGGGCGGCCACCGCCTGACGGTTCACCGGCAGGATGGAACGCGGGAGGAGTTGCTCTACCAGCCGCCCGCCTTGCACGTGGATCCGGTGTACCTGGCCCGTTCGCTGGTCGCGCTGGTCGGTCTGGTGTGTGCCGTAATCGCCGTGCTGGGCACCGGGCGCCGGGAGGCCACGACCTTCTTTCTCCTCGTCCTGGCCAGCCTGATCGTCGCCACGGTTCCCCACCGGATCGCCGGGATGTCCGTGGTGCTGCGACTGGTGCACCGTGCGGCCGGGGCGGCCATTCCTTTCCTCCTGGTACGGTTCTTCGTGGTCTTCCCGCGGGCCCGCCGGATGTGGCCGTGGTGGGACGTCGTCACGGTCCTGGTGATGGCGGTGGCCGGATCGACCGCGTTCTCCCCGCTGACCATCTCGTGGTGGCCCGCGTTGGCCATCGGGCTCCGGGCTGCCTTCATCGCTGCACTCCTGGCGGTCGCTGTCATTCAGATTCGCCAGTGGCGCCTGGCGGTGCGGCTGGCGGTGATCCGCCGCCAGATCGAGTGGACGGCCCTGGGGATGTTCGTCGGCCTGTTTCCCTACGCGGCCCTGGTTCTTCTCCCCCGCTGGTTGGATTTCAGCTTCGAACCGTTCTCCTGGCTCGCCGTGCTTCCCGTGGCCGCCATCCCGGTCAGCTTCCTGGCCGCCTTGGCCCGGTACCGCCTTTGGGATCTCGAGCCGATCACGCGTGATGTGGTCTCCGCGACGCTCGCGGTGGTGTTCGGAGGACTGGTCTTCGCGACGCTCAACGTGGTGCTCCTGCCGACCCTTGAACAGGCGGGTCCGTTGCGGAACCTCCTTGCCTTCGGAACGGGCGTCCTGCTGGTGCTGCTGCTGGTACCCATGCGGGCCAGGGTCGGGGCCTTTCTCGATCGCTGGCTCTACCACGGGAGGCCCGCTCCCCGCCGCCTGGTAACCGAGGTGACCCGCGAGCTGGCCGAAACGGCCGATCCAATCCTCCTCCTGGAGCGCGTGACCCAGACCCTGGCGGATACTCTGGAGCTGGAGCCCGTTGCCAGCTATCTCCGGGTTTCCCAGGGGTGGTTCCGGAGGGTCACGGGTGCCGGTCCACCGGCGCCGGAGGAGCTGCCCGCCTCGGTGGCCACCCATGCCTTTCCCGCCCCGGAGGAAGCCGCCATGGCCCAGGGAGGGTACGCGGAGCGGTTTCTCCTGGAACGCGCGGGTACGGTGCACGGCCTGCTCTACATCGGGCTTCGCCGTGCGATCTTCCCCCTGGGGACCGAGGGGCGGGAGATGATCCGGACGCTGACCGCCCAGGCCGCCCTGGGACTGGAGAGCGCCCGCCTGATGGAGGATCTGCGCAGCAAGGCGGAGGAGTACCGCATCCTCCACACCAACACCCGCCGGATCATCGAGTCCTCGGCCGCGGGGATCCTGGTCTGTGATGCCTCGGGACGCGTGCTGTCCGGCAACACGCGGGCGCAGACGATTCTCGGCTCAGAACAACTGGTGGGCCGGGAGCTTCGCCAGCTGATCCGGCTCCCCGAGGGCTGGGGACCACAGCTGCCGGTCCATGCGGTCAACGCCGAGGGGGAGACCCTCGGCCGCGAAACCCGTCGCGTGATCATGGCGGTTTCCGTTCTCGAGCTGGAGAGCGGCCAGTTCAACGGCAGGGTGGTCGTTCTTCAGGACGTCACGGAGTTGCGGGAGCTGGAAGAAAAGCTGCGGGAGCAGGAGCGGCTGGCGGCGTTGGGCCGGCTGGCCTCGGGCCTGGCCCACGAGATCAACACGCCCCTGACGGGAATCGCCTCCTACGCGGAGATGCTCGGCGAGATGACCGCCGCCGACGATCCGCGATCGGAGCTGGTCCACAAGCTGGTCTCCCAGAGCTTTCGCGTGTCCAGGATCGTCGCCAACCTCAAGGCGGCCATGCGGGGCGTCGGATCGGAGCAAACCCTCCTGGACGCCGGTGCGGTCACCCGGCGTGCGGCCGTGGAAGCCGCCCAGTCCCTGGAGGCCGAGGACCGCCTGCGTCTCGACCTGGCACGGGAGCCCTTGCCGGTACGGGTGGCGGAGAGCGCCCTGATCCTGGCCATCAGCAACCTGGTGCGGAATGCCCTCGAGGCTTCGCCGCCGGAGTCGGTGGTCGTGGTGGGGGCGGCGAGCACCCCAACGGAGATCGAGATCCGTGTGGACGACGCCGGCCCCGGCGTGCCCGAGGAGCTCAGGGAGCAGGTGTTCGAGCCCTTCTTCACGACACGTTCCCACCGTGGCGGTACGGGTCTGGGCCTGGCCATCACGCGTGATATGATCGCGCGACAGGGAGGTGAAGTACGGCTCACAGCGTCTCCCCAGGGCGGCACCCGGGCGGTCATCCGGCTCCCGAGGACAGCGGCGGCAGCGTCCTGATCATCGACGACGAGCCCGTCCTCCACGACGTGCTCGGAACCCTCCTGGGCCGGAACGGCTACTCCCACCTGCACGCCTCCACGGCCAGCGAGGGCCTGGCCCGGCTGGAAGAGGAGGAGGTCGATGTCATCCTCCTGGACATCATGCTCCCCGACCGCTCGGGCCTCGAGCTGCTGCCGGAGCTCAAGGAGCGGGCCCCCTACGTTCCGGTGGTCATCATCACGGCCTACTCCTCCATCGAGTCGGCCATCGAGGCCATGCGGGCCGGCGCCTTCCACTACGTGCCCAAACCTTTCAAGAACGCGGAGGTTCTCCACCTGGTCCGGCGGGCCATGGAGCAGCGCCAGCTCCTGACGGAAAACGTGCGGCTGAGGAGCCGCCTGGCCGGACGCGACGAGCTGGTCGGCAAGACCCGGCGCATGCAGGAGATCTTCGGGTTGCTCGACCGGATTGCGCCGGCGCGCTCCAACGTCCTGATCACCGGGGAGCCGGGAACGGGCAAGGAGCTGATCGCCAAGGCGATCCACAGAAGAAGCGCGCGGGCCAACGGTCCCTTCCTCTCGCTCCGGGCCGGCGGGATCGCGCCCGAGCTGATGGACAGCACCCTGTTCGGCCACGTCAAGGGCGCGTTCCCGGGAGCGGTGACAGGGCAGCGTGGCCTCGTGGAGGTGGCCGGCGGCGGGACGCTGTTTCTCGACGAAATCGGAGCTCTCAGCCTGGATGTGCAGGCCAAGCTGCTTCGGGCGCTCCAGGACCGCGAGGTGTACCGCCTGGGCAGCGGGGAGCCGATCCGGACCGACGTCAGGCTGATCGCCGCCTGCGTGAGCGATCTCTGGAATCGGGTCGAACGGGGGGAGTTCCGGGAAGACCTCTACTACCGCCTCAATGTCATCACCGTCGAGCTGCCGCCGTTGCGGGAACGGGTCGAGGACATTCCGCTGCTCGCACAGCATTTTCTCCGGCGGTACGCCCGCGAGAACGAGCGCCGGATCGAGGCGTTCACGCCCCGCGCCGTGGACGCGCTGTGCTCCTACCCGTGGCCCGGCAACGTCCGGGAGCTGGAGAACGCCGTGGAACGGGCCGTGGTGCTCTGCCGGCGGGATGTCATCGACCTGGCGGAGCTTCCCGAGCCCGTTCGCAAGGGTCTGGTCCGCATGGCCCCGACGACGATCCTTCCCAGCGATGGTCTGGACTTCCGCAAGGCCGTGGAGGAGTACCAGCGCCGCCTGATCCGGGAGGCCCTCAAACGAACGGGCGGGGTTCAGCGCCGCGCGGCCCGCCTCCTCCACATGAGCCCCACCACCTTCAACGAGAAGGTGCACCGCCTGGGGCTGGCCGGCGAGGGGGATTGACATACCGGCCGGAGCCCGAGGGCGCGGCGGCGGTTGTGGAGCGTGTGAGAGCGCGAGAATCGCGAAGGTGCAGGCGCGCGGGGAACCAGCTCCGCACCGACCGGGGAGAAGACGCACGTGTATCGCCCCGGCCTCCCTGGCACCCTCGTTGGCGCAGGGTCGATCGCTCCGCACCTGCATGCTCCGGTCAGACCTGGCTTCGGTTGTGGCGGGGTGACCCGCACCAGCTCAGCTATCGTCACCCCTGCGGTCGAGGGCCACATGGAGCGCCACCAGCCGGGCGACGGCGATGGCGATGAAGAGCTGTCCCACCACGGCCTCCAGCCACGACAGGGTACGGGCGGGCTTGCTGCGGGGGGTGATGTCGCCGTAGCCCAGGGTGGTCAGGGTGACGAAGCTGTAGTAGCGGAACCCCTCGTTGTGACGGAGAGCCGACGATGCGCCACGCTGTGGGGACTCCGCCCGGATTGCCGTGGGGCCGGCGAAGGCGCTGGCGTCCAGGGAGTCCGTCACCCGGTACAGCATGGCCCAGCTCAATCCCAGCATGAGGTAGATGGCGACCGTGCCGCGCAGCACATCGGTGGTGACCACCTTGGCCCGCAACACGTCACGCCCCACCTTCCAGATCAGGAGGCCGAAGAGGACGGCGATGAAAAACTCGGACGCCGCCTGGCCGACGGTGGCCCTGGGCCAGATCATGGAGACGGCCTGCGTCGCTACCGCGGCGGCCGCCACGCTACCGGCGATCACCAGGAGCGCCTTGCCATGACCGATCTCAAGCGCAGCGCCCACGGCGATCAGGGAAAAGATCAGGTTGAAGACCGCCTCACCGGTGGTGGAGAACGAAACGAGCGGTGGAACCACCAGCAGGGCAGCCAGCGCCAGCAGCAGGACGGTCAGCCGGCCCAGCGACGCCATGTGGCGAGTCCGTGGCAGGCCCGGCTTCCCCGGCGAATCAGGCATCGCCGTCATGCTCCAGTGCGGCCCGGCTGCCGTCTCCCCTCGACGTGCCGGAGAGCCTCGCGATGACCGCCCAGAAGACCGGCACGAAGAGCACGGCCATGATGATGGCGGCGATCTGGCCGCCGAACACGGCCGTCCCCGCGGCCTGGCGGCTGGCCGCGCCGGCGCCCGAGGCGATGACCAGCGGGAAGGTGCCCAGGACGAAGGCCAGGGAGGTCATCAGGATGGGGCGGAAACGCAACCGGGCGGCTTCCGCTGCGGCCTCGAAGATGCCCATGCCGCCGTCGTGGAGTTGCTTGGCGAACTCCACGATGAGGATGGCGTTCTTGGCGGCCAGAGCCACCAGGAGCACGAGGCCGATCTGGGTGTAGGTGTTGACCTCCATCCCGCGCAGGAACAGGGCGATGCTGACGCCGAGGACGGAAAGCGGCACCACCATGATGACACCCAGGGGTACCGACCAGCTCTCGTACTGGGCGGCCAGCACGAGGAAGACGAAGACGATGGACATGATGAAGGTGCCCATGCCACCGCTGGCAGCGATCTTTTCCTGGTAGGACATGCCCGTCCATTCGAAGCCCATGGTGCTGGGGATCGTCCGGCGGGTCAGGTCCTCCATGAGCTCGAGCGCCTGGCCCGAGCTGAAGCCTGGCGCCGGGTTGCCGTTGACGTTGGCGGCGGGGTAGAGGTTGTAGCGCGTCATGACCTGAGGGCCCAGCGTGAATCGCGTGTCCAGGAAGGTCCCCAGGGGGATCATCCGGCCCTCACGGTTCCGGACCTTGAGCCTGACGATGTCGTCGATCCTCGATCTGGCCATGGAATCGGCCTGGAGGTTGACCTGGAAGTTTCTGCCGAACTCGGTGAAGTCGTTGACGTAGGCCGATCCCAGGTAGGTCTGGAGGGTGCCGAAGATGTCGTTCAACGGGACGCCGACCATCTTGGCCGCCGTACGGTCCACGTCGACGAACAGCTGGGGCGTGGTGGCCCGGAAGGTCGTGTACACCCCCTGGAGGCCGGTCTGGGTGTTGGCCGCGCCGGCCACGGCCTCGGCCATCCGCTGGAGGAGCTGAGGGCCGGCGCCCGTTCGGTCCTGGAGCATCATCTCGAATCCACCGGAGTTGCCCAGGCCCGGGATGGCCGGCGGGGCGAAGGCCACGAAGCGGGCGGCCTGGGTCTCCCGGCCGATCTTTTGGAGCTGCCCGAGGATGAAGTTCATGGTATGGCCCTCGGGGAGCCGGTCCTCGAAGGGCTTGAAGGAGATGAAAAAGGTGACGGTATTGGAGAGCGTGGCGTTGTCCAACAGGGAGTAACCGTCGATGGCCACCGTATTCTGAACACCGGGGACGGCTGCGATCCGCTTGCTGAGCTCATCGCCGACGCGCGCCGAGCGGTTCAAGGTGGCGGCGTCGGGAAGCTGAGCGAACCCGTAAACGTAGCCCTGATCCTCCGTGGGCAGGAAGCCCGTGGGCAGGGTGCCGAAACCCCACATGGCGAGAACGCCGATGACGATGGCCAGCAGCATGGAAACGGCGGACTTGCGGACCAGCCCGCGCACCGTGGCCGTGTACCCCCTGGTGGAGGCGTCGAAGATCCGGTTGAAGGCCCGGAAGAAGACGTTGACCTTCTTGTCCGGGTTGGCCGGCCTCAGCAGCAGGGCCGCCAGGGCCGGGCTCAGGGTCAGGGCGTTGATGGAGCTGATGACCGTGGCTGCCGAGATGGTCAGGGCGAACTGCTTGAAGAGCCGCCCCGTGATGCCCGGCATGAAGGCGGTGGGCACGAAAACGGCCAGCAGCACCAGCGTGGTCGCCACCACGGCGCCCCCCACCTCCTCCATGGCGGCGATGGCGGCCGCCCTCGGGGCCAGACCCTTCTCGTTGATGTTGCGGTCGGTGTTCTCCACCACGACGATGGCGTCGTCCACGACGATCCCGATGGCGAGCACCAGGCCGAAGAGCGAGATCATGTTGATCGAGAAGCCCATGGCCGCCATGACCATGAAGGTGCCGATCAGGGAGACGGGGATGGCCACCCCGGGGATGATGGTGGTCCGCCAGTCCTGGAGGAAGATGAAAAGGGTGACGAAGACCAGGAGCACGGCGACGAACAGGGTTACCACCACCTCGTGGATCGAATCGGCGATGAACAGCGTGGTGTCCAGGGGCACGGAGTACTCGAGACCCTCGGGGAAGGTCTTCTTGAGCTCCTCCATCTTGGCGTGGATCCTGGCGGCCACGTCCAGGGCGTTGGCGCCGGGGGTCTGGTAGATCCCGAGGATGGCCGTGGGCTTGCCGTCGAGGAGCGCCTTGTAGGCGTAGCTCTTGGATCCCAGCTCGACCCGGGCCACATCCTTGACGTAGAGGTTCCGGCCGCCGGGCAGGCTTCGGACGATGATGTTGCCGAACTCCTTGGGGTCGGTCAGACGGCCCTTGACGTTGACGGTGTACTGAAACGCCTGGCCCGGTGGGGCCGGCGGGGCGCCGATCTGCCCCGCGGCCACCTGGACGTTCTGCTCGCGGATGGCGTTGAAGACATCGGTGGTCGTCACGCCCCGCTCGTCCATCTTCTCGGGATCGAGCCAGATGCGCATGGAGTAATCCCCGACGCCGAAGACCTTGACGAAGCCGACACCCGGGGTGCGGGCCAGCTCGTCCTTGATACGCATGTTGGCGAAGTTGGAGAGATAGAGGTCGTCGTACCGGCCGTCGGGCGAGCGCAACGCGATCAACTCCACCATGTTGGGCGACTGCTTCTGCGTGGTGACGCCCAGGCGCTTGACTTCCTCCGGCAACTTGGCCGTGGCGATGCCCACCCGGTTCTGCACGAGCACCGTGGCGATGTCGAGGTCCGTGCCGACCTCGAAGGTGACGGTGAGGCTGTAGGAGCCGTCGGCGGAGCAGGTGGAGCTCATGTAGAGCATGTGCTCGACGCCGTTGACCTGCTCTTCGATGGGCTGGGCCACCGTGGCCGACACCACCTCGGCGTTTGCGCCCGGATAGTTGGCCGAGACGTTGACCGTCGGCGGCGTGATCTCGGGGTACTGGGCGATGGGAAGACCCACCAGCGACACGACGCCCGCAATGACGATCACGATCGCGATGACCGCGGCGAAAATGGGGCGCTCGATGAAGAACCGGCTGAACATCGGCCGCTCCTCAGCCGGCCGGCTCGGCCGGTGGCGCCGTCGCCTTCTCGTGCTCGGCGTCCGCCGGCTCGTTCTTCGCGGCAGGAGGCTGTACGGTTGTCGTTTCCGGGCTCACCTCGGCGCCGGGCCGGGCGTTGACCAAGCCGTTGACCACGACCCGGTCGCCGGGTTTGAGGCCCTTGAGGATGACCAGCAACTCACCCTCCTTGGGACCGACCTCGATGCCCCGCCGCTCCACGATGTTCTTGTCGTTGACCACGAGGACGTAGCGTCCCTGCTGATCCTGCGCGGTGGCGACCTCGGGCACCAGGAGGGCGTTCTCGAGGATCTCGGAGGGGATCCGGATTCGCGAGAACATCCCGGGAAGAAGGAGGATGTCCGGGTTGGGAATCAGGGCACGGGCCTGCATGGTCCCCGTCTCCGGATCGACCTGGTTGTCCACGTAGTCCAGAGCTCCCCGGTGGGGGTAGCCTTTCTCCGTGGCGATGCCGAGCTCCACGGGGATCTTCGCGTCGATTTCCCGCTTGCCCTCCTTGCGGAGCGGGGAGCTCCGCTTCAGATACCGGGCGACGTCCCGTTCACTGACGTTGAAGTAGGCGTAGATGGGGTTGATCTGTACGACGGTGGTCAGGAGCGTGGGCTCGCCCGCCCCCACCAGGTTGCCCACGTCCACGAGACGGCGAGAGGTCTTGCCCGTGATGGGCGAGCGGATCTCGCAATAGTCCAGGTTGATCCTGGCCCTCTCCAGGCGGGCCTCGGCCGCAGCGACGCCCGCGGCGGCCTTGTCACGCTCCGCCCGGCTCCGCAGCAGGTCGAGCTCGCTGATGGCCTGCTCCTTGTACGCCTTCTCGCGGCGGGCCAGGTCGTTCTCGGCGAAGGCCAGCGCCGTCTTGGCGGTGAGAAGGTCGGCCTGGGCCTGCTGGACCTCGGCCTCGTAGGGCCGCCGGTCGATGGTGAAGAGGAGATCTCCCTTGTGGACCAGCTGGCCATCATGAAAGTGGCGCTTCTCGATCCAGCCCTGGACCCGGGCCCGGATCTCCACCGAGGCCACCGCGGCCGTCTTGCCGGTGAAGTTGTTGTACGCCGTGACGTTCCGGACCACGGGCTCGGCAACCGTCACCTTTGGAGGGGGTGGGGGCACAAAGGTGTTCTTCGTGCCGCACCCCGCGGCGAAGACCATCGTCATTCCTGTGGCGATGACAAGGGCGGTGAGCCCACTGCGATGGGTGTTCGGGATCGTCGTCTTCATGCTCAGTTGACCTCGCTCGGTGTCGGCTTCGCCGTCGTCGTTTCGGCCGAGGCGGCGGCGTAGGACGCCTCGGGGTCGTCGGGGCTCCAGCCTCCGCCCAGGGCCTGGTAGAGGTTGATCAAGGAGCTGGCCGTGGCGCCATCGGCCGCCGAGGACCGGTCCTCCGCGGCGAAGAGGGCGCGTTCGGCGTCCAGGGTGCTCTGGAAGTCCCTCAGGCCGTCCTTGTACAGCTCGAGGGCCAGGCGGAGGGAGCGGGAGGCCGCCTGCGTGTTCCGGCTGAGAGCCGCCCGCCGCTTTTCGTTCTCGGCCAGTCCCACCAGATCGTCCTCCACCTCGCGGAGAGCGTTGAGGACTGTCTTCTCGTAGCGCAGCTTCGCCTGCTCGGCGCGAGCGCCCTCCACACGGATCTGACTGCGGATCGACCCGCCGGCGAAAAGGTTCCACAACACACCGCCTCCCAGGCTGTAGGTGTGGCTTCCGGAGGTGAAGACGGCGCTGGTCTTTCCGGCCGCGAGCCCCAACATGCCGAATATGTTGAAGCTGGGGTAGAGCTCGGCGGTGGCAACGCCGATCCGCGCCGTCTGCGCCGCCAGCTGCCGTTCCGCCCGGCGGATGTCCGGACGCCGGCGGATCAGGTCGGCGGGCACGCCAACCTTGATGGTGGTGTTGAGACCTGGGATGGGTCGCGGCTTGGCGAGCTCGCCGCTGAGAGCGGAGGGCTCCTTGCCCAGCAGGAGGGCCAGGGCGTGCATGGCCCGGTCCACCTGCACCTGGATCTCGGGAACGGTCGCCTCGGAGGAGGCCAGCACCTGTTCCGCCTGGGCCACGTCCAGGTCGGACGCGAGGCCGTACTTGAACCGCGTCCTGGTCAGCTTGACGATCTCCCGCTGGGATTCAATGTTACGGCGGGCGGCCTCCATTCGCGCCTGGGCTGTCCGGAGCGCCACGTAGGACCTCCCGACCTGGGCGTACACCGAGATCAGGACGTCGTTCCGGTCCTCCTGGGTTGCCTGGTACTCGGCCGTGGCGGCCTCCACCGAACGCCGGATTCTGCCGAAGACGTCGAGCTCCCAGGAAGCGCTGACGCCGAGGTTGAAGCTGTTCTGCGTCTGGCCCCCGGGGAGTGGGAGCACCTTCTCGCTGATACGGCTCCGGGAGGCGTTGGCCGAGGCCCCGGCCTGCGGGTAGGCCTCACCGGAGACCACGCCGACGAATTCGCGGGCCTCCTCCACCCTGGCGATGGCGATCCGGAGGTCGTAGTTGCTCCTCCCGGTCTCCTCGATCAGGCGGTCGAGCACGGGATCGCCGAGGATCTTCCACCATTGCTCGATATCCCCGGGAGCAGGCACCAACGCCGGATCCCGTTCAAGGATCGACTGCTGCCACTGCTCGGGCGTCGTGGTCTCGGGTTTCTCGTAGTCCGGCCCCACCGTGCAGCCCGCCACGAGCGCCAGGCCGGCCACGAAGGCGACGCATCTTCGAAACTGTGAATGTCCTGACGTTTCCACCCAACGGGCAAGGGTTCTTTGCACCGTCTCCACTCCAAGGATCGTGTCGCGATCGTTCAACTGGGCATTCTCCGCATGCGCATCATACCACTGCCGGGCGGCCTGGCAGGATCCATGGCCCTATCCAGGCCCTTTGAGCGGAGAGGATACCACAACTATTCAGAAATATTCCTGACCAGCAAATCCCCCGGCGCCGGCCGGGTCCTCCGAGCCCACCATGCACCGCGGCAGGGGCGTGACAATCCCACGGGACAAAGGCCGCTCTCTCGGGATTCCTCCCCGCGGCTGGCGGGGGTTGCGCGCGTCAGCCTAAGTTGGTATCGTATCTCTCCCTGCGGCGCGTTCGTCTAGGGGTCTAGGACGCCGGCCTCTCACGCCGGTAACACGGGTTCGAATCCCGTACGCGCTGCCATTGCTTGGCCCGGCTGGCCGGCTGCCTTTCTCGAGGGTTTCTCACCTATCGCCCGAATCGGCGTGCTACGGCCCGCGCGACCACATGGTCCACGGCCTTGAAGCGTGCGTCCGGCCCACACGTTCCCGCCGCCGCCGGGGACCCCCCGCTGCCGTGCGACGTTTCCCGGGAATTGAGAGGGGTGGTGTGGCTGTTACCCGGGCGGTGGTACGCTGATGGCAGCGGAATCAAGGAGGATTGTACGGTGAAGGGGCAACTTGTGGTCGGGTTTTCGATGGCTTGCCTGCTGGCGGTGTGGGCCGGCGGCGAGGAGACCAGTGGCCGGGCGACGATTCGGCGCGTGCTCGCCACCGAGGGTGCTGCCGTCGAGCGGGCCCCAGCCGCGGTGGCGGCCAGGGAGCGGATTGTCGCCGATGCGGCGGGAGCCCGGCGGAGCGGCGCCGGGGGAGCGGCGTGGATCGAGTACCAGCGCGAGGGGATCGGGCCATCGTTCACCCATCGGCCCAACGCCCAGACGACGCTGCGCGCGGGCATCCCCTTCGTGTGGCCGTGGCGCGCGGACGACCGGAGCCGCCTGCGGGCCCGGGCGGACGACTGGCAGTCCGTGGCAACGGAAGCCTCGAGCCTCGGCGTCGCGGCCGAGGCGGCGCGGAGGTGGCTGGAGCTCGCGGCCATAACGGAACGGCTGGGCATCGTTCGTGCCCGGGTGGAGCGGCTCGACCGTGCCGTGGCGCTCCAGCAGCGGCGCCTGGAGCTCGGGGAGATCTCGGGAATGGAGCTGACCCAGCTCGAGCTGGAGCGGGCCCGCTGGCGCTCGACCGTGGCGGGTCTCGAGGCCGACACGGCCGTCGCCCGCGAGCGGCTCCGCGAGCTTTGCGGCGAGGGATGCCTCTTTCCAAGGAACGGCGACCTCCTGGCTCTGGAACGGGCCACGTCCACCCCGGACGAAGCCTCGGCCCGGGCCCGGCTCGAAGCGGCGCCGGCGTGGAGGATGGCCGGCGCGCAGGACAGCATGGCGCAGGAACGCTGGAGCCTTGCGGCGGTGACGGCCCCCGGGCATCCCGAGGTGGAGCTCGAGTGGGAGCAGGTCCCCGCCATGGAAGGGCTGCCGGGCTACGATGCCGCGGGGCTCCGGCTGCGCGTGCCCCTGCCTATCGGCAGCGATGTGAAGGCGGCCAGGGCCGAGGCGGCCGCACGGCAGCGCGAGGCGGCCGCTGGGGCCGAGGCCGAGCGCGTCCGCCAGCTCCGGACGCTGACGGGCACACTCGAGGCGGCCCGCCGTTCCGGGGAGCGGAACGAGGAGCTCGGCGGCGTTCTCGAGAACGCCGCGAGCACCGAGAGGGCGCTGGCCGAGCAGTTTCGGCTCGGCGCCATCTCGTACCTGGTGTACATCGACGGCCTGGGGCGTCTGGACGACGTTCGGCTGGACGCGGTGGAGGCCCGGCGGCGCCTCCTGGCGGCGCGGCTGGAGCTGGCGGCCATGCTGGCCGATCCTGCGTGTTTCCCGGTACCGGCCGGGGCGCAGAAAGGGGACGAGCGATGAGACGAGAGCTGGTGATGTTGATGGTGGCACTGGCCGTGTGGACGATTCAGCCAGCCGTGGGCCACAGCGGGGAGCGCATTGCTCTCGACACCGAGGAGCAGGCGCGGGCCGGCATCGTGGTCCGGCCCGTGGTGGAGCAGAGCTTCGGCGACCGGATCCGCGTCGTGGGCCAGGTGGTTCGGTCGCCGGGCTCCACCGTCACCGTCAAGACGGTGGTGGGCGGCCGCGTTGAGAAGCTGCTGGCCACTCCGGGGACGGCGGTCAGGGCCGGACAACCCCTGTTGACGCTCCACTCCCACGAGCTTCACCGTCTCCAGTCGGAGCTGCTCCAGTCGGTCGAGTTGGCCAAGCTGGCCCGGACCCGGTTGCGGGCGGGAGAGCAGCTTCTCCAGATCGAGGGCATCTCGAAGATGGAGCTGGAGCAGCGCCGGCAGAAGGCGCTCGCCGCCCGGCTGGCCGCCGATGCGACGCGCGCGGAGTTGCGCGACCTCGGGTACTCCCCCGGGGAAATCGAGGGCATCCTGACGAGGGCGGTGCCGGACCCCCACCTGACCATCCTGGCGCCCTCCTCGGGGGTCGTGCTGCGGCTGGAGGTGGAGGAGCACGAGTGGGTCCAGGGCTATGCGCCCCTGGTGGTGATCGGCGATCCGCGGCGGGTGGAGCTCGAGCTTCAGATCCCGCCGGACCAGGCGTCCAGGGTGGCGGCGGGCGATACCGTCACCTTCCTGCCCGTGGGCCGGCCCGACCTGGGCGGCAAGGCGGTTGTGGTGACCAGCGTGCCGCAGGTGGATCCCACCACGCGTACCATCGTCATTCGCGCCCGCATCACGGGATCATCCCGGGGAATGGTACCGGGGATCTTCGTCGAGGGCACCCTGATGCACGGTCAGAGCCGCTCGGCGCCCTCGATCCCCGAGGCGGCCGTCTCGCGCCTCGGGGATCGCGACGTGGTCTTCGTCAGATTGGGCCCCGAGGAGTTCGAGGCGCGCCCGGTGAAGTTGGGCGTCTTCGACGGCAACCGCTACGAGGTGCTCTCGGGCGTCACCGCGGGCGAGGAGGTGGTGGTCAACGGAGCGTTCTTCCTCAAATCCAAGCTGCTGAAGCGCGCGGAAGGGGAGGGCTGAGATGCGGTGGTTGATCGAGGCCTCGCTCTCCCACAGGCTGGTGGTGCTGCTCCTGGCGGCCCTCCTGGCGGCCGGTGGATGGACGGCCCTGAAGGGGTTGCCCATCGACGCTTTTCCCGATGTGACCAACATCCAGGTCACGGTGATCTCCCAGGCGCCAACCCTGTCCCCCGTGGAGGTGGAGCAGCTGGTCACCTACCCCATCGAGCAGGCCTGTGCCGGCCTCCCCCACTCCACCCAGGTGCGCTCCCTGTCCAAGTTCGGACTGTCCATGGTGACCGTGGTCTTCGAGGACGGTACGGACATCTACTTCGCCCGCCAGCTGGTGCTGGAGCGCCTGCTCTCGGTGAAAGACGAGCTGCCGGACGGCGTCAAGGCCGATCTGGGGCCGATCTCCACCGGCCTCGGCGAGGTGTTCCAGTACACCCTCGAGAGTGACGAGCGGGATCTCATGGAGCTCCGCACCTTCCAGGACTGGGTGCTCCGCCCGATCCTCAGGACGATCCCTGGCGTGGCGGGTGTCGACTCCTTCGGTGGCTACGTCCGGCAGTTCCACGTGGTGGCCGATCCCACGGCCCTCAGGCGCTTCGGTATCGCGCTGGACGAGCTGGCCGGCGCCGTGGCGGCCAACAACGGTGTGGCGGGCGGCTCCTTCGTGGAGCGGGGCGGCGAGCAGTACGTGGTGCGGGGCGACGGCTGGGTCCGTGGTCTGGACGACCTCAAGAACACCGTGGTGGCGTACCGGAACCGCGTGCCGATCCTCCTGGGCCAGGTGGCCACCGTCGAAGTGGGTCCCCAGATCCGCCAGGGTGCCATCAGCCGCGACGGCACGGGGGAGACGGTGGCGGGGATCGTGCTCATGCTGCGGGGGGCCTCGGGCAAGGACGTTGTGGCCGGGGTCAAGCAGAAGCTCAAGCTCGCCCGGAAATCACTGCCGCCCGACGTGGCGATCGTCCCCTTCTACGACCGCTCCGAGCTGGTGCGGACCGCTCTTGGGACCGTACAGAACGCGCTGTTCCAGGGCGCCGTGCTCGTGGTCCTCGTGCTGCTCTTCTTCATGGGTCACGTTCGTTCGGCCGTGGTGGTCGTCTTGCAGCTTCCCATGGCGGCGCTGGCCACCTTCCTGGTCATGCGCATGGTGGGCCTGTCGGCGAACCTGATGACCCTCTCGGGGCTCGCCATCGCCATCGGCATGCTCGGGGACGGCGCCATCGTCCTGGTGGAGAACGCCGTGCGGATCTACGGCCAGACGGAGGTCTCGCCGGCGCTCCGCTGCTCCCTGGTGCGCCGGGCGGCGCTGGAGGTGGCGCGGCCCATCGTCTTCGGCGTGCTCGTCATCATCGTCGTGTTCATCCCCATCGCCTCTCTCCAGGGGATGGAGGGCAAGATGTTCGCCCCCCTGGCCTACACCATCTCCATCGCGCTGGCCTGCTCGCTGGTCCTGGCGCTGACCTTCATCCCGGCGGTGGCCTCGCTGTTGTTGCGCAAGGCGCCGATCTTCGGGGGCGGCCGGATCCCCCACCCCGCCGACCTGGTGCGGAAGGTGTACAAGCCCATGCTCCACTGGGTCCTGGACCACCGCTGGATCGTCGCCGGGATCGCCGTCGTGCTTCTGGCGGCCGCCGCGATGATCGTTCCGACCCTCGGGACCGAGTTCCTGCCGACCATGGACGAGGGATCCATCGTTGTGCAGCCCTTCCAGATCCCTTCGGTGTCGTTGCCCCAGGCGCTGGACACCGTGCAACGGATCGAAAAGGCCATCATGGAGCTTCCCGAGGTGGTCCACGTGGTCAGCCGCACCGGGCGGTCGGACATCTCGGCGGACCCCATGGGCGTCGGCGAGAGCGACATCTACGTGGTGCTCAAACCCCGCAAGGAGTGGGTCACGGCCAGGACCAAGGCGGGTCTCGTCAACGCGCTCCGGAAGAAGCTGGAGACCATCCCAGGGGTGGAGTTTGGCTACACCCAGCCGATCCAGATGCGCGTGGATGAGCTGCTCTCGGGCGTGAAGTCGCAGATCGCGGTCAAGATCTTCGGTGACGACCTCTCGGAGCTGAGCGCCCTCGGCGACCGCGCCGCGGCGCTCCTGCACGAGGTGCGGGGCGCCGCGGACGTCAAGGTGGAGGCCGTGGAGGGCCTGGGCTACCTCGAGATCACCATGGAGCGCCGGCGCATGGCCCGGCTCGGGATCACCGTCGCCCAGGTGCGGCGGCTCATCGAGACGGCCATCGGCGGGAGCGTGGTCACCACCGTACCCGAGGGCGACCGGCGCACCGACGTGGTGGTCCGGCTGCCACGGGCCTTCACCCGGAACCCGGACAACCTCCGGGACCTGCCCCTGATGACGCCCTCGGGTGAGAGAGTCCTGCTGCGCGAGGTCGCCCGTATCGGCCTCCGAACCGGTCCGGCCCAGGTTTCCCGCGAGAACGGCAAGCGCCGCATCGTCGTGGAGCTCAACGTGGTGGGCCGTGATATCGGCTCCTTCGTCAAGGAGGCCAGCGCCCTTCTCGACCGGAAGCTGCCGCTGCCGACAGGGTACTTCATCACCTGGGGCGGCCAGTTCGAGCAGCAGCAGCGGGCCATGGCGCGGCTCATGGTCATGGTGCCCATCGCCCTGGTGCTGATCTTCATCCTGCTCTATCTCAACTTCCGGTCGACACGGCCGGTATTCCTGATCCTGGCCAACATCCCCCTGGCGCTGGTGGGCGGCGTCTTCGGCCTCAAGCTCTCGGGGCTCTACCTCTCGGTCTCGGCCTCGGTGGGGTTCATCGCCCTCTTTGGCATCGCCATCCTCAACGGTCTCGTCATGGTGGAGTTCTTCCGCAACCTCGAGGCCGAGGGGACCCCACGGCGCGAGGCGATCCTCTCGGGCGCGGAGCTGAGGTTGCGGCCGGTGCTGATGACCGCCATGACCACCGCCCTGGGCCTGGTGCCCATGATCTGGGCCAGCGGCGTGGGCTCCGAGGTGCAGCGTCCGCTGGCCGTCGTCGTCGTGGCGGGGGTCGTGACCTCGACCCTGTTGACCCTCCTCTTTCTGCCGGTTCTCTACGACACCTTCGCGGGGCAGAGCGGCGCCTTCACCGGCCCGGCCTGCGGAGCGGAGCCGGAGGGTCGAGGCTGAAAGACCTGCGAGCCGCTTCCCTCCGTGGCGGGTCTCGGGTAGGATGGCCGTACCTCTTCGAGAGGGAACGACAGAAGACAAAGGACCGCTGGAGGTAACCATGACGGATGATGTTCTCGACAACGGACACTCTGGTGCGGGCGACGTGCCGCCCCCACCGCCGCCTCCGGAATCCGCGGTGCCCCCACCGCCGGCCCCACCGGCCATGCAGCCGGCGCCGCCGGCGCGCGTCAAGGCCGACCTTGGAAAACGTTTCCTGGCGGCGCTGATCGACGGGTTGCTGGCGGGAGTCGTCGGGCTGATTCCCTTCATCGGCGGCCTGGCCGGCGCCGCCTACATGCTGGTACGCGACGGGATGGAGCTGGACTTCATGGATCAGCGTTCCATCGGCAAGAAGGTGATGAAGCTCCGGCCCATCCGCCTGGATGGCCAGCCCATGGATATGGGCGCCTCGGTCAAGCGGAACATCCCCTTCGCCATCGGACCCGTGGGCGCGGCCCTGCTCGTCATTCCGGTGATCGGGTGGATCACCGGGTTGCTGCTGGTCGCGATCAGCTTCATCGTCGTCGTCATCGAGATCATCCTGGTGCTGACGGACGCCGACGGCCGCCGTATGGGTGACAAGCTGGCCGAGACCATGGTGGTCGAAGTGAACGACTGAGCTGCGACCGGCGGGGGCGCGAGGTTCAAACGACGCGGGCGAGAACGGATTCGATCGCGGGGAGGGTGCCGTGGGGGCCTGGAAGCTCTACGAGAAGCTGGAGCCGAGCAGGGTGCTGATCGACCCCCCCGTGGGTGACCGATCCGGCCTCTTCGCCCGCTTCGGCCGCCTGTTCGAGGAGACCGGCCATGTGAGCGATGCGGAACGGGTGGTCCGCCTGCTCGAGGAGCGCGAACGAATCCTCCCGACGGCCATCGGCAGGGGTGTGGCGGTGCCCCACGCTCAGCTCGAGGAGCTGGACCACCTTGTCCTCGCCGTTTCCACGCATCCCGGGGGGCTGGAGTACCCGGCGCTGGACGATCGGCCGGTGCGGCTGGTGTTCTGCCTCCTCGGAGGGCTCGACACCGCGCCCCTCCACCTGGCGGGGCTGGCCCACATCGCCCGGATCGCACGCCGCGCCGGGGAGCTCGACCCCCTGGTCGAGGCGCCGACGGCCCAGGCGTTCCTGGAGGCGCTCCGCCGGATCGAGGGGGGGGAGTGAGTGCAGCTCCTGGCGATCATCGTCCATCACGAGGAGGTCCTCGGGGAGGTGCTCTCCACCCTGGTGGAACACGAGTTGCCCGACGCCGTCGTGGTGGAAACCCGGACCGGCCTGAGCCTGCTGGAGCGGGACCTGCCCATCTTCGCCGGCGTCCGGACCCTGGTACCCGGCGGGCTGGACTTCTGCCGCCTGGTGCTGTGCGCCGTTCCCGACGATGCGGCGGCCTGGGACGTTCTGGACGCCCTGGGCTCCATCAACGCCCCGGCGCTGCCGGGCGAGCCGCGGACGATCGCCATGCTGCTTCCAGCGACCGCCATCCGGGACCTCTGACCGGGCCTCCCCGGGCGATGCCGTGATCAAGGGCACGCTGGCCTTCGTGGTGGTGCTGCTGCTGGCCTTGCTGGGAGCGGCGGCCCGGCGGTGGTTGGGGCATCACCGGCGGAACCTTCCCGGCTTGCAGAGCTTTGCCACGGTGCTGATCGGGGCGGCCCTGGGCGGGGCCGGCCTCCGGCTCTTTCCGGACGACCTGCTCGTCGTCCTGCGCCCGGTGGTTCTGTTGGGGCTGGCATGGATCGGTCTGCTGATCGGTCTGCAGTTCGATCTCAGGGTTCTTCGGGGCCTCGAAGCCTGGCAACGGCGTTCCGGTTTCCTCATCCCCCTGGCCACGGGAGCTCTGACGGGCCTGGCCTCCATGGTCACCGGCGTGGACCCCCACGTGGCGCTGCTTCTGGCGGCCCTGGCGACCGTCGCTTCGCCGCGGCTGATCGATCACCTCTCCCGCAGCCGGCCGCCGGCTGACCGCGCGGCCATGCGCCTCCTCCTGATGGTCAGCTCCCTGAGCAGCGCACCGGCCGTGGTGCTCTTCGGCGTCGGCAGCACGACCTTCATGTGGTCCGGCGAGGGCTTCGCCCCGCTGGCGTCCCTGACCATAGGGACGGGAGTGGCGGTGGTTTTGGGTTACGCCACCATCCTGTTGCTCCACGGCGAAAGCGAGGAGATCCACGTTCTGGCCCTGCTGGTGGGCGTCATGGCGCTGACGGCCGGCGCCGCAGCCCTCACGGGCACGGAGCCCATGCTGATGGCGGCGGTCAGCGGGGCCGTCATCGCCAACCGCTCCCGCTTTCCGCACCGCATCCTTCGGGCGGCCCACGCCATCGAGACGCCCATGTTGACGGCAATCCTCCTGCTGCTCGGGGCGTGGTGGCGGCTGTCCGTACCCTCCCTCGCGGCGACCCTGCTGCTGGTGGTGGCCCGTGGTGCAGTGGTTTTGGCCGGCGGGCGGGTGCTGGAATGGGTCGCCGCCCGCCACCGCGTGGTCATCGGCGTCCGGCTGCCGGGAACGGGGCTGTTGCCCCAGGGTCCCCTGGCGCTGGCGTTCCTCGTGTCCTCGATCCAGATGGGGCACGGGACGGCGTCACTGGCCGGCGGCGTGTTCGCGGCCCTGATCCTCAACCACCTGGCCGGGAGCATCTGGACGCGCCGGGTGCTTTTCGGAACGCGGACGGCGACCCAGGGTGAGCCCTGATGAGGTGGTTCCTCCTGACAGCCGTCGGCTCGTTGATCTGGCTGCTGCGCGCGGTGCCGGGGCCGGGATGGGTGGACCGCGACGCCTCTGCCTTGCTCGCCCTGGGCATGATCATGATCGGCGGGGAGCTCGTGGGGGACCTGGCGCAACGCTACCGCCTTCCACGGGTGACGGGATACCTGATCCTCGGGATGGCGCTGGGACCCTCCCTGGCGGGTCTGGTGACACCGGCAGACCTCACGAGCCTGGTCCTCTTCGAGGAGCTGGCGCTGGGGTTGATTGCGTTGACGGCCGGCGGCGAGCTGCGCGTGGAGGCCCTCCGGAACGGCTGGAAAACCCTGGCCGCCATCACCACGGGGCACGCCGTGGGGATCTTCCTGGCCTCCTCGGCCCTGTTCTGGCTGATCCTCGGCCGCCTGCCCTTCCTGGGGGTGCTGGAGCCGGGCGAACGCCTGGCGGCCGTGGCGCTCCTGGGCACCCTGACCGTGGCCAAGTCGCCGGCGACGACCATCGCCATCATCACGGAGACCCGCGCCCGGGGCCCGCTGGTCGATACGGTGCTCGGCGTGACGGTCCTCAAGGACCTGATCATCCTTCTCCTCTTCACCTGGGTCAGCGGGATGGCCGCCGGCTGGGTTGGGGGTGCCGGGGTCGATCTCGGGGTGCTCGGCGCCCTGGGGACCGAGATGGTCCTGTCCCTGGTGGCCGGGACGGTCCTCGGCCTTGCGCTGGGCGCCTACCTGGCGTACCTGGGGTACCACCCGGAAATTACCGTGCTGGCCCTCGTCCTCGTCTCCATGGAGCTGGCCCACACCTGGCACCTGGAGCACCTGCTGATCACCATGGCCGCGGGTTTCGTGGCGCGCAACGTCTTTCCCGCGGCAGCCACGGACTTTCTCCACGCCCTGGAACGCTCCTCGCCGCCGATCTACGTGGTCTTCTTCGCCCTGGTCGGAGCCGGGCTCGATCTCGGGGTTTTTCGGGTCGCCTGGGCTGGCGTCGCCGTCCTGGTGCTCGTCCGGCTGGCTCTCACCTGGGGTCTGACGGCGGCGCCGGCTGCTCTGGCCGGTGCTCCGGGGCCCGTCCGGCGCTGGGCGTGGATGGGCTTCGTGGCCCAGGCCGGGTTGACCCTGGGGCTGGCCGCCCGGATCGCCAGGGAGTTTCCAGGCTTCGGCGCGAGGTTGGCCACGGTCATCGTCGGCGCCGTGGTCATCAACCAGCTCGTGGGTCCGGTGCTCTGGCGCCACGCCCTGGTGGCCTCGGGCGAGGCCGGGCGGGGCGAGACCGACGCGGTGGGGCCGCCATCGAGGTCTGGCGCGAGCACGTAACCCTGGA
>JAADFK010000096.1 GCA_013152925.1 Acidobacteriota bacterium | reverse complement strand
GGAGCGGGGGTCGCGATGCTGGGGGGGATGGGGCGGGATGACAGAACGGGGCGGATGGGCCGGGCAAACGTACCGCAGTGTAGAATGATGGCGGAGGTGTCCATGGTGGAGCGGCCGTACAGGGTGCTGATCGCGAAACCGGGGCTGGACGGGCATGATCGTGGCGCCAAGGTGATCGCGCGGGCGCTCCGCGATGCCGGGTTCGAGGTGATCTACACCGGGCTACGCCAGACGCCGGAGCAGATCGTCGCTGCGGCGGTGCAGGAGGACGTGGACGCGGTGGGGCTCTCCATCCTGTCGGGCGCCCATCGCCGGCTGTTTCCCGAGGTCGTCCGCGGGCTCCGGGATGCCGGCGCCGGCGACATCCTGGTCTTCGGGGGCGGGATCATTCCGGAGGACGACATTCCATTCCTCGAAGAGGCGGGCGTCGACCGCGTGTTCCTGCCCGGGACCGACACACGGGAGGTTGTGGAGTATCTCGGCCGGGAGCTCGAACGCCGCCGGGCCGCCGCACCCGCATGAGCTCGGAGCTCGAGATCCGGGACCTGCCGGAGGGGGTCCGGCAGCTCATCCTTCCCTCGCCCATCCTGTCCACCTTCTTGCTCGGCCGCCTGGGCGAGAGCCTCGACCTGCTCCGCACCGATCCCAGGCCGCTGGTCCTGTCGTCGTCTCACCCCAGGATCTTCCTGGCAGGAGCTCACCTGGCCGAGATCGCCTCCCTCGGCGCAGAAAGCTCGCGGAGCTACGCCAATCTCGGGCGGGAAGTCCTGGAACGCATCCGGCGGTATCCGGCGCCGGTCATCGCCGCCGTAAACGGGACGTGCGCCGGCGGCGGGCTCGACCTGGTGCTGTCGTGCGACGCAGTGTTCGCCGCCCCCGGGGCCTCCTTCGCGCACCCGGGCGTCCACCGCGGCCTTGTCACCGGATGGGGCGGAACGGCCATGTTTCCGGCGGTTGCGGGTTCCGGACCAGCGCGGCGTCTCTTCCTGGAGGGCCGATTCATCAGTGCAGGGCAGGCCGAGGCCGAGGGCTGGGTCGCCGGGCTGGACAATGATCCGCTCGGCGCATCCCGGCGTGAGGCCCGCCGCCTGGCCTCGCTGGCGCCGGGCCGCCTGGCCCTCTGGCGGCGGTTGTGCTCCGCACGTTTCGTTGACAGCTTTCGTGTCAGCGTGGTACACAATTGGTGGAGGCTTATTCGAATGGAAACGGGGGCACGAGCATGAACGGGACAATCCTCCTGGCCGACGACAGTCTGACCATCCAGAAGGTCGTGGAGCTGACCTTCGCCGACACGGACCACACCGTTATCGCCGTCTCCAGCGGTGACGAGCTCTTGGAGAAGCTGCCGTCCGTTCGGCCCGACGTCATCATCTGCGACGTGCTGATGCCCGGCACCGACGGCTACGCCGTCTGCCAATCCATCAAATCGGACCCCCAGTGGCTTCACGTTCCGGTCGTGCTGCTGACCGGGACCTTCGAGCCCTTCGACCGGGACCGGGCCATAGCCGCCGGCTGCAACGAGATCATCACCAAGCCGTTCGAGGCCAGAAAGCTCGTGGAAACGGTGGAGAACCTCCTCAGTCAGGGTGCCGCCCCGGCCCAGGAGCGCGAGGCCCCAGCCGAGCGGTTCGAGGGCGCCGTTGCGCCGCCCGCCCACGAGGGTGCCTTCGAGGGACCCGCGGGGGAGCCCTACGGAACGGTCCTTGCCCCTCCCCCCGGTGGGGAATCCGCTGCTCCCGCCACGGGCGAGGACGCCGGCGAGGGACTCGACTTCACGACCAGCGGATTCGACGCCATGCGGGCCGCCGGCGAGGCCCCGGAGAGTTTCCCGGAAACGGTACCGGACGAGGGTCTCGAGTTCGAGCCGGGGACGCCGCCAGCCAAGGAGGACGCCGAGAGCCCTTTCCCGGCCAGCGACGTTTCGGCCGAGCCGTTCGCCCCGGTGTCCGACGAAGAGATTCAACGTCAGGAGGCGGCGTTCGAGTTCGGCCAGGCCGGTGAGACCCCGGGCGGCGCGCAAGAGACGGCCGCTGCAGAGGCGACAGGCGAGCCGCCCGACCGGCCGGCGACCATGCCCATGGAGCGTCCGGACTTCGCAGAGATTCCCGGCGCCGCCGAGACACCCTCGCCACTGCAGGAAGGACCCGCCTTCCTGGAGGAGGTGCAGGAGGTGGAGGTGGAGGCCGTCGCCCCGGCAGCCGAGAAGGGCGAGGACTTCGATTCGCCGTCGACCGAGCCCGTGGTGGGTCCAACCGAAATGAAGGAGGCGCCGCCGGAACCGGTGACTCCCCCGGCCGAACCCGTGGCAGCTTCCCCGGAGCCGGCGGCGCTCGAGCCTCCCGCGGAATCCGTTCCGGTGGCTCCCGCCCTCTCCGACGAGGACGTGGAACGCATCGCCCGGCGCGTGGTGGAGCTGGCGGCCGGCCGCCTCGAACAGATCGCCTGGGAGGTCATCCCCGACATGGCCGAGCTCGTGGTCCGGGAGAGGATCCGCGAGCTGGAGGCCGAGGCCGAGCGCGAGGACGCCACTCACTGAGGCCCCCGCCGCGGGGCGGACCTTCCCGGGTAGCAACTCGGCGGCGCGAGGCGGGTCCTTCGTGGACAGGATGGCGGTGCGCGGCTAGACTGTGCCATCCCCAGCCCGGGGAACGGAGAGGTGCATGAGCCTGGAAAGCCTTCCAACGCGGTACGATCCGGAGTCGTTCGAGTCGAGCTGGTACGAACGCTGGGAGTCTTCCGGCGCCTTTTCGCCCGAGGTCCCCTCGGACAGGCCGCCGTTCTGCATCGTCATTCCGCCTCCGAACGTCACGGGGATCCTGCACATCGGCCATGCCCTGCAGTTCACGCTCCAGGACCTGGTGATCCGCTGGCGCCGAATGCAGGGCTACAACGCCCTCTGGCTTCCAGGAACGGACCACGCCGGGATCGCGACCCAGGTGATGGTGGAGCGTCAGCTCGCCAAGGAGGGGCTCTCCCGCCACGAGCTGGGACGGGAACGTTTCCTCGAACGCATGTGGCAGTGGAAGGAGGAGCACAAGGACAACATCTCCCGTCAGGCCAAGGCGCTGGGCTCCTCCTGCGACTGGACGCGCGAGCGCTTCACCCTGGACGAGGGGCTCTCGCGGGCCGTGCGGCGGGCGTTCGTCACGCTCTACGAGGAGGGCCTGATCTACCAGGACCGCCGGCTGATCAACTGGTGTCCGCGCTGCCACACGGCCATCTCGGACCTGGAGGTCGTCCACCACGAGCATGACGGCGCCATGTGGGACTTCGCCTATCCCCTGGAGGGCGGCGGGGAGATCGTCGTCTCCACCACCCGGCCGGAGACCATGCTCGGCGACACGGCCATCGCCGTGCACCCGGATGACCCGCGCTACACCGGGCTGGTCGGCGGCTTCGCCATCCATCCTTTCCTCCACCGCAGAATCCCGATCATCGCCGACGCCGACCTGGTGGATCCCGAGCTCGGGACGGGCGCCGTCAAGGTGACACCGGCCCACGACCCCAACGACTTCGAGACGGGGCGCCGTCACGATCTCGAGTTCATCAACATCCTGGACAGCGAGGGCCGGATCAACGCCGAGGGTGGCCCTTTCGAGGGGATGGACCGCTTCGAGGCCCGAAAGGCGGTGCTGGAGGCGCTGGCCGAGAAGGGGTTGCTCCGCGGCGAGAAGAAGCACCCCATGTCCATCGGCCGTTGCCAGCGGTGCGACACGGTGGTGGAGCCCTGGCTCTCCAAGCAGTGGTTCGTACGGATGGAGACGCTGGCGCGGAAGGCCCTCCAGGTGGTGCGCGACGGCGAGATCAAGCTGGTGCCGGATTTCTGGATCGCCACCTACGAGCACTGGCTGGAGAACATCCAGGACTGGTGTATCTCACGTCAGCTCTGGTGGGGCCACCGTATCCCGGCCTTCTTTTGCCCCAGGGGTCACGTCGCCGTCTCTGAAACGCCCATCGATACCTGTCCCGAGTGCGGCGCTCCCGTGGAGCAGGACCCCGACGTCCTCGACACCTGGTTCTCCTCGGGACTGTGGCCGTTTTCGACCCTGGGCTGGCCCGATGAGTCCGAGGACTTCCGCACCTTCTATCCGACCTCCCTGCTGATCACCGGCTTCGACATTCTCTTCTTCTGGGTGGCGCGAATGATCATGATGGGTTGTCACCTGGCCGGGGACATCCCGTTCCGGACCGTCCACCTGACGGGCCTGGTCCGGGACGCCAAGGGCGACAAGATGTCCAAGACCAAGGGCAACACCATCGACCCCCTGGAGATGGTCCACACCTACGGCGCCGACGCCGTCCGTTTCACCCTGGCCGCACTGGCGTCCCCGGGCCGGGATCTTCCCCTGGACGTCAAGCGGATGGAGGGCTACCGCGCCTTCGCCACCAAGGTCTGGAACGCCGCGCGCTTCGTCCAGATGAAGCTCGAGGGGGACGAGCCGGCGCTCGAGGAGCTGGACCTCCGGCTCCTGGACCCGGCCGAGCGGTGGATCCTCTCACGGCTCTCCCGCACGGTGCGAGAGGTCAACCGGGCCTGGGAGGAGCTCCGTTTCGACGAGGCGTGCCGCCTGCTGTACCACTTCGTCTGGCACACGTATTGCGACTGGTACCTGGAGCTGGCCAAGGGCGTCGCCGGCCGCCGGGAGGTCCGGGCGGTGCTCCGGGGCGTCCTGCTCCAGGCCCTCGAGCTCCTCCACCCGGTCATGCCCTTCATCACCGAGGAGATCGCGGCACACCTGGGCCATGACGGCATGCTGATCACCTCGCGCTACCCCGAGCCGGTCGAAGCCTGGGAGGACGAGGCCCTGGAGGCCGGTTTCACGGCGCTCCAGGAGCTCATCGGGGGCCTCCGCTCCTACCGCGCCATGGTGGGCCTTGCGCCACGCCACCCCATCGGCATCACCCTGGTCAACGTCGACACCGATCGTGCGGCCTTCCTGCAGGCCCATGCGGAGCAACTGGCCCAGCTGGCCGCCGTGGAATCCATCGGCACCGGCGAGCCGCCCGAGCATTCGGTCCACGAGCTGCTCGGCGGCATGGAGGTGGCGCTGGAGCTTCCCGCCGGGTCCCTGGGCGAGGCGCAGATCGACACGATCCGCCGCCAGATCGACCAGCTGGAGAAGGCCAGGATTTCCACCGAGAAGCGCCTGGCCAACGAGGCCTTCCTCTCGCGGGCGCCCGCCGAGGTTGTCGAGGGCGCCCGCCGGCAGCTCGACGAGACGATTACACGGCTGAAACGCCTCCGGGCCACCATCGAGGCGGTGGGAGGATGATCCAGGAGCTCGAGTCCCTCGAGGCTGCGGTTCACGACTACGTGGAGAACGTTGTCATCGTGTCCAGGATCGACTCCACCCACGACATGGCCCTTCGTCTTCTCGACGAGGCCCACCTGGATGACATCGAAATACCGCCGACCCTCCTTATCGCGGAATCTCAGAGCGCCGGACACGGCCGGAATGGCCGTCCCTGGAGCTCGCCCCCGGGTGGCCTTTACCTCACCTGGATCCGCTGCGACCTCCCGGAATCGGTCTTCGTGCGTCTCCCCGTGGTGGCCGCCGCGGCAGCCGTCACCTGTTTGCGGGAGACCGGCGCCAAGGTCGGCCTCAAGTGGCCCAACGACCTGGTCTCCGGGAACCGCAAGCTCGGTGGCCTTCTCCTGCACACACGCCGCGCCAACGGCGGCTGGTGCGTGGTCAGCCTCGGGCTCAACGTGGCCGGCACACCGGAGCTCCCGGGCAACGCCCGGAGCGGAGCGGCCAGCCTCGCCGAGTTGCTGGGTGAAGGCTCGGTGGTGCCGGGCACGGCCGACCTGGCCGCCTCCTTCGTGCGTCACATGGCCAGCGCGCTGGACCACCCGGAAGAGGCCGCGGCAACCTGGCGAGGCGCCCTGGTCCACAGGAAGGGCGATCCCATGGAGGTTCATCTCGATGACGGCAGCACGGTCGCCGGAAGCTTCGCCGGTGTCACCGGCGAGGGTTTCCTGCGGCTGAAGACCGGTGCAACCGAGCGGATTCTCACCACCGGCGAGATCGGTCTCCTCGCGTAGCCTGGAGCATCTCCCCCATCGCATCGCGCCCGGGGATCGCCGAAGCGGCCAGCACCCCAGGCAACAGCGCCCCGGAAACACCCGCCATCGTGACGTCCTGCCCCGCTCATCCGGCCTTGATGCCGCCCTCCTTCTCCTCCTTGGGGTCCCGCAGCCGGATGATCCCACGGTCCAGCAACCCTCCCGCCAGCAGGAGCCCTTCGAGCTTGCTCAACGGCAGCAGCTTGAGAACCTCGCCCAGGCTGTAGCTGCCGTTGACCCGGGAGAGCAGGAACCCCTCCATGGGGCTGCACGCCAGCTCGCCGAGCTTGCTCATGGGAACGTCCAGCTCGGGAATCGCCGTTTCCGGAAGCGACTGGCCTCCGACCTCCACCTCGATCTTCCGCTCCAGAGCGGTGGCCAGCTCCAGGATCTCCCGCTGTTCGGGGTACTTCTCGCGAAGCTTCTTGACACTGTCGTAAGCCTTGATGAGATCTCCACGCTCGAGCTGACGTTCACCATCCTTGAGGATCACACGCCACGAGCCCTGGGAGAAGCCGGGAATGCCCTGAACGTCCGGCGTCTCGCTCGGCGGAAGCAGCTCGAAAAGCCCCTGCTTCATCCCCATGTAGACGAAGTTGCAGACGAAGAACAACGGCGCCTTGCAGTTGAGGGCGATCCGCTCGAGGCTGTTCGCTCCGTTGATCTCCCGGAGAAAGGCCAGCTCGGTTTCCCCAAGAGACTTGACTTCAACCGCTCGGACGAGCTTGGGAATCCAGTCGTCGCCCGGGATCACGGCCCGGATGCGCTCCCACTCGTCCAGCCTCCGGACCCCCTCCATGACCAGTGTATCGACCGCCACCTCCAGTGGATGGAACCGCTTGGCCGGCAAAATGTTCGCCAGGAAACGGAAGTCTCCCTCCTTCCAGAGGAAGAGCTCGTAGATCGCTTCCTCGGTCTTGACCCGGAGCACATGATCCAGCTCCTCGCGGCTGAGCCGACCAACGATGACCAGGAGCTCGCCCAGCATGGTGCCGTGGCGCTCCTGCATGTCCAGGAGCTCCTGAAGCTCGTCGTCCGAGACATAACCCCAACCCACAAGGTAATAGCTGAGGAACTCCTTGGGGTTGTCCGAGGCGGCTGCGATCACTTTCCCCTCGCGGAAGTACACCTTCTTGGAGTACTTCTTCCCCTCGATGACCATGGTCCCCGTCTTCCTGCTCTGGGAAACCCATTGCAGGAGATCGGGAAAGGGCATGGTTTTGAGGTTGCCGCCGATGGACACCTATGGCTCCCCAGTCCCCGCCGTCGTGCGCCGGCACCCCGCTAGCTTCCACACTGACAGTCCCCGGGAAAGCTGCGGGTTATTTTCTGAAAGTGCTTTCTCTACTGATCTTACACATTCCTTTCCCCAGTCATGATAGCATGGCGAATCGTGCCTGCTCCACTGCCACGACAACCCGGCGCCCGGCCAGCAAGCTCCCGGTCGGCCCGCACCCATGAGGTGTCCTCCACCGGCTCAACCACCCGGCACGTCGTCGCCTCCCGCCGAGCCGACCACGACGATGGTCACGTCGTCGGCCAGCGGCCGACCCTGGACATGCTCCTCAAGAGCATGCTCGATACGTGCCAGGAGGACATCCGGTGAACGCCCGGAGCCCTGGACAATCCGCTCGAGGGCCGGATAGCCCAGGACCTCCGCCCGGGCGTTGGTCGCCTCGACAAGCCCATCCGAGTACAGAACGAGGACCGAGCCCGGCTCGAAGGGCAGCGTTCGCTCGCGCGGACGGCACCGCGGAAAGCCCAGGGGCATGGATCCCAGGAGAACCTCCTCCACCGTTCCATCGGGTTGCACCACGTAGGCCGGGGGATGCCCTGCACTGGCCACCCGCACCGTGCGTTCGCCCGTATCGATCTCAGCCACCGCCAGCGTGACCATTGGCTGGCGGTTCTGGCGGTTGGCCTGGAGCATCAACTCCTGAAGCCGCTCCAGCAGCCCCGATCCGCGGTACCCCTCTCCAACGAAGGCCGCCACAGCCGACTTGACGGTTGCCATGAACAGCCCCGTCCCCAGGCCATGGCCTGCCACGTCCCCAACCGCGACGATCACCCGCCCCGCGTCGGGCGCGAGGACATCGAAGTAATCGCCGCCGACCTCGGCCGCCGGACGGAAGGAAGCCCGCACCTCGAGATCTCCCACGCGCATCCGGCGGCTCGGAAGGAGGTTCTCCTGAATCTGCCTGGCCAGCTCCAGCTCGTGGGCGAGGCGTTCCTTCTCCCGTACCTCCTCCAGCATCCGCTGGACCGAGGCCGCCATGCTGTTGAAGCTGACCGCCAGATCCCCGAGCTGATCGTGCCGCTTGACGGGGATCCGGTGGCCCAGATTGCCGCGGGAGATCTCCTTCGCTCCGCGGGAAAGCCGTGCCACCGCCCGTGTGATGGCAAGGATCATCAGGGCGGCGATCCCCACGACCATCAGGTAGAGAATGCCCAGGACGAGGGCCGTCCCGGTCAGGGCATTCCGGATCTGGTCACCCAGTGCAAAGGGTGCGCGGACGAAGTCCCTCCAGACGGCTGCCGGTGAGGTCCTGAGAAGAGTGATCAAGGCGGGAGACTTCGGACGTTTTCCCGTCTCGAGGTCCACGATCCTCCCGGCCATTCGGAACCACGCCACCAGCGGCCGCTCGAGCCATCCACGATCCTTCGCCTGGGGCCACGGCCCCCAGACATCCTCGACGTTGACCGGGTGGCTCTGGATGAAGATCTGGCCGTGTTTGTTCCCCTTCCCCTGTCTCACGGTGACCGTGGGCGACCCGTGGAGCAAGCCCTCGCGACTGACATAGAAGTAGACGTCGAACCAGCCGGTCTCGTTGAGGTGCCGTGCGAACGCGTCGTCCAGCCTCACACCAAGGAGCACGGCCCGGGAGCCATTGCGTCCCATGACCAGGAGGTAGGGCACATCACCCCGGAACGCCAGCAACCTCTCCGGCGGTCCGGCAGCCAGCCAGTCGGGAATGAAGAGCTCATCGGCCCCCTGGGACCGGACGGCCCGCGCACCGTCCTGCGCGACCCAGAGCAGCTTGAGCAGCGGTTTCGGAGGATCCTTCTCGAGCTCCTCGAGCCAGTGGATCATCTTCTCCGGGCCGTCCCGCGAGCCCATCTCCAGCGCCGTGCGGCAGCGGCGGGCGATCCGGTCCTGGGTCAGCTGGATCTGGTCGCCCCAGCGCACCGACGTGTACTGACCCATCAGCATGTAGAGGGCCAGGCTTCCCAGGAGGGCGAGCACCACGAAGGGCATGACGCCAATCAGCAGGTAGGAGAAGAAGAGCCGCACCCAAATGCGGTAGGTCAGCCTTCGCCACAGCCAAAGGACAATGAGAACGGCGGAAACAAGCAACCAGAGCTCGAAGAACCCACCGGCCGTTTCGAAGAGCGACGACAGCGCCGGCGGCCCGGCACGCTCCCGCAGAGCTCCCACCCCGCGGAAGAACCCCAAGACGGCCCCGGCGATGAGCCACCAGCGTACCTTCTTCGTGATCTTCACCCCAAGGCGTCTCCTTCCCCGTTCTCTTCTACGGGCTCGAAAAGCCATGGGTTTTCCACAGCCACGGCGCCCTCGGGCTCGTGGCAGCGGCGGCAGCGGGCCTCGTAGACGTCCTCGGCGCCGACCACCACCCGTTCCCGGGACGGGACCAGCCGCTGGGTGTAGCTGGCAGGGGCCCCACAGCGGGCGCAGATGGCCGTGATCTTCTGGACCTGCTCGGCGATGGCCAGCAGCTCGGGCATGGGGCCGAAGGGCACCCCCCGGTAGTCCATGTCCAACCCGGCGACGATCACCCGCTTGCCCAGGTCCGCCAGGTGGGAGCAGACGCCGGGGAGCTTCTCGTCGAGAAACTGCGCCTCGTCGATCCCAACCACCTCCGTCCTGGGATCGAGCTTCTCCAGCACCTCTTCCGATCCCTCGATGGCGACCGAGGGTATCCTCCACCTGGAGTGGGAGACGATCTCCTTCTTGGCGTAGCGGTCGTCGAGAGCCGGCTTGAAGACCTGGAGCCTGAGCCGCGCGATGGCCGCCCGGCGGAGCCGCCGGATCAGCTCCTCGGACTTCCCGGAGAACATGGGCCCCGTGATCACCTCGATCCAACCGGAGCCGGGCCGCAACAGGGTCATGGCATCACCTTCCGAGCACAGGGTACCATCGGCCAGGTTGTGGCGCGGCTGGTACAGTGGCACGGAGCCACGGTCCGGCGGGGAAATGCGCCGGACAACCCGGAAGGATCGACGTGAAGAACGACCCGCTTCCCAGCGTGACCATCTACAGCGACGGCGGCTGCCGGCCCAACCCCGGCCCCGGGGGCTGGGGCGCCGTGCTGCTCTTCCCCGGCACGACCCCCGTGGAGCTCTCGGGCCACGAGGACAACACCACCAACAACCGGATGGAGCTCACGGCAGCCCTCGAGGCCCTCCGCGCCCTGGATGAATCCCATGAGGTTCGTCTCGTCACGGACTCCCAGTACCTCAAGAAGGGCGTCACCCAGTGGCTTTCCGGCTGGCGGGCCCGGGGATGGAAGACGGCCTCCAGACAGCCCGTCAAGAACCGCGACCTCTGGGAGGCCCTTGACAACGAGCTCTCCCGCCACAGGGTCTCGTGGGAATGGACCCGCGGCCACACTGGCGACCGGTGGAACGAGCGCGCCGACGAGCTGGCCTCGGCGGCCATGGGCAGGCCGTCGCTGCCACTGGACGACCCCGATGCCGTCCACCTCTTTGTGGCGGTGGCCTTCTCGGGCAAACGCGGCCTGGGCGCCTGGGCGGCCCGGTTGCGGTGGCGCGACCAGGAAAAGGACGCGGCGGGGACCGTCCCCGGCGCCACCGCCAACCGGATGCACATCGTTTCCGCCATCCGGGCCCTGGAGATGCTCCGCCGGCCCTCCAGGGTCCACCTCTACACGGTGTCCTCCTACCTCAAAGACGGCGCCACCACCTGGATCCGCGGCTGGAAAGCCCGCGGCTGGCGCACCCGCGACGGCCAGTCCGTCCGCCACGCCGAGCTCTGGCGCCGCCTCGACGCGCTGGTCTCCCGCCACGACGTCACCTGGCACGTGGTCTCCGAAGATGACGCCCCCGACGAGCTGAAGATGGCCAAGGCCGCCGCGCGGGAGGCGCTTCGCACGTGAGCCGCTGGCCAGGGAGAGGACCCTCCGCCGGTTGCTGTGAGATCATCTACGGGACAAGCTGAAGCGGCGGAACAAACCGCCGCGGCGCTCCGGGAGGAACCATGTGCGGCATCCTGGCGGTCTTCAACAGCTCGGAAAACCCGGATGAGCTTCGCGCTCGCGTCGTCGCCCTGGCGAAGCTCGTCCGCCACCGGGGCCCCGACTGGAGCGGCGTCCATCTGCAACGAAACACCATGGGCAACGGCCGCAGGGTCGTCAACGTTCTCGCCCATGAGCGACTGGCCATCGTCGACCCCGAGGGCGGGGCGCAGCCGCTCCTCAACGAAACCGGCAACGTCGCCCTTTCGGTCAACGGTGAGATCTACAACCACCGGCAGCTCGAAGAGAGCTTGCGGCGGGAACACCGCTTCGCCACCCGGTCCGACTGCGAGGTGATCGTGCACCTCTACGAGGAGCGCGGCGCCGGCTTTGTCGACGACCTTGACGGTGTCTTCGCCTTCGTGCTGGCCGACGAAACCACTGGCGAGGTCGTGGCCGCCCGCGATCCCATCGGTGTGGTACCCATGTACTGGGGACGGGGCCGTGACGGCAGCGTCTGGTTCGCCTCCGAGATGAAGGCACTGTGCGACGTGTGCCCCCGCTTCGAGCAGTTCCCCCCAGGTCACGTCTACGCCGGAGGGGAGCTCCGCCGCTACTTCAACCCGTCGTGGATCACGACCGAGGAGATTCCCGCCGGAACACCCGCCGCCGAGGAGCTCCGTGCGGCGCTCGATGCAGCCGTTGTCAAGCGGCTCATGTCCGACGTGCCGTTCGGTGTGTTGCTCTCCGGCGGCCTCGATTCTTCACTGGTGTCCTCCATCGTCGCCCGCCATGCCGACAGGCGGGTGGAGGACAAGATGCAGTCACCCGCCTGGTGGCCGCGGGTCCACTCGTTCTGCATCGGGCTCGAGGGCGCTCCCGACCTCGAAAACGCCCGCAGGGTGGCGGAGCTCCTGGGAACGGCCCACCACGAGTACTGCTACACGGTGCAGGAGGGTCTCGACGCGCTCAGCGACGTGATCTATCACATCGAGACCTACGACGTCACCACGGTCCGCGCCTCCACGCCCATGTACCTGATGGCGCGCAAGATCAAGGCCATGGGCGTGAAGATGGTCTTCACCGGCGAAGGCGCCGACGAGGTTTTCGGAGGGTATCTCTACTTCCACAAGGCGCCCAACCCGGAAGAGCTGTTCCGGGAGACCGTGCGCAAGGTGCGAAAGCTCCACCACTACGACTGCCTGCGTGCCAATAAGTCCATGGCCGCCTGGGGCGTCGAGGCGCGGGTGCCGTTCCTCGACAAGGGCTTCCTCGAGCTTGCCATGAACATCGATCCGGCGCTCAAGATGTCGAACCCTTCGGCGCATCGGATCGAGAAGAACATTCTGCGTTCGTCCTTCGATACCCCGAACGACCCCTATCTCCCGGAATCGGTGCTGTGGCGCCAGAAGGAGCAATTCTCGGACGGTGTCGGCTACGGGTGGATCGACGGCCTCAAGAGCTACGCCGAATCCCGGGTCTCGGACGCGATGTTCGAGGCTGCTCCTCACCGCTTCCCGGTCAACACACCACAGACCAAGGAGGCCTACCTCTACCGCTCCATCTTCGAGGAACACTTCCCACAGCCGGCGGCCATCACTGCCGTGGTGGTCGAGCCGAGCATCGCCTGCTCCACCGCCACCGCGCTCACCTGGGAGAAGGCATGGGAGGGGATGGCCGATCCCTCGGGCCGCGCCGTCGACTCCCACGTGGCGGCGTACACAAAGCGGCGCTGACACCGGACCGCCTTCGAGCTGAGGTGGGCCGGGCGGGCCCACGGTCCGTCGAGCGGGCCCGGGACCATGGCCAGGCTGGACTCCTTGAGGACGAATCCATGGCTCTCCAGCTCGTCCAGCACCGGCTCGGCGATCTCGGGCAGTGCCGGGGGATGGTGGGAGACTGGGGGAATATGGTAGAAACCGGTCGATGACGGAGCTCCGACGATCCTGGAGACCGGGTTACGTCCGGATGGCGCGCAGCGGGGAGCTGGAACGGAGGGCGAACGCCCTGGAGGCCATGCTGCACCGCTGCACGGTCTGTCCCAGGGAGTGCCGGGTCGACCGTTTCGCCAGGCTGGGCACCTGCGCCACAGGGCCCGACCCTTTGGTCGCCTCGTGGACGCCCCATTTCGGCGAGGAGCCGGTCATCTCGGGCACCATGGGATCGGGCACCATCTTCCTGGCCAACTGCAACCTCCGCTGCGTCTTCTGTCAGAACCACGACATCTCCCAGCGTCCGAAGGACTTCTCGGACGCCGCCATCACCGTGGAGGAGCTGGCCTCCATCCATCTGGCGCTGGCCGACCGTGGCTGCCACAACATCAACTGGGTGTCGCCGACCCACCAGGTGCCGCAGCTGGTACGCGGCCTGAGCCTGGCGGCACAACGGGGCCTCCGCCTCCCCATCGTCTACAACACGAACGCCTACGATTCGGTCGAGGTCCTCCGGCTCCTCGAGGACGTGATCGACATCTGGATGCCCGACCTCAAGTACGCCGACGCCGAGGCCGGCCGGATGGCCTCCCGGGTGGACGACTACCCCGAGCGGGCCCGCACGGCCCTGCGGGAGATGTTCCGGCAGGTGGGCGACGCCTGGGAGACCGGCCCTGACGGCACGCTGCGCCGCGGCCTGCTGGTCCGGATCCTCGTTCTTCCCAACGACCTGGCGGGCGTCGAGGAGAGTCTCCGGTGGATCGCCTCGGAGCTCTCGCCTCGCGTGGCCATCTCCCTCATGGCCCAGTACTACCCCACTCACCTGGCCGCCCTACCCCGCCGCTATCCCCTCCTCTCCCGGCCCATCTCCGCCGGCGAGTGGGACCGGACCCTCGAGGCGCTGGAGCGCTTGATGGACGGCGCCAACTGTTACATCCAGGACTTCAGGGAGGCGCCGGTGAACTACCGTCCGGACTTCTCCGACCGGAAGAACCCCTTCCCCGGCGCCGGGAATTCCTGAGCCGCCGCTCCGGCCCGGAGGGCTGGGGTGTCCCTGGCTTTCGGCGGGCGTGATGGTGCGGCAGGGTGAACCCACCGCCCACGCGGCACCGGGCTCCGGTGGTGGTGGTGGAGCTTGCCGCCGCGTACCCGGCCGTCCGGAGGGTGATGGAGCCGCGGGGGATTGGCGGGTCGTCTGGGGCGCTAAGGTGACCCGCCGCTCACCTGGTCACGTGGTTTCCGGCAGGCGCGGTTCAGCCCCGTGCACCCGGTCGTCCCGAGGGCAACCGAACCGTGAGGCTCGGATCGGCCAAACCACCGGTGAGGGCTGGAAGCACGAACGTCCGTGCCGCACCTCGAGTGAACGGACCGAGGAAGCACTGCCGGACACGGCGCATCGGAGAGCAGGGCGGATGGATGACGAATGAAGGTGGCGGAATGCCGCGCCGCGACAAGGTCCTGGGGACTTTTTGCGGTATCCTGGGCAGCGCTCGGCCGGCGCCACATGCGCTGGGCGGGCGAGGAGACAGATGCGGAGCATCGTCAGCTTTCTCGTTCTGCTGGGCGTCAAGTGCGTCAGCAAGATCTTCTTCCACTTCAAGGTGGAGTGGGTCGGGGGCCGTCCGGACGACCCCTGGAGCGACCTCAGGGTTCTCGCCGTGCTCCACCACACGAGCCTCTACGAGCCGATCCTGCTGGGCGCCGCGGAAAACGCCCTGCTCTGGCGTGTCGCCCGGTACGGCGTGTTGCCGGTGGCGGCCAAGACCATGCGGCGGACCGTCGGGCTCTTCTTCCGTCTCCTGGCCAACCGGGTCGTCGTGGTCACCCGCAAGAAGGACCACACATGGCAGCAGGTGCTGGACGCCATCGAGGATGACCCCACTGCCCTCATGGTGATCCTGCCCGAGGGCCGTATGATGCGGCCCAACGGTCTGGATTCCGAGGGCCGCCCGATGACGGTTCGCGGCGGCATCGCCGACATCATTCGTTCCATTCCAGACGGCTATATGCTCCTCGTTTACAGCGGGGGCCTCCACCACATCCAGGCGCCCGGCGAGCTCTTGCCGCGTCCCTTCAAGACGGTGCGGCTCCGCCTGGAGCTCGTGGATATTGCCAGATACCGCGAGGAGCTCATGGCCAGGGCCGGTGAGAACGGCTTCAAGCGCGCGGTCATCGAGGACCTCGAGAACCGGCGCGACACCCACTGCCCCACCGACCCTCCGCTCAGCGAGCTTCCCCACCCCCAACGCCCGAACGGCGACCAACACCGCGGCGCGGCGTGATTCCCGGCCACCGGCGGCGTGTGGCGGGTGCGAGGGGTCCTGCCGGGAGATCCCTCGGCTCGTTCGCTCCGCTCACTCGCTCGGGATGACAGTGGGGAGGAGGTCTCACTCGCCCGGGATGACAGGGGGGAGGAGGTCTCACTCGCTCGGGATGACAGTGGGGAGGCTCCCGCTCGCCGGACCGGGGGGAGGCTCTCGTTCGCCGGACCGGGAGGAGGAGCACGCCGTCCCTGCTCCCTCCCGAGGGCTCGCCGGCGCGGAGGACATCCGGCAGCGGCGTCCCGCGTGCTCGGCCGGAAGATGGCACGATTGGCCGGCTGTGCGACGGACGCCGCACGGTGCCACCTCCGCCCGCATGCCGGGCAGCCGGCGCCTCACCCCCCCTGAAGCCTCCAGAGGAGGATCGCGGCCAGTGTCTTGGCGTCCTGGATCTCGCCCCGGCGGATCATCTCCTCGACTTGGGGCATGGGAAACCGGACGGCCTCGAGGAGCTCGTCCTCGTCGGGGGACGCGCCCTCGACCGGCTCGAGCCCTCCCGCCAGGAAAACGTGGATGATCTCGTCGGTGAAACCGGGCGTGGTCCACACACTTCCCAACTGCCGCCAGCTCGACGCCGCGTACCCCGTCTCCTCCTCCAGCTCCCGCCGGGCACAGGCCAGCGGTTCCTCCCCGGGATCCAGCTTACCGGCGGGCAGCTCCATGAGAATCCGGCCGACGGGGTACCGGTACTGGCGTACCAGGAGAACACGTTGTTTCTCGTCCACGGCCAGCATCACCACGGCGCCCTGGTGCCGGATCACCTCCCGGATCGTCTGGTGCCCGTTGGAAAGACGAACCCGGTCGACTTCCAGGTGGACAATCTTGCCGTCGTAGACCAGCTCGCTGTCGATTCGCTCCTCGCGAAGCTCCTCATCCCGCGTCATCGTTCCCTCCGTTCTCGATGCCATCATCAGCCATCCACACCGCCAGCTGCGGCCCACTGGCCGGGGGCTCCGAACCGATCAATTCCACGACCCTCTGTGCCTCCAGGCCGGGCGGAAGGTGGGCCAGGGCCAGAGTATCGCAGCCCAGGGAGGGTGCCAGCTCGAGCCAATCCTTGAGGTGTCCGTGCCCCGCCAGCCGCGCCGCCACCCGGGTTCCCGGCTCCACAAGCGTGCAATCCACGAGAGCGAGGCCGGCATCCAGGAGCCCCGGATTCTCCCGGAACGGTTCCACCGTTCCATCCCCGGCGAACACAGCGTCGGGCCGGGCTCCGGCGGGTCCCACGGCCCATCCAAGTGAGGGCACCGTGTGCCGGACCGCGAAGGCTAGGGCCTCGCCGCCGCCGGACAGTGGCACGGCCTCCCCGGGAGCCACGCCGGCGAGCACGTCGTCCAGGTCCACGCGCCGCCGGACCCCGTCGAGGTCCGGCCAGATGCGGAGCGCTTCGACGAGCGCCTCCCGCCGATCGGCCGGCAGGTACACCCGCGTGGTTCCCTCCCGGAACCGCCGGGTATGGGCCGAAAGCCAGGCCAGGAGGCCGGCCACGTGATCCGAGTGGCAATGGGTGAGCAACACCGTGCCCTGTGCGGCCAGGGTCATCGAACAGCGGCCCATGTCCACGGCCACGCTGTACCTGGGGACCGCGAAAGCCGTGGCCAGCGCCGCAACCGAGCCGCCAACGATCTCGGTGCCGCCGGCATCCCAGCTCAGCTCCCACCGGTCGCCCCGAACCATGGCCGGAAACCGCGCGCCGTTCTCCACGGACCGCTCTTCCCCGCTCATCGCGGCGATTCCGCCATCCTCCTCACGCGCCGAGGTGCTCCGGAAGATCGGCGATGGAGTCCAGCACCGCCTCCGGCGGCGTGTCGAGCGCCTCAAGATCCTCCTCGCGAAAGCTGCCGGTGCGGACGGCCACCGTCCGGCACCCCGCCGCCTGGCCTCCCCTCACGTCGTTGAGCACCGCGTCGCCGACAACGAGAACCTGCCCGAACGGGACGCCGAGCGTCCCGGCCGCCGTTTCGAAGAATGCCGGGCTGGGTTTGCCCACGAGGATTGCCGGGGTACCCGCCGCGTACTCCAGGGCGGCGACGAAGGGACCTGCGTCCAGCTGCAGGCCGCCGCCGGGGTTCCAGAACCGGTTCTTGTGGATGGCCACGAGCTTCGCTCCCCCGAGGAGGGCACGGAACGCCGTGTTCAGCCGCTCGAAGGTCCAGGCCTCGCCAAGGTCGCCCACGACCACATGATCGGGGGATGTCTCGCCGACCTCGAAGCCTGCGAACTCCTTCCACGCCGCCTCGGGCAGCAGGAGCATCAGCCGCCGCGCCTCCCGCCGGCGAAGCCATGCCGCCGCCGCACGCGGCGCCGTGTGCAGCTCGTCCTCCGCCACGCCGATGCCCATGACCCGCAGGCGTTCCACGAGAACCCGGCGCGGGTGCCGCGTGGTGTTCGTGGCGAAAACAACGGGAATCCCGGCACGGCGGAGGCGGGTGACGGCCTCGGCGGCGCCTTCGATGGCCACGCCCCCCTCGTAGAGGGTGCCGTCGAGGTCGATGATGCACCCCACCGGCGCGCCCCCGCTCCCGCCCCTCCTCCCGGTCCCGGTCCGCGAAAACGCCGGAACCACCATCACCGTGCCCGCTCCTCGGAAAAAACGCGGAGGATCTCTTCCTCGAGCACTTCCCTCCGCCATCCGGTCAATCCGCACCGCTCCAGCCCACGGGTCGCCACGACCTCGGGATCACACGCGGCCACCTTCTCAACCATGGCCCGCGGACACAGGAGACCGGGAGAGATGGAGAGCCGCTCCGCGACGGCATCCCGCGCCGCCGAGAGCCGCTTGATGCGGGCCCTGACCCCGGGCGTCAGCCAGGCATCGTCCCTCCGGTGGTGTTCCCTCGGAGGCGCCGCCTTCGGTTCCTTCAGCAGCTCGAGGACCTCCCGGCCCCACCGCCGGGCGAATCGGGGTCCGAGGCCATGAATCTCCACCAGCTCGTCGAGGGTCCCGGGCCGCCGGACGGCCAGCTCCACGAGCGAGGCGTTGCCAAGCACGCGGAACGGCGGCAGGTCCAGCCGGCGTGCCGTGGCATCGCGCCACTCGAAGAGCGTGAAGGCCAGGTCGCGGCCGACACCGCGGAGCGCCCGAACCCCCTTGACCCGTTCGAAGGCCAGTGGATCGGGCTCGTGCTGCACGAAGCGGATCTCCTCGAGCTTGAGGAACTCCTCCTCGGCCCAGGACCAGCGCCCAAGCGCCTCCAGCCGGCGCCGCAACCGGGCCGCCAGCTCCTCCAGGAAGGCCGTGTCCGCCGCCGCGTACCCCAACATGCCGTCCGGCAGGGGCCGCTGCCCCCAGTCGGCGCGCTGGAAACGCTTGTCCAGCGTGATGCCGATCTCCTGCTCGATCAGCGCCGCCAGCCCGGTGCGCGGCTCCCCCAGGAGCTGCGCCATCACCTGGGTATCCTGGAGGTCGTGGATTCTCCCTCCAAAATCCCTGTCGAGGACCCGGAGGTCGTAGTCGGAGCCGTGCATCAGGACCGTCACGCCGGGATCGGCCACCACGCGGAGAAGGGGTGCCAGCTCCTCGCGCTCCAGGGCCAGCGGGTCGATCAGAAAGTGCCGTCCGGCCGCCGTCACCTGGATCAGGCACACCTTGTGAAAATAGGCGTGCAGGGAGTCCGCCTCCGTGTCGAGCGCCATCCCACCGGCCTCCCGGCAGGCCTCGGCGACCTCCGCCACACCCACGGCATCCACGATCCATGACGGATGGAGCCTCTCCAACATGGTTCGGCATGGTAGCAGAGCGGCACCGCATCCCACGATCAAGGGTATCAACCTTGCCCGGCCCCAATGACCTCCTTTCGCCAAACGATCTCCTGCGCCGGTTTCCCACAATTCCACGGCCCCGACGACGACGATCTCTTTCATTCTTGGAAAACAGGGGGGTTGACTCTTTATAGAGGCGCCCTTGACTGTACCGGTGCACCCGCCCGGTCAACGTTTTCCGCTCATGCCGCCCTCCGTGAGCCCCCGCCCCGTGCTCGTTCCCGTCCGGAAACGCCGCTGGTCCTGCAATCTCGGCGTCATTCTGGATTCCCTTGTGCGGCGTACCGGAGCACCCTTCCGCGGGAATCCTTGCCTTCCTCCACTTTGCAGAAGAACCACTCGTTCCTGCCCCGAAAACTTGCTACGATCATCGCCATGATCATTGAGTGTTCATGGCGGGACCATCCCCGCACCGGACATGGGGCGTCTCCGGCCCGGGCCGGGTCCTGCCAACGTTACGCCGATACCAGCCGTACAATCGAGAGGAGCCGGAACCTGATGCAACCTCTTTCAACGAGCCGCGTCTGTCCAGTCGGGCCCATCGTCCGGCGGGGGAGCTTCCTCGCGGCGGCCTTCCTCGCGCTCGCGGCCCTTCCCCGGCCAGGAGCTGCGGCGACCGCACCTCAGCCGCCGCCGGCCCCGGCTTCTCCCGCGGCGGTACGGGTCCTCGATGCCTCCGGCCTCGAGCTCCAGCTGGGCCCGGTTCTGCTGCGCCTCGATTCGGGGGCGCTCTTCCTCCGCAACACGCCCGACGAGCCGGTGAGCCGCGGCGTCTTCGTTGGCCGGGGGAGCGTCGCCTTCACACCGAAGGCTCGCCTGGAACAACGTCAGCTGATGGAGTTCACCGGCTACCCGAGTATTTTCGAGTCCTTCTCCTCCGCCGTGATCGTCTTCGGTCCTGGCGCGCTGCACACGAAGGTGGAAGGGCTGGAAGCCATGAACCCGTCCCCACCCGAGCAGAGCCGGGCCAAGGCCGCATGGAACGCCTGGCGTCACTCCGCGGAGCGCCGGATCCTGGGCGTCGAGGGACTGCTGCTCCGCGCCCGGAACCGGGATCCCCTCGCCGATGAAACGGCCCACGTGCTCGTCGACGGCGACTCACTCGGAAGATTCGTTGTCACCATCGATCCGGCGGATGGCGAGCCGGTGACCGTCCATGCGTTCCGGCCATGGAATCTCGACGGCCATGCACGCAAGAAGGTGGAGAAGCTGATCCAGCACGGCATCCGCCGGCGCTGGCTGGACGCCCAGGCGACCCTCAAGGGAACCTGGACGACCTGGGTCTCCACGGCTCTCGACGGGAGCGTCCGCTCCATCCCCTTGCCGCCGCCCTTCCAGGTTCCCCAAATGGCCCCGGACGTCACTCTGAGCGGTTCGAAGTTGCGGATATCGGTCAGGGTCCGGATCCAGCTCCGCGCCACCCGGAACGGCCTCAGGGTTGTCAGGATCGAGGTTCCGGCATCGCTCGTGGATCTGGTAGCTACTGCCCCGTCGGGAAAGAGGCTGACGACCTGCAGGACACCCCTCGGCGCCTTCGTGCTCCTTCCTGCTCCGCAGGACGTGGGAGCGGTCACTCTCATCGACCTCGGCTATCACCTCAAAGCGATGGAACATCCAAGCCGCAAGGCCTACGCCATGAGCGATCCCACGGCGTGGTTGCCATCGGTTGCCGGGGCCACGCCGGAGGTTCTCAAGCTAACGATCCACTGGCCCAAGCGACTGGAGCTCCTTGCTCCGGGAACCGTGCTGGGCGAGGATCGGGTATCGAAGGGGGTTCGGTCGCGGACCGTGGAGCTCAGGCCCGGGACCTCGGGCATCACCTTTGCCATAGGCGACTACGACATTCGTCGGGCCGCCGTCGCCGGCCAGGAGATCGTCGTGGCGGCCGACCGAAGCGTACGGCGGTACAAGGGCTCTGCGGCCGAGGAGCTGCTGGCGGCGGTGAAGGACATCGTGACCGCACTGAGAGGTCCCTTCGGTCCCCTACCCTTCGGAAGACTGACCGTCGTCACGGCTCCCCAGGGGCTTTCCATGTCCTTTCCGGGTTTCATCTTGCTTTCCAGCCTGACCGTCATGGACCCCGGGGCTCTCAAGGCTGCCATCGGCATCTACGGCACGCCGGAAGGCACGCTGGCCCACGAGATAGCACACCAGTGGCTCGGCAATACCATGACCCCGGCAACGTACAGGGACTCCTGGTGGGTGGAGGGGGGCGCCAACTACGTGGCTGAGCGGATCATGTTCGCGCGGGCTGCAGCCCAGGGAAGGCGGCCAAACGCCGGCCTGTTCCCCCGGCGCCGCCTGCCGGAGACGCTACTTCTCCGGGACGGTCTCGATCGTACGACGCTGAGCCCTCCCTCGCTTGGTTCGAGATTGCTGACCGGCCCCACGCACTATCGGGAGTACATCTCCACACTCTACGACGGAGGCGCTCAGATCTTCTTCCTTCTCGATTCCACGGCACCATCGCGCGATCTCCTCGATGTGCTCGGAAAGGTCGTGGCACGACATGGCGGGCGGAAGCTGTCGTCCGTCGCCTTGCTCTCGGAAATCGGGAAGGGGTTGGGGCTGAACGCGCTGGCAATCGCCGCTCCCTTCCTCGACGGCAGCCCCACGCCGGCCGTCGTGTACGGGTTTTCGCACACCGGCCCGACGGAGGGATACTGGCGGGTTTCGGGGAGGGCCCACCTCTCGGCGTTGATTCCCACCTCGGCCGTCCGGCTGTCGGGTGACGTGTACCACCCGGCCATCGTGCCACGAGACCGGTGGGTCGTCGAGGGCATCCACCCTCCCGTTGGAATCCCATTCGGAGTTTTCGCCGCCGTTGCTGCCAAGGATACGCTCATCCGCAAGTTCGGCACCTTTACAGGGCGGTACTCGGTCTTCGCACTGTATCGCAAGGAAAGGGCGACCTATGGAACGATGCTGTTCGACACCCCACGACTCCGCTTTCGTACCCAGGTCCCGTTCTCTCCCGCCGATCTTCGTCTCGACCCGGACGGACAGCTTCCGCTGATCACCCTCTCTCAGAGTCGGAATCCCTCTCTTGTCAGGCTCTGCGCCGGGCTCGAGCAGGCGACGGCGGGGAAGATGGACCGCGCTGCTGAGTGGTTCCACGACATCACCGCTGTCTGCGAGAGCCTCGACCGGAAGGACCCGGCCAACGCGGTATTGGAAGCCGAGTGCGTCCTCGCCGACATGGCGTCCCACATCCATCTGGGGACGCTTGCACTTGCCAGAGGCGATATTCCGGCTGCAAACCTCGATCTGGCCGCCGCACGGCAGAGCCTGGCCCGCGCCACCGAGGCCGTGGAGAAAGTGCGCCTCCCCGACCCACCGTCCCTCCTCGTGCTGGAGGCACGAATCGCCCTGGCCACGGGGAAACCTGGAACCGCCTTTACGCTGCTTTCGGACAGGACCGAACAACCCAGCGAGCCCCTGACGCCGGACGGCTACGCCGTGCTCGCCGTTGCCGCCACCCTCTCCGGGCATCCACACGAGGCCACCCACGCGTGGCAGGCCGCAACAATCCTCGGATTGACCTCGCCGTCCGCCGGAGGCAGCTCACCTCATTGACCCGCCGTTCCCGCGCGGCTAGCATCCAGGACGTGACCTTGCAGACTTCCTTCGCCCAGCGCCGGACACGCCACCACCCCATCACCGGCCGCACACTGGTGGCCGCGCTGGCGCCGGGCCCGGTGTGGCCGGTGCACGGCAACCCCGGAGCGCGGAGATCCGGCCCTGGGTCCTCGAGCACACCACGGCCGCACAGTCCGCAGAGCTCCTCGTGGTGTTTCGGGAGCAGGCCGACCTGACGCCGGCACGCGGGCTGCGCTCCAGGATCGCCCGCGGGCGCTTCGTCCGCGACCGCCTCCTTCAGACCGCCCGGCGCAGCCAGGCTCCGCTGCGCTCCTGGCTGGACCGCCGCCACATCCCCCACCGGGACTTCTACATCGTCAACGCCCTCCTGGTGCGTGGGGACCGGGAGCTGGTGGAGGCCATCGCCCGGCGGCCCGGCGTGGCCAGGATCGAGGGCAACCCCCTGATCCATGTGGACCTTCCGGAGCCCGCCCCCTCCGCCTCCACGACCGCCGCGAAGCGGGCATTGGGCATCGAGTGGAACCTGGAGCGGACCCGGGCCCCCGAGCTCTGGGCGCGCGGAGACACCGGTCAGGGAATCGTCGTCGGCTCCCAGGACACCGGCGTCGACTGGACCCACCCGGCCATCAAGAACCAGTACCGGGGTTGGAACGGCACCACGGCCCACCACGATTACAACTGGCACGACGCCATCCACGAAAACGGGGGCTCGTGCGGAAACGACTCCCCAGTACCCTGCGATGCCCACGGCCACGGTACCCACACCGTCGGAACCATGGTCGGCGACGACGGCGCCGGGAATCAGATCGGCATGGCGCCCGGCGCGAAATGGATCGCCTGCCGCAACATGGACGGCGACGGCTACGGCTCCCCGGCCAGGTACCTCGAATGCTTCCAGTTCTTCCTGGCGCCCTACCCCGTCGGCGGGACTCCAG
>JAADFK010000095.1 GCA_013152925.1 Acidobacteriota bacterium | reverse complement strand
CGGGAAAACGGCACGGCGCGGTGGCCCATCTTCGGCGGGTCGTCGGGGAAGTAGGGCGCTTCGAGCTCTTCCACCTGCCCCTCGGGGTAGTTGTCGATGACGAGCTTGACCGGCCGGAGAACGCCCATGACCCGTGGGGCGGTCACGTTGAGGTGATCGCGGACGGCCCATTCGAGGAGCGCGATGTCCACCACGCTGTCCCGCTTGGCCAGGCCGATGCGCTCGCAGAAGGTGCGGATGGACTCGGGCGTGAAGCCCCGCCGGCGCAGGCCCGAGATGGTGGGCATGCGGGGGTCGTTCCAGCCCGTCACGTGGCCCTCCTTCACCAGGCGGAGCAGCTTGCGCTTGGAGAGCACGGTGTAGCTGAGGTTGAGCCGGGCGAACTCGATCTGGCGGGGCCGGTGGGGCACGGGGAGGTTGTCGAGGAACCAGTCGTAGAGGGGCCGGTGGTTCTCGAACTCCAGCGTGCACAGGGAGTGGGTGATCCCCTCGATGGCGTCCGACTGGCCGTGGGCGAAGTCGTACATGGGGTAGATGTTCCAGGTGTCGCCCGTGCGGTGGTGGGGCTGGTGGAGGATGCGGTAGAGCACGGGGTCGCGGAGGTTGAGGTTGGGCGCCGCCATGTCGATCTTCGCGCGCAGCACCCGGGAGCCGTCGGGGAGCTCGCCGGCCTTCATGCGGCGCAGCAACTCGAGGCTCTCCTCCGCCGGACGGTCGCGCCAGGGGCTCGGCGTGCCGGGCTCGGTCAGCGTGCCGCGGGTGGCCCGAATCTCCTCGGCCGACTGCTCGTCCACGTAGGCCTTGCCCTGCCGGATCAGGTATTCGGCCCACTCGTAGAGCTGGTCGAAGTAATCCGAGGCGAAGTGGAGGTGCTCGCCCCAGTCGAAGCCCAGCCAGCGGACGTCCTCCATGATGGACTCCACGTACTCCATTTCCTCCTTGGTGGGGTTGGTGTCGTCGAAGCGCAGGTGGCAGCGGCCGCCGTATTCGGCGGCGATGCCGAAGTTGAGCACGATGGACTTGGCGTGTCCGATATGCAGGTAGCCGTTGGGCTCGGGCGGAAAGCGCGTGACGATGGTTTCGTGCTTGCCAGAGGCCAGGTCGGCCTCGACGATCTCGCGGATGAAGTCCCGTGTTTCGGTGCTCATGCCCCGTTCCTCCGATCCCGCGGAGTATAGCCCGAACCACCGCCGTGTCTCCCCGGCGCTCCCCGCGCGAGACAACCCCGGGCGGGTGGGAGAAAAGAAGTTTTCGCGCAGAGAACGCGGCGAGCGCGGAGAGAAGAAGAGCTTTCTCTGGAGGTCCCGGGTTTCTCGGGATCGAACTCTGTGGGTGGTCAGGGGAAGCAAGAAGCTTCGCGCGGAAAACAGGGACACCTCAGGGGAAACCACGACAGCCCACAATCCCCGGCGCCGCAGGCGCCCTGAATTCTTCCCTCTGCGTCCCCCGCGATCTCCGCGCGAGACATTCCCGGGCGGGTGGGGGCGAAGAGAGCCTCGCGCGGAGAAAGAACCTGCGATCCGCCAGGACGCCGGTCACGAGTCCCTCCGCCGAACCCGCTACCGCCGGCCCACCCGCCGACTACCGTGCGGGCCCAAGCCCGCGCTCCCCCCAAACATTCCTCTCCCGTCTCTCGTCTCTCTTTTCTCCTCACTCCTCGCTCCTCACTCACCTCCTTCAGCGGGCGTTCCGGAACGGGTTCTCCACCCGGACTCCGGCGTAGTCCTGACCGTGCGCGAGATCTTCGGACAGCACCAGCGGGCACGGCGCCCGTCGCGCGCCTTCGAGGATGGCCGCGTCCCACAGGGAGATCTTGAATCGTTGAGCGAGCACGGCGGCGTCCTCCACCAGCTGTCCGTCGGCGGCCACCACCCTCCACGTTCGAAGCGCCCGCACCAGCCGCAGGGCGTCACGGTCCTCGAGCGGAGCGGATATCTTCCTCGTCACGGTCACGTAGAGCTCCAGGAGGACCTGCGTGCTGACGGCGAAACAGCCCTCCTCGAAGCCGCGCCGGACGAGCCGTGCGGCCGTCTCGTGCTTTGCCCGGTGCTGGATCGCCACCGCGTGGACGAGCACGTTGGTGTCGAGAAAGGCCTCGATCTCAACGCTCATGAAGCTCCTCACGCGAGGGGAGGGTGCCACCGATCCTGGCCCGGGGACGGTCGAGCAGGTCCTCGATTTCGACCAGGGCCTCCAGGCGGGTCCTCCGGTCATCCACGAGGCGCCCCAGTTGCTCGCGGAGCAGGGCGCTCAAGGACCGTCCCTCCATGGCCGCCATGATCCGCGCCTTCCGCAGGATCTCCTCGTCCAGGGTCAACGTCACGTTCTTCCGTCCCATGAAGCCCCCACAGAAACAGTGTACCACAGAACCTGTGATATTCCTCCACTCTCGTGAGGACGATGTTGTCGGGGAGACGCACCCCAAGGAGCGCGGGCTTCAGCCCGCATCCCCCCCGGTGGACCACCGCGCGAGACCCCGCCAATACGTCACCGGCACAGCCGGAGCCGCCGGCCCACCCGCCGACCACCGTGTGGGCTGAGGCCCGCGCTCCCTAGCCCCCCAGTGCCCACCTCTATCGTCTTTCCTCTATCCTCTCCCCCCTCTTTTCCCCTCACCGCTCTGTTTCCATCGTCCGCCCCGCCCCGCAGGCGGCCACGCTCTTCCCGCCGCGATTCCCGGGATCTCTGCGCGGAATCTCCGGGGCGGGTTGGGCGAAGGAGGTTCCGCGGAGAGCGTAGAGGAAATCGAAGAGGAAAGCCCTCGGAGCGTTCGAGTGAGGTCGTGCCGGTGTCGTTCGTATCCCTCCTGGTCATGCGACACCTGCACAGCGCGACCCCCCATCGAAACGGCAGCTAGCCGGACGGATGGGGCTTGGCCGCGGCAGGCCTTCCACCGACGGAAGGCCTCCTCCCACGAACGACTTCCGTCTCTGGGATCCCTCCGCTTCGGTCGGGATGACACCATCGGGGCTGCGGTTCGGGCCAAGCCGTCGCTGCCGTATTTCCCGGGGATCTCGCTTGCCCTGGGGATCCCTCCGCTTCGGTCGGGATGACAAGATCGGGGCTCCGGTTCGGGCCAAGCCGTCGCTGCTGTGTTTCCCGGGGGTCTCGCTTGCCCTGGGGATCCCTCCGCTTCGGTCGGGATGACAAGATCGGGGCTCCGGTTCGGGCCGAGCCGTCGCTGCCGTATTTCCCGGGGATCTCGCTTGCCCTGGGGATCCCTCCACTTCGGTCGGGATGACACCATCGGGGCAAAGCCCCGATGGTGTCACTTCATCCCGCGGAGGGTTTCGATGGCGGAGCGGAGGCGGGTGCGGCAGATCTCCTTGCCGAGGACGGCCATGGTCTCGAAGAGCGGGGGCGTGGCGGCGCGGCCGGTGACGGCCACGCGGACGGGCATGAAGAGCTCCTTGGGGCTCAGGCCGGCCTTCTCGCAGTGGGCGCGCAGCGCCGCCTCGACGCTCTTGGCGGTCCACTCCATCAGGGGATCGAGGGTATCCTCCAGGAGCTTCCGCAGGATCTTCGCGCTCTGGGGCGGCGTCCTGTCCTTGAGGACGAGACGCTTCCGGGCGGCCTCGTCGTAGTCGGCGCCGTTGGTGAAGAAGAAGGCGGCGTACTCCATGAAGTCGCCCAGGCGGTCCACGCGATCCCGCACGAGGGGGATGACCTCGGCCACGTAGGCATCGGACAGGACGCCCTCCCGGAGCCTGCTCAGGTAGTCGCCCGTTCCCAAGTTGCGGAGGTAGCGGCCGTTGAGCCAGGTCAGCTTTTCCAGGTCGAAGACCGGTCCGCCCAGGGAGATTTTCTCCAGGTCGAACACCTCGATCAGCTCGCCGACGCTGAACTCGTCCCGCTCGTCGGGCATGGCCCAGCCCATCAGGGCCAGGTAGTTGAGCAGCGCCTCGGGCAGGTAGCCCGCGCGGCGGTACCAGTTGAGGCTGACGGGGTTCTTGCGCTTGGAGATCTTGGAGCGGTCGGCGTTGCGCAGCAGGGGCAGGTGGCAGAAGACCGGCTGCTCCCAACCAAAGGCCTCGTAGAGCCGCGCGTGCTTGGGCAGCGAGGAGATCCACTCCTCGGCGCGGATCACGTGGGTGATGCCCATCAGGTGGTCGTCCACCACGTTGGCCAGGTGATAGGTGGGATGGCCGTCGCTCTTGAGCAGCACCTGGTCGTCCACCTGGGCGTTGGCGATGCGGATCTCGCCGCGCAGCAGATCGTGGACCACGCTCTCCCCCTCGCGGGGCATGGCCAGCCGGATCACGTGGGGCTCGCCGGCCGCCCGGCGCCGGACCGCCTCCTCGGGCGGGATCGACCGGCAGTGGCCGTCGTAGCCCAGGTGGGCGGCCTTGGTGCGCCGCTGCTCCTCGCGCAGGGCGTCCAGGCGCTCCCTGGTGCAAAAGCAGGGGTAGGCGGCGCCGCGCTCGATCAGCAGCTCCACGTGCTCCCGGTAGATCTCCTGGCGCTCGCTCTGGCGGTAGGGACCGTGGGGCCCGCCCACGTCGGGTCCCTCGTCCCAGTCGAGGCCCAACCACGAGAGCGCCTCGAAGATCATCCGCTCCGAGGCCGTGTTGGACCGCACCCGGTCCGTATCCTCGATGCGGAGAATGAACTGGCCGCCGGTCTTCCTGGCCAGGGCGTAGTTGAACAGTGCCACGTAGGCCGTGCCAACGTGGGGATCGCCGGTGGGCGAGGGCGCGATGCGGGTCCTGGCGGGTCCGGTCATGCTGCCTCCCAAAAAAGGCCGCCCCGGGGGCGGCCGTGTCGTCGGTAGTTGGCGGAGAGGGCGGGATTCGAACCCGCGGTCCAGGTCACCCCGGACAACTGCTTAGCAGGCAGCCCTGATCGACCACTCCAGCACCTCTCCGCACCGGGAGGGGTATTGTACGCAGCACGGCGTTCACTGTAAAGTGAGCGTCCACGGAGGGGTGGCCGAGTGGTCGAAGGCGGCGGTCTTGAAAACCGCTGAGGCGCCAGCCTCCATGGGTTCGAATCCCATCCCCTCCGCCA
>JAADFK010000094.1 GCA_013152925.1 Acidobacteriota bacterium | reverse complement strand
CGCCCACCAGGCGGACCAGGGCGAAGTACAGGAGGTCGGCTGCCTCCCAGGCGATCTCCTCAGCCGACGCCGCCGCCGCCAGCTCCGCGGCTTCCTCGGCGAGCTTGGCGGCGAGGAGGCCGGGGTCGTCCAGCAACCGGGCCGTGAAGGACCTCTCCACGGGGGCCGCCGCCAGCGCCTCGAGCCTCCGCTTGAGTGCACCGAGACCGGTATCCTCACCCCAGCAGGTCCGCGTTCCCAGGTGGCAGAAGCCGGCGCCGCGCTGCCGGACGGTGAAGCGCAGGGCGTCCCGGTCGCAATCCAGGTCCACGCGCAGGAGCTCCTGGCCGTTGCCCGAGCTCTCCCCCTTGACCCACAGGCCGCGCGACCGCGAGTGGTAGACGCCCTGCCGCCTCTCCACCGCCGCCCGCAGGCTCTCCGCCGACGACCAGGCCAGGCCCAGCGCCACACCCCGCTCGTCGCACACAACGGTGGGCCACAGCCCGTCCTGACGTTCAGAGACCAGCGGTGCCGCCACGGCGTCGGCCAGGTGGAGGCGGCCCGTGTACAGCGCCATGCCAACCTGGGCGTCGGCGCCAAGCCGGTCGATCGCGGCCACCTCGGACGCGGTCGTGACGCCGCCGGCCACGGTGACGGGCACGTCCCCGGCGCCCTCCACCACCCGCCGGACCGCCTCCAAGTCGATTCCGCCGAGGCGGCCCTCGCGCTCCACGAATGTGACGAGAAAGCCGCCGGCGTACGGCGCCAGCTCGGCCATACGGGCGAGCACATCGACGCCGGTGCGCCGCCGCCAGCCGTCCACGACGAGCTCGCCGTCCACGCCGTCGAGGGCCGCCATGACGCGCTCCCGCGGAAGCTGGCCCAGGAGCTCGGGTGTGGCGGCGGTCCCGAGGATCACCCGTCGCGCACCACGGTCGAGCCAGCCGAGCGCCGCCTCGACGGATCGGATCCCGCCGCCAACGCGGCAGGGGTGGCGGCCAACGAGCTCGGCCACGATCCCGGAGTTGTCGCCACGGCCCAGCGCGGCGTCCAGGTCGATCACCGCCAGCTCGCCGGCCACGGCGAAACGTCCGGCCACGTCCAGGGGATCGCCGCCGTCCAGCACCTTCTCCCGGCCGCCCACCAGCTGGACGGCGCGCCCCTCCATGATGTCGATGGATGGAACGATCACTGCCGCACCTCCACGCCGAGCCTCGCGAGCCCGGCCTTGATGTCGCCCACGGTGGCGTCGTTGTCGTGGAAGATCGAGGCCGCCAGCACCGCTCCCGCGCCGGCGGCCAGCGCCCGGGCCATGTGCCCGGGCGTATCGGCGCCCCCGGAGGCGATTACCGGGACAGCGACGGCGCCCGACACGGCGGCGATGAGCGCGGTGTCGTAGCCGGCGCGGGTTCCGTCCCGATCCCAGCTCGTCAGCAGGATCTCGCCGGCGCCAGCGACCGCGGCGGCGCGCGCCCATGCCACCGCATCGATCCCGGTACGCTCGCGGCCCGAACGGACCACCACCTCCCACCGGCCACCGGTGCCCCTGGCATCCAGGGCGAGGACGGTGCACTGCCTGCCGAAGCGCCCCGCCAGCTCCTCGAGGAGCTCCGGGCGGCGAACAGCGGCGGTGTTGACGGCCACCTTGTCGGCGCCGGCCTCGAGCAGCAGGGTGGCGTCCGCCACCGTGCGCACTCCCCCCCCGGCGGTCACCGGGATCCCCACGGCGGCGCGCACCCGCCGAACCGTCTCGAAACTGTGCCCGCGCCCTTCGGGCGTGGCCGAGACGTCGAGAACGACCAGCTCGTCGGCACCCTGTGCGGCGTAGGCCGCCGCCAGCTCCGCCGGGTCACCGGCGTCACGCAAGCCTTCAAAACGCACGCCCTTGACCACACGCCCGCCGTCCACGTCGAGGCAGGGAATGATGCGGGGCAACGGGGAGGAACGGCGTGGGCCCGGCGCAGAGGGGTCGAGGACCGGGGCGGGGGAGGGGCGCGCGCCGTCCGGGCCGGCGCCGAGCCAGCGGCCGAGGAGCGACCGGCCCCACGCACCGGAGAGCTCCGGGTGGAACTGGCAGGCGAGGACCGCCCCCCGCTCCACGGCCGCCACGAAGCGGCCGCCGTGCTCGAACCAGGCGCACGACCACCCGGACGGTGCTTCGGCCAGGGCGAAGGAGTTGGCGAAGTAGGCGTCGCCGCCACGCAGCAGCCGGCAACCGGACGCCGCCAGGACGCGGTTCCAGCCCAGCTGTGGACGCCGGACGCCCGGCGGCAGGGAGCGGACCGTCGCCGGGATGACGCCCAGCCCGGCCACTCCCGGCGCCTCCTCGCTGCCCTCCGCGAGAAGCTGGAGCCCGAGGCAGACGGCCAGGGTCGGCCGGCCCGCGGCGATCCGCCGGCCGATGGCCCGTCCAAGGGCCGACCGTGTCAGGCCGGCGGCCACAGCGCCGAAGGAACCGACGCCGGGCAGGACGACCCTCGCGGCGCCTTCCACCTCCCCCGCCGACTCCGTCACGCGAGTCACGGTGTCCAACCGGTCGAACGCGGCACGGACCGACGCGAGGTTCGCGGTTCCGGTGCGGACGACGAGGACCTCCTCGCTCATACCAGTGTCCCCTTGGTGGAGGGCACCTCGGTCGAGCCGGTGCGGGCCACGGCCTGCCGGAGCGCCAGCGCCGTCGCCTTGAAGGCGGCCTCGGCCCGGTGATGGTCGTTGGCGCCGCGGAGCACGTCCACGTGCAACGCCATCCGGGCCGAGGTGGCCAGGGAGACCAGCACGTGGCTGACGTTTTCCGAGGCCAGCGCACCGATGGAGGGCCGGGTCAGTCCCAGCTCCACCTGGGGCCAGGGACGGCCGGAGAGGTCCGCCACCGCCCGTGCCAGCGCCTCGTCGAGGGGTGCCAGCGCCCAGCCGAAGCGCGCGATGCCCAGCCGCTCGCCCAGGGCGCGGTCGATGGCCGTGCCGAGCGCCAGGGCGCAGTCCTCGGCGGTATGGTGGTCATCCACCTCGAGATCCCCGGTGCAGGCGAGCTCGAGGTCCCAGCCAGCGTGCCGCGCCAGGGCGGTCAGCAGGTGGTCGAGAAAGCCGATGCCGGTTTTCACGGAAGCCGTTCCCGCCCCGTCGAGATCGAGGACGAGGCGAATTCGTGTCTCCAGGGTTTGACGTTCGACGGTGGCGCGGCGTGTCATGGCAGGACCTCCAGGAGTGTTGCGATCGTGGGGAGCACCCGTGCGGCGCCCGCAGAAAGAAGGGTCGCCGCCCACGAGGCCGGATCTTCGCGCCCCGGGGGAACGACACCCAGGGGCACGACACCGGCGGCGCGGGCCGCCCGGACGTCGTCGGGCGTGTCGCCCACCATCCAGCCCCGGGCGACGCCGAGCCGCTCCAGGGCCAGCCGGACGGGCGCCGGATCGGGCTTCGACGGCGCATCCTCCATGGCGATGACTGCGGCGAAGAGGTCCCGCACGCCGAAGCGCTCGAGCGCCTCGTGGGCGTCGGCGCGCGGCCGGCCCGTGACCACCGCCAGGGGGAGCCTGCCCGCGAGCCGCTCCACCGTGTCTCGCGACGGGATCGGCCGCTCGCGCTCCTTGAGCCCCGCCGCCGTCGCCGTGCCCTGGTACAGCTCCTCGAAGACCGCCACCACGTCCTGGAGCGCCACCTCGACGCCGTGGGCCACCAGCAGGTCGCGGGTCAGCCTCCAGTCGTCATTGGCCCGGCCCCTGGCCTTGGCGGCAGCGATCTCTCCAGGGCCGAGCTCGACGCCGAAGGTCCGGGCCGCGCCCCGGATCGCCTCGTGATAGGACGCCGCCACGTCCACCAGCACGCCGTCCATGTCGAAGAGGATGGCCTCCGGGAAGAGTGCCGCGTCCGTGGCGGCGAGGAGCCGGTCGAGCTCCTCATCGCCGGCGGGAACCGTGATGCGCAGGCGATCGGCAAAGCCGGGGCGCCCGGGAAAGGCCCGTACGGCGATCCCCAGGCCGGCCAGGGCGTCGCGCAGCCAGGGCGCCCCGGGACTCCGGGCCAAGACGAAGTTGGCCTGGGAGGGAAGGCAGTCCAGGCCGCGGTCCGCGAGGCCCGCTGCAAGACGGCCCCGGCGCGCGCGCGTGCCCTCCACATAGCGCCTCCGGTAGGCGCCGTCACCGCCGAGCAGAATCTCCGCGGCGCGGAGCGAGGGCCCGGACACGGGATAGGGCTGTCCCACCCGCCGGAGCAGGGCGACCACCTCGGGCCGGCCGGCCACGTAGCCCACGCGCAGGCCGGCGCAGCCCCACGCCTTGGAGAGGGTGCGGAAGACGAGGGTGTTGGGAAAGTCCAGAGCCCGGGTGCTGAGGTCGGCGTCGGCGAGCTCCACGTACGCGTGGTCCAGCAGCAGCAGCGTCCGGCCCATCGACGACGCGAGGCGTTCCAGCTCCTCCCCGGTGATCGCCAGGCCGGTGGGGTTGTTGGGGCTGACCACCACCACGGCGGCCGTCCCGTCCGTGATCCGGGCGAGGGTCGCTTCCACCGGAAACGGCCCGCTCCACCAGGGGACGGCCTCCGGCGTGGCGCCCGCAAGGCGAACGTACCGCGGGAGCATCTCGAAGGTCGGGTCGGTGAGCACGACCCGCCGGCCCGGCGCGGCCGCCACCCGGATCGCGCGTTCCAGGGCGTCGTCGGCGCCGGCGGTCACCAGCACCGCCTCCGGCTGCACTCCGAGGCGGCCGGCGATCAGCGATTCCACGGCGAGGGCCGATGGATAGCGGCGCCAGGCCTCCGCGCCGGCGACTGCGCGAGAGACGATATCGGCCGGAGGTGCGGGACCCTCGTTGCCGTCCAGCCTCAGCTCCACTGGCGCCGGGTGGCGGTGTGCCGAGTAGGCATCAATCTCCAGGAGGGCCGGGTTCACATCGACCGGCAGCGCCGTCATGGGATCGCCTCCTCTCATGGCACGATCTGCGCCAGGCGGGTGACCACCACGTCACTGCCGCCCGCTGCCTTGAGCCTGGGAATGACCAGCGGAAGCTCGGCCCGCGGCACCGCCGCCTTGACGGCGAAGCCGCTCTCCCCCGCCAGGCGGGAGATGGTGGGCTCCCGCATGCACGGCAGCACCGCCAGCAGCTCCTCCAG
>JAADFK010000093.1 GCA_013152925.1 Acidobacteriota bacterium | reverse complement strand
CTCCTCGCCGCCGCCGCGGGCTCGTCCGCGATGGCGATCGCCACCTGGGCCATCCTGGGCCGCCGGGCCGCCGGGCGGCTCCTCGAGGGCACCGGCGGCCACGCACGGGTGTCCCGGCTGTGGGCGCTCGTGGACGCCATCCTGGCGCGGGGTCCCGGTGGCTCGCTGGCCGCATCCCGCCTTCGCTGGCTCCTCCGCGACACCACCCAGTCCGCCCAGGTGCTCTACCTGGTGGGGCTCGGCGTCGTCTACGTTCAGAACCTCCGTTCCCTCCCCCTGGACGATCCGCTGGCCCGGGAGCTGGCCGCCCTGATCAACCTGGCCATGGCCGGGCTCCTGGCAGCAGCCCTGTCCCTCCGCTTCGCCTACCCGGCCGCGCTGATGGAGGGTCCCGCCGCCTGGTGGTGGAGCACCGGTCCCGTCTCGCGAGGGAGGGGCCTGGCCGCCACGGGGGCGGTGGCCGCCCTTCCGCCGCTCCTCCTGTCCACGGCGCTGTTCGCCACGGCGTCGCTGGGGATGGGCGCCACCGCCGCCGGCACGGCCGGCCGGTGGCTCGTTCCCTGGCTCGCCCTCTGGACCAGCGCGTTGGGGGTCGTTCTCGGACCGGAGCCCGGCACCGGCGGCAACTGGCTGGACGCCGCCCTGGGCCTTGGGGGCCTGAGCTTCCTGGCCCTCGCCATGGGCGGCGTCGCCTGGGTGGTGATCGCCACGGGACGGGCCACGCTGGCCGCCGTCATCACGGACCTCGGCGGCAGCTGGCACCCAGGGATCTTCCTGGGCCGGCCCATCGTTCCGGCGGCCATCCTCACCGTGGTTGCCGCGCTGCTGGCCTGGCGCAGATTGAGCGGCGTTCCACGCTGACCCCACGGCGTGGCACAGGTGGGCTCAGCTCCGGCGTGAGCGCGAGGGCGGGGCAGGCAGACGTTCCATGCCGAGCCCGGCGGCGTCCAGTGTGAGGCGGAGGATATGGTCACGGCCGGCGATTCCCACGGGGAGGGAACCGTTGACGACGGCGCCGAAACACGTTGCCGCCAGGTCCGGCAGGTTGTTGGTCTCCGAGAGATGCATGGCCACCACCCCGCGGAGGGAAGGTGAGAGCAACCGGTCCAGCGCCTCCTGGGCCTGGTGGTTGGCCAGATGGCCGTGGCGCGATGCGATCCGCTGCTTGAGGTGCCAGGGATAGGGACCGTGGCGTAGCAGGTCCGCGTCGTGGTTGGCCTCGAGCAGCAGCAGGTCGCAGGATCGCAACCGTTCCTCGAGCAGGGGGGTCACCACACCGGTATCGGTACACAGCCCCACCCTGAACGAGCCGTCGCCGATGACGAAGGCCACGGGCTCCGTTGCATCGTGACTGGTGGCGACCGGCAGGACCTCGAGGCCTCCCAGCCGCAGGGGCCGCCCCGAGCGCAGCTCACCGCCCCCGGGGCTCGTCACCTTCAAACGGGACCACGTGCCGGCCGTGGCCCAGACGGGCCCCGGATGGCGCCTGAGGAGCACGGGAAGGCCGCCCACGTGATCACTGTGCTCGTGACTGACCACAACGGCCCGAACCCCGTCGATGGTGAAGCCAGCGGCCTCGAGCCGCCGGCAGATGGCCAGCCGGGAGATGCCGGCATCCACCAGCAGCCCGTCATCCCCCGACCTGATGAAGACGGCGTTACCCGTGGAGCCCGAGGCCAGGACGGCGATCTCCACCCTCATACCCCCGTGGAGCCGAAACCGCCGGCGCCACGACCGGTGTCCCCGAGCTCCTCCACCTCCTCCAGCCGGACCCGGGCCACCGGAGCGATCACCAGCTGGGCAATCCGGTCGCCACGCGTGATGGTGACGGGCTCCGGACCCAGGTTGATCAGGAGGACCTTGACCTCGCCGCGGTAATCGGCGTCGATGGTACCCGGCGCATTGGCCACCGTGACACCGCGGTGCAGCGCCAGCCCGGACCGCGGGCGGACCTGGCCCTCGTAACCCGGGGGGATCTCCAGAGCCAACCCCGTGGGCACGGCCACCCGCCCCCCCGGTGCCAGCACCACGGGCTCGCCCACGGCGGCCAGGAGGTCGGCGCCCGCGGAGAGCGCTGTGGCGTAGCGCGGCAACGGCAAGCCAACGCCGTGGGCGAGGCGTTTGACCCGGAGTCCGATCACGCCACCCGCTCCAGCACGGCCTCGGGACCGCAGACCGCCTGCGCCATGTTCTCCGGCCGGAAGGTGCGCGCCGCCAGCTCCCTCAGGGTCTCCACGTCGACGGCCTCGAGCTCCTCCACCACGGCTCCCAGCTCGAAGGGACGATCACGATCCAGGAGCTCGGAGGCCTCCATGGCGCAGCGAGCTGCCGGATCCTCGGCATCCATCACCAGTCCCCGGGTCATCGCCTCCAAGGCCACCGCCAGCTCCTCGGGGCCGAGGTCCCGGCCCACGCGGTACAGCTCTTCGAGCACGATGGTATGAACCTGGGCGAAGACCTCTCCCCCGCAGGTCCACCCAATCTCCACGAGGCCGCCTGGCCGCCGGAGCACCAGGCCGGAGAAGACGTCGTAGGTCAGGCCCTCCTCCTCCCGCAAGCGCTGAAAGAGCCGGCTCGACGCACCCCCCCCGAGGATCCGGTTGAGGACCAGGAAGGCGGGCACCTCCTCCGAGGAGATGCCGGGCGCCGGGAAGGCCAGGCGCGCGTAGGCCTGGTCGCCGGCTGGCCACGGCTCGGCCACGGAGCCGGGGGTGAATCCGAGCCTGGGAAGCCGTGGCCGGCGAAGCGGCGCCCCGAGCGGGAGCCGCCCGAGCCGGCTGGCCACCCCGGCAGGCTCCACGTCGCCAACGACGACCGCCAGCAGCCCTCCCGGGCGAATCAACCGGTCATGGTGCTGCCGAAGGTCCCCGGGCGTCAGCCGTTCGATGGAGGCGGCATCGCCGATGATCGGCCGGGCCAGGGGGTGCTCCCCCCACGCCGCCCTGAGGATTGCTTCCTCCACCCGGTCCTCGGGATCGCTGTGGGTCAGGTCGAGCTCGGCCAGGGTCACCCGGCGCTCCAGGTCCACGTCCTCCGGCTCGAAGGTGGGCTCGAGGACGGCGTCCGTCAGCAACTCCAGCACCTCGTCCAGGGCGTCGGCGGTCGTCTGCACGGTGATTCCCATGCCCTCCGCCCCGGTCCAGGCGTCGACGCCGCCGCCGAGACGATCCACCAGGCGGGCCAGCTCCCGGCGCTCGCGCTTCCCGCAACGGCGCAGGGTCAGGTGCTCCACGAGATGGGTCGCCCCGGCCAGCTCCACCGGGTCGTGGGCCGCTCCACGAAGCAGCCACACGCCGGCCGAGACGGTCCGGCGGTCCGGCAGACGCCGCACGAAGAGACCGGGCAGGGGGGCTTCACCCTCGTTCATGGCGGGGAGTCTACACCACCCCCGCGCGATATGGGGTGGCGGTCAGAAGGGGCGCCGTCCGCCGGGCGGCCGGCGGCCGCCGGGCGGGGCACCACCGGTGGGAGGACGGCGTCCCGGCGGACGGACGCCGCCCGCCGCAGGCCCCTGTTTGGCGGCCTTGAAAACGAACTTCCATTCGCAGTACGTGTCGTGGCCCTCGTAGATCTTGATGCTCTTGTCGCAGCTGCGCGAGTAGACACCGATGATCGGACCGATCTCCATGGGGAGCTCCTCGGGCGGAGTCCCCGGCTCGGGGGTTGGAAAGGGCGTGGGCGTCACGGAGGGCGTCGGGGTCGGCGTCGGGCCGAAACCGCCACCACGGCCACCCCGGCGGCCGCCGGTCCGCCGCCCGCCCTGCCCGGGGTGGATGAGCCCCCAGTACCATGAATCGGTGATCGGGTCCTTCCACTTCTTGCGGATGACACGGGGCTTGGCCATCCAGATCTCCTTGAGAGAGTTGGGATATCGCCCATATTTCTGCCGGTAGAGGCGGATGGCCTCCATGTACTGCCGGCCGCGGAAGATCAGCTCGGCCTCCTTTTCCCGGCGCATCTGGAAGGTGACGGTCTGGACGGCGACGCCCATCATGATGGCGATCACCGCCAGGGCAACCATGACCATGGCCAGGGTGAAGCCCTGCTCCCCGTGCCGATCGGGACCGGGAACCGCCATCTACCACTCCGAGAACGGTGTCCCGTCCAGCCCGTTCCCCTCGGCACCGGACCGGACGTCGATGATCCCCGGACCTCCACCGCCCTCGCCGTTGGGCTGCAGATCCTCCTCATCCTCGGCCGAGGCGTACTCCACCTTCCAGGTCTGGGAGGACTTGGTGATGGGATCCTCGGGAAGACGCCGGAGATACCCCTCGCTGACCAGCTCCTCCAGGGAACCCGGATAGTGCCCCTTGTCCGCCAGGTACTGGTCGATGGACGACCGCATCTGGTAGAGGTCTTCCTTGAGCACCGCCTCGCGGGCACGCTGTGGGGCGTTCTTCATGGCCGGCATGGCGATGGTGGCCAGGATGCCGATGATGGCGATGACCACGATCAACTCGATCAGTGTGAAACCGGTTGAGGGGTTCGGGGAACCCCGGCCGCCGGGGTTGCGTGGATCGCACCCTGTGGAGGGTGACGTCCGTCGATAAGCAAGCAATTGATGCCACATGGTTACCAGTCCTTGTACTTGGTGCCGTCGATGGCCGTCCCATCGGAGGTGGTATACACGTCGTAGACGTTCTGCCCCCCCCAGCTATCCGAATCGGGCTCGTCCTGGTAGGAGCGCAATCCCCATTCCTTCGTCCCTGTCATGGGGTCCACCGGGATCCTCCGGAGGAACTTCCGCTTGACCGGCTGACCGACGACGGAGACGCCCTCCACCAGGGTTTCCAGGTCCGGAGGGTACCCCTCCGTCCCCAGCTTGACCTCGATCATCCCCTGGTCCGAGAGCCGTTTGTACTCATCGATGGCGTTGCGCATCAGGCGCAGGTCGAGCCGCAGCTCGGCCTCCTTCCGGCGCTTGACCGTGTACTTGGCCACGGGCAGCACCATGCCGGCCATGATGGTCAGAAGGGCCGCCACCATGACCAGCTCGGCCAGGGTGAATCCCCTCTCGCGGCGGCGCCGTGTGCCGTTCATCTCACGAACCGTCCCCGGGGTTCCGGCTCAAGATGTAGAGGGAGGCATCGGCGGTCGAGACCGTCACCGGGTCACCCCGCTCGTCCGTCGCGCCCTGGACATCGATGGCGATCGGTGAAACACCCGGCGTCTTGGCCCGGAACCCGAGGGTCGCCAGGAGCTGGTTGGTCTCGTCCGAGTGCGTCACCACCAGGTCCAATTCGACCCATCCGTCACCGGGATCGCCGTCCCGGTTCATTTCGACGACCCCCGGCGGGTACAACACCCCGTCGAGGGAAACCCGCTCGGGATCCCAGCTGGCCGTCACCTTGAGGCGGTAGCTCCCCCGGCGCCCGGCCAGGCCCAGCTGCATGGCGGCCGAATCTCCGGGATGTATGGAGACAACCTGAGGTTGCATGAAGAGCTGGAGCCGGGACATCGTGACGGCGGGCGCTTCGGCCGACGAGCCTCCCCCGCCGGACGGCGTTTCCCCGGTCAGCGTCCCCTCGCCGTCGGGCGGCGTCACGGTGAAGCCGATGTCCTCCTTCTTCAGCCCGGAGCCCGGTACCAGGGAGACCCCCGGCCGCGGCGGGTTGACCAGCCTCGCGCTACTCTTGAACCGCGGGTTCCTGCGCGCTCGCGCCTTCCACTTCGCCCGGTCGCTCGCCCGCGGATTGGGCGGCCTGTCGAAAGGGCCCTCCAGGTTCTTTCCGGAGCGAATCCGGGGCGTGTTGCCGGAGAACGACATCCGCTTCTCGGTACCCACCCACACCGGCTCCAGGTCCGCCTCCTTGATGTCCGGGAACCGGAGGATGTGCGGGGTCAGGGTCAGCACCAGGTCCGTCGTCTTGTGACTTGTGTTGTCGTTGGTGAACAGCCTCCCAAGCAGTGGGATGTCCGACAGCAGCGGAAACTTGGTCTTGGTGGAGCTGTTGTCCTCCTTGTACAGGCCCACCAGCATGTTGGTCTCGCCGTCCTGGAGACGGATGACCGTGTTGATGGTCCGGGTCCCGATGATCGGCTGGTTGTCCGAGTTGTAGCCGGCGATGTTCGAGACCTCCACCTTGACCTTGAGGGTGATCTCCCGGTTGTGGTGGACCCGCGGCTCCACCTCGATCTTGATGCCCACGTCCTGGTACTGGTAGGACGTGATCGGTACGATGTTGCCGCCGATGGTGTTGGCCGAGTTGAATGTCGTCGTCGGGATCGGCTCCCGGGTCCCGATGTGGAGCTGTCCCTTCTCGCCCTCGGTGATCCGCATCTGGGGCTGGGCCAGGGCCGTCGCATCGGTGGACGACTTGACCAGGTTGATCATGACGTCCGGAACGTTGATGGACCAGTCGCCCCGGGTGATGTCCCTGATCTTGTCCAGGGGAACGCTGCCGTCGGCACCCCCCACCGCCTCGGCGTTGAGCTTGAGACCGAACCGGTAGGTGGAGAGTCGCATGCCGAGGTCCTGGAGCTTGGTGGAGTCCACCTCGAGGAGCTCCACGTCCACCATCACCTCGGCCTTGGCCTTGTCCGTGGTGTTGATCAACCTCTCGGCGATGGCCACCTTGTCCGCCGTGTCACGGATCGTGATGGCGTTGAGCTGCTCGTTGCTGGCAATCCGGCGGGCCTCGATGAGGGAGCGCAGCATCTTGTCCACATCCTTGACCTCCGCGTTGGACAGGAAGAAGGTCTTGATGACCAGATCCTCGTAGTCACGGCGGTTTTGGGGGGTGTCGTCCGCCACGATGATGGTGTGCTCGTCGAGGACCTTGTAGAACTCCCCCGCCGCCTGCATGACAATCTCCAGCGCACGCTTCGCGGTGACGTCCTTGAGCTCTACGGACAGCTTGTCGTCCTTGAGCTTGGGATCGAAGAGAACGTTGTAACCGTAGGCCTTGGCCAGCGCTTTGTGAATCTCCTTGACGGGCTTCGGTTTGGGGAAGCTCAGGGTGATGGGCTCGGTGGACTTCGGGTTGAGCAGGGGTGGCTTGACCTTGGCCTGGGCCGCCTGCTTCTTGATCTCCTCCAGACTCTGGGCTCCGTTGGGGCTGCTCAAGATCTTGAGATCATGCCTCACCTTCCGGAGCTCTTGGGCGGCGAACTCGTGGGTCGGGTCGAGCTGCACCGCCATCTCAAGCTCCTTCTTGGCAGCCAGGTATTGCCCCATGTCCTTCAACGCCTCGCCACGCTTGAAATGCTCCTGGGCGGCCTTCTGCCGCGCCCGCAGGAGCTCCATCCGGTACCGGGGATTGCCGGGATCGTTGGCCAGAGCCTCCAGGTAGTAGTAGACGGCGCCGTCCCAGTTCTGGTGCCTGGACGCCTCCTCCCCCTCCCTGGCGATCTTCGACGTCGTCGAGCACGCCGCGACGAAGAGGAGCGCCATGACGACGGCCGAGCCGATGAGCTTTCTATTTCTCAAGTGGAACACGAGTCGTGACCTCCTCGGGATAGCCTACGTAACCGATCTCGACGGATTGGAACCCCACGTGGCGGATGATGAAGGTGTCATCGAGAACGCCGCCCTCTTCCTGGACCTTGATCGTCTTCCCATGCCGGAAGACCGCCACCATGTGCCCGGGCGGCCCAAGATAGCCGATGAAGGCATCGCGGAACGGTGGTGGCGGCGGGAGCGATCGTCCGTCCCCCGTCCGGATCATGTGGGGCGTCGGCGTTGGACGCGGAGGACGGGTCGGCAGGGGCGGACGGGTGGGACGGGGCGGCGCCGGCGTTGGAGTGGGTTTCGGGCCGAAGGCGAAGGGGTTCCTGCCGATCCCAGCGGTGGGCTCCGGCACCGGCGTCAGAACCTCCATGGCAAGGACCGGAACCCGTCGCAGGGTAAACTCGAGCTCACCCTCCCCCGCCGAGGACGCGCCGGTTGATCCGCGGGGCAGGTAGCGGACCACCATCACGGCCAGGGCGACCCCAAGGAAGGCCAGAAGGACCGTGAGACGCTTCCTCTCGGCGGGAGTCATCGCCCGCCCTCCTTGGACGGCGCACCGGCCGTCAGGGCCTTGAGGAGCGTCGCATCGGCCTGGGCCAGGTAGGTGGAAAGGTGCACCGACATCTTGAGCTCGTCGGTGGCCGTCCCCTTTTCTCCCGCCAGCTTGATGCTGTCGACCACGAGAAACTGCGGACTGGCCTTCAACCCTCGCAACAGGTCGACGATCTGGGCGAAGCGGCCGGTGACGTTGAAGTTGATACCGAACCTGAAGAGGCCCATCTTCTTGACCTTTTTCGCATCGTAGCTGAACCGTGTGGGACGCAGGCCGGCCATCCGGTTGGCTGCCCCAACGTCCCTCAGAATCGGCGTCAGGCGCTTCTCCAGGGAACCGAACACCTTTGAATTGAGGAACCGCATGCCGGTGTAAAGCTCTTCCACCGCCGCGCGCTCTTCGGCCGCCTGGCGGCGGAGCCGTTGCAGGCGTTGGACACGCTCCTCGAGACGCTGTACGTCCCGGGCCACCTGCGCCTGCCGGCCGACGGTCTTCCCACTCAGCCAGACCAGACCGACCAGGCTGAGGAGCAGGAAGGCCGCCGCCGGAGCCCAGACCGCCACGAGGCGCCGCCACGCCAGGGTACGACCCCTCATTTCGCCCCCTTGTCCGGGTGATACAGGACCTTCAGCGAGAAATCGTATCCGACACCGGCTTCCTCCGGAGAGGTCTCCGACCGCGGGAGCGGCTTCTCGAAACGCGGATCGTCGATCAGGTTCTGGAGCAGCTCGAGAATGGCGTCCCGCGATTGGGCGGTGCCCTTGAACCCGAGGGAGAGTCCCTCCTTGGTAATGGTCGGCGTGATCCGTTGCAGGCGAACCTGGCGCGGCAGGACGTTTCCCACGTCCCGGAGCAGCTGCTGCCAGGAGAACCCGTACGTCTGGAGGATCTCGTTCAGGCCGGCGGTCTCGCGCCCCAAACGCTTCCAGGGGACCTTGGCGAGAGCCGAGGCGTCCTTCCCCACCTCGGTCCGCAGCTCCCGCACCTGTTCCTCGAGCTGCGCCCGCCGTTCCAGCTGCTGCTCCAGCCTGGTGTTGCTGGAGAGGTACAGCATCGTATTGACCAGCATCAGGACGAGGCCGAGCGCCACAGCGCTCACGGTGAAGACCCACACCGGGCGCGTGTTCAGGAAGGGGCGGGAGGCCAGGCTGGGAAGCCTCATACCGGCTTCCTCCCGACAACCGCGCCGACAACTGTAAGAAGCGGATCGCTGGCGCCGTCCAGGCCATCGCACGACGGTGGTTTGGGCGGCGTCAACACCCTGATCCCATCCACGGCCTCACACGCTGTGCACAGCTCCTCCAATCCTTCGGGATCCATGGCCATGGGGAGCAGATCGACACTGTCCTCAACGCCCAGCCGCTCGGCCAGAAACAACCGGATCGTCCGGAGCTCCCGGCTGACCACGGTCCAGGCGTCGTCGGCCGGCGGCAGGAGACGGGTGTGCACCAACCCCACCGTGCCGCCGGCCCGCACCACGACGACCAGCATTCCCGGCTCCGTCTGGAGCAGCATCGCGTCTGCCCCGGCCGAAGACTCCACCTCGCCCAGGGCAAAGATCGCCGGAGTCATCAGGGCCGGCTGCATACCCGCGGCCAGGAATGCCGCTTCCAGCTCCTCCCACGCCCGCTCCACCCCGGAGACGCTGAGGACCTTCCAGCCACCCCCGGGCGCCTTCTCGGGCTGCGCATCGATCCGGAGCTCGGCCGGGCGGATGGGAAGGAGCTTCTTGAGCCGCCAGCGAACGACCTCCTCGAGCTCGGCCGACCGCTTCGGTACCTCGTCGAAGTCCAGGAGATGGAGGCGGACCCACGAGCTCGGAACGACGACCGAAGGGCGGCGGCAGCCCCCGATCTCCTCTTGAAGCGAACGGAGCACCGGGACCAGTGCCTTTGTCTCGACCGAGCTCAGACCGACCGGGCCGATCTCGAAGGTACCCGCCGGCACGGCGGCGCGGGCACAGCGGACCCCCTCCTTGCGGTCCTCGTCGAGGACAACCGCCTCGCCGATCCGCAGGCCCCAACCCGTGCGGGGGTACGGCGTTGTCAGCAGATCCCTCCAGTCGATCTTCATTGGACGAAGGTCACCTTGTTGATCTCCCGCAGGGTGGTCTCCCCGGCAAAGACCTTCTGAAGGGCCGACTCCCGGAGGAAACGCATCCCCTCGGCCTTGGCAGTCCTCTTGATCTCGGCGGCCGAACGGCGGCCCAGGATGAGCTCCCGGATGTTGTCCGAGAGCCCCAGCAGCTCCGAGATGGCCAGCCGTCCCAGGTACCCGGTGCCGTTGCACTCGATACAGCCGGCTCCATCGTAGAACGTGTAGTCCGCGTAGCGCTCCGGTTCCAGGCCCGAATCCTCCAGCAACTCGTCGGAAACCCTGGCCGGCCGCTTGCAGTGGGGACAGATGCGGCGAACCAAACGTTGGGCCAACACGCAGTTGAGCGCCGACACAAAGTTGTAGAGGTCGACGTTCATGTTGAGGAAGCGCCCGATGACGTCGACCACGTTGTTGGCATGCACCGTCGTGAAGACCAGGTGGCCCGTCAACGCCGACTGAACGGCGATCTGGGCGGTTTCCTCGTCACGGATCTCGCCAACCATGATCTTGTCCGGATCGTGGCGGAGGATCGACCGCAGACCCCTGGCGAAGGTCAGGCCCTTCTTCTCGTTGACCGGAATCTGCGTGATCCCCTTGAGCTGATACTCCACGGGATCCTCGATGGTGATGATCTTGTCCTCCGTGGTGGCGATCTCGGAGAGGCAGGCGTAGAGCGTGGTCGTCTTTCCCGACCCCGTCGGTCCGGTGACCAGCACCATCCCGTAGGGTTCCCGGATGTACCGCCGCAGCTTCCGCTTGGTGTCCGGGTCGAGCCCCAGGACCTCCAGGTTGAGCGTTTTGAACTCCTGGTTGGCCGACTCCTTGTCGAGGATGCGGACGACCGCATCCTCGCCGTGCACCGTCGGCATGATGGAGACGCGGAAATCGATGGTCCTGCCGGAAAAGCGCACCTTGAACCGGCCGTCCTGGGGAATCCTCTTCTCGGCGATGTCCAGCTCGGACATGACCTTGATCCGGCTGATGATGGTCGAATGGTGCTGCTTGTCGATGGGCTCCATGGCCTGGTAGAGCACCCCGTCGATACGGTACTTGACCACCACCTCCCGGTCCTGGGTCTCGATGTGGATGTCCGAGGCGCGCCGCTGGATGGCGTTGAACAGCACGGAGTCCACGAGGCGGATGATGGGGGAGGCGTCCGCGGTGATACGGTCGATGGACAGGACCTCCTCGCCGTCCTCCGCCTCCTGGACCAGCTGGAGCCGGAACCCCTCCGTCGCCTCGTCCAGCACCCGCTGGGTCGATTCTGACTTCTCGAGGATGTCCGAAATCTTCTTCCTGGGGCCGACGGCGATGTCCAGCGGTTTCGCCAGCATGGTCTCCAGCTGGTTGACGTCGACAACGTCCGAGGGGTCCGCCATGATCACCCGCAGCACGCCGTCCCGCTCCTCCATGGGCAAGAACTGGTACCGCAGCATCAGCTCCACCGGGAAGGTCCGGAAGAGGTCCGGGTCCACGTGGAACTCCTCCAGCGGGTCGAATGGAAGCCCCAGCTTCTCGGCCAGCTCACGGGCCTGCCTCAGGTCCTCCTGTTCCTTTGTCTTCCCGGCGCCACCGAGAAGGTCCAGGGTCTGATCGAGGTTCGAAGGTTCGCTCATGACGCTCCCTAATGCATCCTGGAAACCAGGGTCAACAACGGATAGTAAACGGCCAGGAGCAGGCCGGCCACCACCAGTCCCATGATGACGAGAACGGCGGGCTCGAGAAGGGTGACAATCCGGTTGAGGAGGAAGTCGATGTCCTCGTCCAGGAACTCCGAGGTGTGGGACAGCATCTCGGGCAGGGCGCCGGTGGACTCCCCAACCCGCATCATGGCGACGGCCAGCTCGGGAACCAGCCCTGTCCTCTCCAGGGAGTCCGACAGGGACTGCCCCTCGCGGACCTGGGGGATGGCTTTGAGAAAGTTCTCCGAGATCCAGGCGTTGTTGATAGAGGTGACGGCCGTCTCCAGGGAGGGCACCATGGGGATGCCGCCTCCCAGCATCACTCCCAGCGAACGGGTGAACTGGGAAAGGGCGAACATGTGCGCCAGGTTACCGAGGATCGGGAGCCGGAGCTGGAACCGGTCGACAATCTTGCGGCCCCGCGGCGTTCGATGCCAGAACTTGACGCCCCAGACCACGGCCGCCACGGTGGCAATGATGAAGAAGATCTCGTCGTGCATGAACTGCGCAATACCGATGAGAATCTCCGTCGGCAGTGGAAGCTTGGCATCCAGCCCACTGTAGAATTCGGTGAACTTCGGAATGACATAGGTCATCATGATGGCCACAAGACCGATGGAGAGCATGATGAGCACCGCCGGGTAGGTCAACGCACCGACGACCTTTTTCCTGGCGGCCTCCATGGTCTTCTGGTAGGCGGTGAAGCGGGCCAGCATCCCCTCCAGATCCCCCGAGCGCTCGCCGGCCCGAAGGGTGTTGGCGTAGAGACGGGGAAAGTTGTCGCCCAGGGAGAGAAAGGCGTCGGAGAGGGAAACCCCCGTCGTGACCTGCTGGTGGACCTTCTCCAGCAGGGCCCGAAAATGCGGATTCCCCTGCTGCGCCGCCAGGAGCTCCAGGGACTGGGTCAGGGGAAGACCCGCCCGGAGCAGGGTTCTCAGCTGCGTGTTGAAGATCATGAACTCCTGGCCACCGACCTTCTCCCGCTTGGAGAAACCGGGCACCCTGATCTTGAGCCGGGGCGCCGTCACCGAGAAGACGTGGAAGCCCTCCTTCTCGAGCTCCTGCCGGAGCGCGTCCGCGGATATGCTCCTCCGGCGCTGCTCCACCACGGAGCCGTCGGGTGCACCCAGCCGGCAGAGGAACTCAGGCACCTCAGGATCCCCCTGGCTGTTTCCCGGGGTCGAGGGCCCGAAGTATCAGGACCAGGGCCCTGTCGCTGCCTTCCGAAGGGCTGGCGCCGATGATGACCTGCTGCCTCGGCGCCAGGACGGCGCGGGTTCGCAGCAACGGCCGCCCGTTCGGCGTCCTGTCGGGAGTCAGTGTCAGCTCCTCGAGCACCAGCCGTTGGGATCGCAACATGCCTCGCAGCGTCGCCGGGCCACCAAGCTTCCAGGCGAGACGCAGGTCCTTGGCCTGAAGCACATCCCTGGACGAGGAGGTGGTCGCCGCCACACCCAGCCGCTGTTGCCACGCCGCTCGCGTGGAGAGACGGTAGCGATGCCCGAGATCGACCTCCATGGGTCCTGGAGCATCCCACTGGAGGACGGCCTGGCCAATCGTCGTGTACCTGGTGTAATGGAACATCTTCCGGATCCGCGGATCGAGACCCGCCGACTGCGGGTCCCCGGCCTCCGGCGGCAGGTTGGAGGCCTCGATCAGACGGACCTCCACGCGCATCCTGGGCTGCGGCTGATCGAATACCTCGAGGACCTGCCCGATGCGCCGGACCGACCGGGGCGTATCCTGGACTGTCACCGTGGCCTGGGCGGGGTGAACGGTCACGCTGCCTGCCTTCGACAAGAAGACCTGGGCCACATCGCTGGCCTCCCCCGCAGTCCGGTACTTCAGATGAAAGCTCTGCACGACGGTTTTCACCGGTACCTTGGTCGCGGTAGCCCCGTTGCCGGCCACAGCGGGCGGAGCGAGGAGAGCTCCCGCCAACAACACGGTGCAGCCGATCCTCCCAAACATCACAGCTCCATGGCCGGGTCGACCACGAAGGTCACCGTGGTGTTCTCGTCGGTGGCCAGCTGGTACACGCGCACGTTCTCGCCCTCGTTCTCCACATCGACCTCCGGGGCCCGCCGCTGGTGCTGGGCCACGGCGGCCGCCTGAGGAGCTGCGGCTTGCCGGTGATCCATCTGGTGGAACGCCACGCCGCCCCCGATGGCGACCACGGCGGCGGCCGCCGCCGCCAGCCACGGCCGGCGCCGTGCCCTGATCCGCCCGGCCAGCCGTTCCCGGCGGATGGAGGCAACGACCTGGTCCGCACAGGCCCTGACCTTCTCCTCGGCCCGATCCGTCCTGGAGGCCAGCACGAACAGCAGCGCCGGCTCCCGCTCCAGGGCGCGCACCCGGCAGCCTGCACACTCCAGGAGATGGCCCCGCCACTCGCGGCGCTCGTCCTCCGGAAGGTCCTCGCTCAGGTAGCGGGGCAACAGCTCTTCAAAACGTCCACACTCCATCATCGTCTCCCGTCGTTCCCCGGTACGTATTCCGGATATCGCTCGGCCATCGCGCGCCGCAGAATGCGCCTCGCTTGAAACACGTGATTCCGGACCGTCACCGCCGAGCAGCCGAGCACCCGGGCGACCTCGCCCGTATCGAGACCCTCGACCTCCCGCAACATGAAGGCGGCCCTCTGTTGCGGGCTGAGCTCCTCCACGAGATCGCGCAGGATGCGCTCCACGTCCCGTTCCTCGACCAGCTCGCCGGGACGCCCGGCGGAGGGAGCGGGCCGCAACCAGACCGCGCCCCCGTTGACGTGCGCGCGCTCCCGGCTGGACCGTGCCCGCAGGACATCGATGGCCAGATTGGTGGCGATCCTGTGGGCCCAGGTCGAGAACTTCCAGCGAGCGTCGTACCGGTCCAGCCGCTGCCAGGCCTTGAGCCATGCCATCTGGACCACGTCCCATGCCTCCTCCTCGTCACCCAACATCCGGGTCACGACGCGGTGCATCGACCCCGAATAGCGGCGGACCAGCTCGGCGAAACGTTCCTCGTCCCCACGCCGGGCGGCCTCCACGAGCTCACGTTCGTCCACGGCCCGCACCTCCGGGCGTGGCACGTCCTCGCTGACATATGCGACGGCGAACCTCAATAGCTTCCCTCCATCCTTCGTTTACGGAACCCGCCCTCCGATCGTCTACAACGGCCTCCCGCCACGCGTTCATGTGGTCACGATACACTACTGTCGGCACGGCTGGATTCTTCGAGCCGGCCCGGGAGGCACCATGGAGATCACGATCGAATACTGCGTCGTGTGAAACTACCAACCACGGGCCGCCGGTCTGGCGGCCGAGATCCAACGCGAGCTCGGTGTGACGCCACGACTCGTCAAGGGCAAGGGTGGCGTCTTCGACGTTGTCGTCGACGGCCGTCTGGTGTTTTCCAAACACCAGCTCCATCGCTTCCCCGACCCCGGCGAGGTGGTCCGCCGCATCCGGGAGATGGACGAGAGCGGCTGACGGGGATTCCACGAGCCCCTGCGCCTCGTTGCAACGCGACGAGGAATGCCCCGCGCCCTTTCCACGAGCTCCCGTCCGTCTCTTCGGGTGGGGGCTCTAGCTGTCCTCGCCCCCGCCCGGCACGTCCGCGCCCCAGCCCATGCGCCCCATGGCGCGCTGAAGCCGGGGCCGCCAGCTGTCCCTCCGCTTCCAGAAGACGACAGCGACGATCGCCGCCAGGAGCAGGGTGACCGCCCAGACGGTGACAATCCGGATCAGGTCGGCGCTGCCCTGGAGTCGTCCGAGATCCTGGGCCATCCACCAGCCGAGCCCGCACCAGAGCGAGACGTGGGCCACGAGGGCGATCACGTCGACGGCGAGGAAACGGAGCCACCGGATGCCGGCGATCCCGCACGCGGCCAGCCAGGCGCCCCGACCGAGCGGCAGGACCCTGCCGGGGACGAAGGCGATCAGGGCGGTCCGGGAATGCTCCAACCGCCCGGTCACGCGCTCGAGCCGCTGGGCCACGCGCGGAAAGCGCCCGAGGCGCGGGCGGAGCCATACCCCACCGGCGTAGACGACCTGATCGGTGACCAGGTGGCCGCAAAACGCGGCGCCGAGGAGAAGTGCCGCCTCCCGTGGTGATCCGGACCTGGCGGCCAGGACCCCCACGGCCATCATGTACACCTCCTCGGGCAGCCAGTGCCCGACGATGCGAATGATCACGGGCGCCACCAGCACGAACCAAATGGCATTGGCCTGGATCATGGAAATGGCGGCCGTCAGTTGCGCTTCCACCCCAGCAGTATACCCGACTTGCTCCACGTTCTGAGCGCGGACCGGGAGTGCACCGGGCCGGCCGTTGGAACCCTCGATGACCTTCGAGGACGTGGAAGCTCACCGGCCGCCTCCGGGTTGGGTACAATGGAGGGGTGCGAACGACCCGCGAGCAGATCCAGACAGCACTCGCCTCGGCGTACCCCCTGGTGTTTGTCGTCGGTGCCGAGGAAGAACGGCTCCAGGGGCTCCTGGAGACCTTCGCCCGTGGCGCTCGCCCCAAGCCCCTCCCCGTTCTCGTCTGGAACTGCGTCGACGGATTCCAGGATGGAGGGCCCGACGACCTCCAGGACCCCATCGAGGCCCTGGGATGGATCTGCCGGGAAGGACCCAACGGCTTCTACGTCTTCAAGGATCTTGGCAGCCTCCTGGACGACCGGCGAGTCCTCCGCCGTCTCCGGGATACGGCCATGGCGGTCCGTAACGGTGGCCGCTTCCTCTTCCTCCTGACCCCCGGCCTGGAGGTGCCGGAGGCCCTCAAGCCGGTCTCCTACGTCGTCGTCTCGCTCTTTCCCGAGGAGTCCGAGATTCGAGCCCTGATCACGGAACGCATGGGCAAACGGACGGCCGATCCGGCGTTGACCGATCGACTGGTGACAGCCCTCAAGGGGATGAGCCTGACGGAAGCGGAACACCTCCTGCGTCGCCTTCTGCCCCTGCATGAAACCCTGGGGGAGCAGTTCCTCAAGGATGTCCTGCTCGAGAAGGAACAGATCACCCGCAAGGAGGGGATCCTCGAATTCGTCCCGACAGAGGAGGGCCTCGCCGACATCGGCGGCCTGGACCAGCTCAAGACGTGGGTCCAGGAACGTGTCGACCTGTTCACGGCCGAGGCCCGCCGGAACAACCTTCCCATCCCCAAGGGTGTGCTGATGATGGGTATGTCCGGTTGCGGCAAGAGCCTGGCGGTCAAGGTCATCGCCCAGGTGTGGAAGCTTCCCCTGTTCCGGCTGGACATGAACCTGGTCTTCGCCGGCACCCACGGCTCGCCGGAGTGGATCTTCCACCGTGCCCTCCAGGCCGTGGAGTCAGTGGCGCCCGCCGTTTTGTGGATCGACGAGATCGAGATGGGCATCGCCGGGTACCACGAAGGGGAGTCCGGCTCCCTGACCCGCATTTTCTCCACATTTCTGACCTGGATGCAGGAGCACCGGGCCGAGGTCTTTGTGGCTGCCACGGCCAATCGCATCAACCTGTTGCCCGCCGAGATCATCCGGAAGGGGCGCTTCGACCAGGTCTTTTTCGTCGACCTCCCCAACGATGAGGAGCGCAAGGAGATCCTGTCGATCCACATGCGCCGCCAGGGCATCGATCCGGCCGCCTTCGACCTGGTGCTCCTTTCTTCCGCAACCCGCGGGTGGAACGGCGCCGAGATCGAGCAGGCTGTGATCTCGGCCCGCATCAGCACCGTGGCCCAAAAGAAACCTCTCACCCAAAACGACCTTCTCGTCGCCTTCGGAAAGGTCATCCCGCTTTCCCGCACCATGGAGGAACAGCTCAAGGCCATCCGATCCTGGGCCCGTACCCGCGCGCTCCCCGCAACGACGCCGGAACGGCCCGAGATGTAGCCCGGCCGCAGGCGATACAGGAGAGGACCCATGGAGAAAGCCCCCAAAGCGCCCGACGCCGAGTGGCTGGTCAACCGCATCGCGCACGCCCTGCGAAACTCGGTCTTCGCCATGACCCTCCAGGCGGAGACCCTCGCCCTCCAGTGTGATGATCCTGCGGCCTCCACGCTCCTCGCCCAGCTGGATCACGTGGGGAAGCTGGTGGAGGACATGCTGCTCTTCGGCCGTCCGGCCCGGCCCCGGCCGCGGCGCCTGTCTCTGGGAGCGCTGTTCGACTCCCTCGCCACCGACGGCCGGCAGGGGTTGTTCCGTGAACCGGCGGCCGTGCAGCTCGAAATCGAAGCGCCGGGATTCGTCGTAAGCTGGGATGCCGACATGATCCGGGCCGCCCTTGGGAAGGTCCTGATCAACGCCGTCGAGCACACTCCGGCTCCCCACGAGATCCTCCTCCGGGTGGACCTCCGCGGCGCCTGGGTCCACGTGGACGTGGTGGATCACGGCGAGGGGATGGTGGCGGATCTCGTGGAGACCGCATTCCTCCCCTTCCACCCCCAGCACAGCGGGCGGGCCGGCCTCGGCCTGGCGATCGCCCACAAGCTCGTCCGGGAGTCCGGGGGAACCATTTCCATCGAGTCCCAGCCGGGCCGGGGAACGGCGGTCCATATCCGCCTGCCGCTGGAATCACCCTCGTGACGGCCCCACCGCGCCGTTTCGTGGTGCCACCCTCCCTCGACGCTCAGCGCCTGGACCAGTTTGTTGCGGCGGCCACGACCCTCTCCCGCCGGGCCGCCCGACGGCTCGCCGCCGAGGGAAGGATCTGGCGGAACGGCCGTCCGGCCAGGGTGCTCTCCCGGACCGTGGCGACAGGCGATGTGATCGAGCTCCTCTCGGAGGATGTGACGGCCGCCTCGCCGTCCGTCGACCCGGTCACCGTGCTGGGTGACGATGGCTGGCTCCTGGCGGCGCTGAAGCCCGCGGGTGTGCTGTCCCAGCCCTCAGAGACATCCGGTTCCTCGGACCTCTCCCTCGACCAGCGCCTTCTGGTCCAGCTGGCCGGCCAGGAGGGCCGCCGTCCTTTCCTCCGGCTCCTCCATCGCCTGGACCGGTTGACCAGCGGCGTGCTGCTCTTCGCCCGACGGCCCCAGGTCCTTTCTCCGATCGCCGAAGCGTGGCGAACCGGCGCCGTCTGCCGTCTCTACCTTGGCGTGGTGTTGGGCGACCTCGGCCCGGACGCCCGCGTGGTCCAGGCTCCCATCGCCCGCCAGCGGGACCACCGCTGGCGTTTCAGCGTCGATACCAGGGGCCGGCCGGCGGCAACGCTGATCCGCCCCCTGGGCCGGGGTCCGAGGGACACCACCCTGGTGGCATGTCTTCTCCGGACAGGCCGGACCCACCAGGTCCGCGTCCACCTGGCACACCTGGGTCACCCCGTGGCCGGGGACCGGCTCTACGGCGGGGCCACGGACGGTGTCGATCGTCCGCTCCTCCACGCCGCCGCGCTCCGTTTGCCCCATCCCCGGACCGGGGAACCGTACGTGGCCGAGGCACCACTCCCGAGCGATTTCTCTCCCTTCCTGCCCGAGGACCTCGACCTTCGCCGGACGCTTTCCCTCGACCGTCTCTGCCGGACGCTCGAAGCTCCCGAACCGGCCCCCGCCTCCGAGGCCGGCGAAGATGCAGAGGCCTCTCGGCACGAGCCGTGAGTTGAAGGTATACTCAAGCCATGACCGTCACCTTCGCCTTCCTGGCCGTCTTCCTTCTCGGATTCGTTCTGGCGGTGGTCAGCGGTCTGATCCGGCGCCTGCTCAACCCCTCGGCGCTTTGCGACGGCGTCATCGTTCCAGCCCACGAGCACTGGGCCGGAATGAAGACGCCGCGGACCGATTTCCTCATCTCCTTCATCACGGTCTTCGGACTGGTGGGCCTGATCCTCGATGGCACGACACCCATGTCGTCGAGACGGGTCCTCCTGGTGGCCGCCGGAGTCGGCCTGGTGGGTTCCCTGGTGCTCAGAGCCTGGATCTGCAGGGCCTGCGACCCCCAACACAGGTTGCGCTGCTGCGGATCCGAAGCCACGGTGGTCAAGGCCATCCCGCCCGGCGGCTTCGGGCAGGTGAAGCTTGACGTGGGCGGATGCGCCGTCAAGCTTGCCGCGCGGACGGTCAGCGGCGAGAGCATTCCGCTGGGGACGCGGGTCAAGGTGGTCAGCCGCCACGAGTCCGTGCTGATCGTGGAGGTGGAGTCCTGAAGGCTCCCGGCTCCGGTTCGGCCGGGACTCCGGCGGTCGTGATTCTCGCCAGCGCCTCACCGCGGCGCCGCCGTCTCCTGGACCGGCTCGGCATCCCCTACCGCATCGACCCGGCCGGCGTGGAGGAATCTCCCCGGTCCGGGGAGACGGCGCTCACGTTCTGTGAGCGGGCGGCCCGCGACAAGGCGCTCACCGTCGCCGCCCGGCATGCCGGCGAGGCCGTCCTTGCCGCCGACACAGTGGTTGCCCTGGGCGGAAGGACCCTGGGCAAACCGAAGAACGCGGCGGAGGCCCGGTCCACGCTCCGGCGGCTGGCGGGCAAGGAACATCAGGTCCACACCGCCATCGCCCTGGCCCGGGACCACACGATCGTCTCTCTGGTGGACACCTCCCGCGTCGTGATGGCTCCGCTGGACGACCGTCTGATCACCTGGTACGTGGCGACCGGCGAGCCCATGGACAAGGCCGGCGCCTACGCCGTTCAGGGCCTCGGCGGCTTGCTGGTCGCCAGCGTGACGGGACATCCCCACACCGTGGTCGGCCTGCCGATCCACCGCCTGCCGGAGCTCTTCGCGGCCCTCGGCCTGGACCTTCTTCGTTCGCTGGAGACGCACGCCCGCTGAGCGCCCCGTGGCAACCGCAAGCCCGGATACCGGACCCTCCCATCGCCATCCCCGGACCCTACTCGCCGGCATCCGGCGCGTCTCCCGATCGCCCGCCGGACGGAGAATCGTCCGCGGGCGGTTCGCCGGGATCCCCGGCTCGAGGCCGTCGTTGAAGGCGGTCGTGCAGCCGCCGCAGGAAGGGGAAGCGCTCACCGAGGCGGCGGCCCAGGCGCCGCAGCGCCGGAGACTCCCGGGACAGCATCAACAGGCCCAGGGAGATCAGCAGGACTCCCTGGAGAATCGGAACGAACAGGCCGACGATACCCAGACCGACCAGGAGCCACCCCAGGATCAGCCGGAGGACCCGCGACCACCCGGCGGCCGCCGAAACCGGTCCACCCTCCGGAGCGGACGGGGGTCGTGTCTCCCCGCCGGGATCCCGGGCGCGGTGCGGATCATCCGCCACCGGGAACCTCCCCGCCCGCCAGGTGGGGCGCCATCCGCTGCAGAACCTCCTCCAGCCTTCCGGTCCGCGCCAGCATTGCCGCCACCTGCCGGGCCTTCTGGAGCAGCTCGTGGTCCCACGGCAAGCGGGCGAAGCGCAGGCCATCGGCGCCCCACTGCCGGAAACCGGCGATCTCGCCCGGGCCCCGAAGCTCCAGGTCGGCCTCAGCCAGGCGAAAGCCGTCGTTCGTCGAGCCAAAAACCGCCAGGCGGCGCTCGGCGGCCGCGGGGAGCACATCCGGCACGAGAAGAACGCACCAGGAGGGACGATGCCCACGCCCCACCCGTCCCCGGAGCTGGTGGAGCTGGGAGAGCCCAAAGCGCTCGGGCGACTCGATGACCATGACCGTCGCTTCGGGAACGTCCACACCGACCTCCACCACCGTGGTGCTGAGGAGCACGCCGATCTCGCCCGAACGGAACGCCGCAACCGCCGCCTCACGCTGGGCCCGGCCCATCCTCCCGTGGACCACCCCGACACCGGGGCCGGCCAGGCTCGCCCGCAGCCGCTCGGCATTCTCCTCGAGAGACTGAACCTCCAGCTCTCCCGACGCCTCGATGCGAGGATAGACCACGTACGCACGCCCCCCCGCCGCCACCTCCCCGGCGAGGAAGCTCCAGAGCCTCCCGGCCTCGCTGCGGCGCCGTACGATGGTCCGGACCGGCCGTCTCCCGGGGGGCAATTCGTCCAACACCGAGAGCTCGAGATCGCCGTAGGCCACCAGGGCCAGGGAGCGGGGAATCGGCGTCGCCGTCATCACCAGCAGGTGGGGCGCCTTCCCCTTGGCGACCAGCGCCTGCCGGTGGGCGACGCCGAAACGGTGCTGCTCATCGACCACGACCAGGCCCAGGCCCTCCAGCTGGACCGCTCTTTGGATCAGGGCGTGGGTGCCGACCACCAGGTGTGGCCCGCCGCCGGACAGGAGCTCGAGCACCTGCCGCCGTTCCGCCGCCCCGAGCGAGCCCGTCAGCAGCAGCGGCTCGAAACCGGTTCCCCGGAGCAGCCTGCCCAGGCTCACCACGTGCTGCTCCGCCAGGAGCTCCGTCGGAGCCATGAACGCGACCGTGTGACCCGCCTCCAGCACCGCCAGGGCGGCCAGCGCGGCCACCACGGTCTTGCCCGAGCCCACGTCGCCCTGGAGAAGCCGCGCCATCGGGTGCGGCCCGCCGAGATCCCCGAGAATCTCTGCCACGACCCGTCGCTGGGCCTCCGTCAGCTCGAAGGGCAGATCGAGGCCCCGGACGCCGCGCTGTACGCGGCACACGGCCCGCTGCCGGCGCCGCTTCTGGCGGACCGATCCCACGGCCAACGCCAGGGCCAGCAGCTCGTCGAAGGCCAGCCGTAACTGCTCCGGAGTCTCTCGTCTCTCCAGGGCCCCCAGGAGCGCCGCCCGCTCGACTGGATCGGCTGGCGTCACCGGACGGTGCAGCCTCTCGAGAGCACTTCTCAGCTTCGGGAGCCCAAGCCCCTTCAGCGCATCTTCCGGCACCGGATCCTCGAGCTCGTCCAAGGTTCCCAGCGCCTGCTCCACCAGACCGCGAAGCCGCCGCCCCCCAAGACGCCCCATGGGCCGGTACACCGGAACGATCCCGCCCCCCGCCTCACCGTCCGCACCGATCTCCGGGTTGACCAGCTGCAGGCGACCCGTCCTGGAGTGACGCTCCACCTTTCCGAAGAAAAACAGCGGCCCACGCCCCCTGAGCGCCTTGGCCACCCACGGCTGGTTGAACCAGACCGCCGGCAGCGTTCCCCGCTCGTCAGCCACGACGGCGGTGACCACGCGCCGGCCCCTCCCCCGGGGACGTCCGAGCCTCAGACCCGTGATCCGGCCCCTGACCAGCACCGGACGGCCGGGCTCCAGCACGTCGGCGGGAGAAACCGCCGTGCTCCGGTCCTCCCAGCGGTAGGGCACGCACAGCAGCAGATCTCCCACGGTGTGAACGCCGCACGACTCGAGCACGCCTTGGAGGACCGGCCCAACCCCGCGGAGCCGTGTGACGGAATCCGTGGGGCGGAGTGTGGGCCCTTCCATATCCGTCAATCCACCGTGAGCCCCCGACGACCCCGGGACTGGACGGCTCGCCGCGAGCCGGGATCGTCAGAACGCCCGGAGGCCGGGTTCGTGCTCTTCACCGGGAATGCACCGCGAACACCCTTTGCACGCGCCGGGGCAAGCGCAGGGGTGGCGTTTTCGAAACACTGATCCGGGACTCGGCCGTGGCGGACTCGTCGCCACGGGTCGCCGTCACCTGCACGGAGTAGTCTCCGGCGCTGGGGTACAGGTGTTTCACCGAAGCCCCGCTCGCCGTGGTCCCGTCTCCAAGGTCCCACTGGAACGCGGCCCCCGCCTTGCTGGCCTGGGCCGCGAACCGCACGGGGCTCCCGATCCACGGGGCGGCAGGGTCCCACTGGAAGGTCACCGCCAGGGGCTCCTCCCCGGGCGGCACCAGAACGCTCGCCACCGGTGAGTCCGGCGAGGCGCCACACCCGTTGAACGCTCTCAGCCTGTACCGGTAGGTCGTGGCCGGTTGCACGCTCGTGTCGGTGAACGAGACGGCGGCTCCTGGCAGGGTGGCCAGGCCAAAAAACGTGCCGGGACCGGTGGCACGTTGCACCTCCACCGTGTCCTGGCCGACAGCGCCGTTGCTCCACGACACGATGACCGTGTGGGGGCCGGGAGCCTGCGCCATGACCGCCGAGGGTGCTTCCGGCGCGACACCCGGCGTCTCTGCGCTCGCCACGTTCGACGGCGTGGACTCGCCGGCCGAGTTGTACGCCGTGACCCGGTACTGGACGCTGGCGCAGGGGCCCAGAGACGTGTCGGACCAAGCCGTCGTTCCCGGGCCCACCGCGCCGACCTGGAAGAAACCGCCACCCGTCGAACGGTAGATCCGGAAACCGTCCTCGTCCCCCGAAGTATCGGTCCAGGCGAGGTCCACCCGCGTGGACGAGGCCGCCGTGGCGGTGAGCCCAGCGGGAGCCGTCGGCGGTTGGGGCGTGGCCTGCTCCGGGTAGAGATAGGCGGCGCAGGCGCTGTCGGTGGCACCAAGCCCTGCGCCCCGCGGGTAATGACAGCACTGGGAGTACATGGTGGCGTCAGGATCCGTGTGATGGCCGAAACCCAGACCGTGGCCCAGCTCGTGGGTGATCATCTCCGCGAAATCGGTTTCACCGATGCACTGGGCTCCATCGTTGACCACCACGAACAGTCCCGTCGCGGGGTGCCACGGTGTCCCGTCGAAGGTCTCGGTGGAGGAGTAGAACAACGGCCCCCCGTAGGCCAGGGTCCCGGTACAGTTGGACAGCGGCGCGATATCCCCGCAGGGATCGTTGAACACCACGGCCCCGCTCTGGTAGTCCGTCCCGCTGCTCGTACACGCAATGCTCTGGCTCGCCTGGCCGCCATACCGCAGGTCGATGGA
>JAADFK010000092.1 GCA_013152925.1 Acidobacteriota bacterium | reverse complement strand
GGGAGCCCGTTACCGGCGGCATCCTGCACCTGGAGGACGCCCTGACCCTGGTCCGCCACATGGTCGTCGGCGAGGAGGTCCGAAAGCCCGACATCCTGGCCCGCGTGGAGGTCGCCATCGAGGAGCGCTCCCACCGCCTGACCGCCATCCCGTTCGAGCGCCACGGCGACCGCCTCCGCTGCGCCGTCAGCGGCGTCGAGATCACGCCCCCGCCCAAACAAGGATACGCGAAGACCGGCGCTGCGCGAGAAGAGCAACCGCGGCATCCGTTGGCCTTCGAGTGAAGCGTCCTGCCCCGCAGGGGGCACGCAACGCACTCCGGTGGGGCCCCTTCACTTCCCACGCGCCAAGGCGGTTCCTCCCCGCCGGAGAAGGAGGATGTTTCCACGCGGCCATCCGGGGGAGCCGCGGTGAAACGGGCGTCGGAGTCAGGGAGTATGGCTTTCGCGTGACGCCAAGCATGCGTACCATCGATCACCGGACTCGACGATGGTCAAGGATGAACGCATGAGGCCGGGACCTCCTGTGGAACCGGGAGGTTCGGTTCTCTGACACGCTCCGGAATCACAACATCGTGGTACCATGGAAGTTGGAGGCCAGTGGAACGGTGACGAAGAACAACCCTCTGCAAGATGAGTTGGCTCTTCAGCCGGGGAGCCAGTTGTCCGGTGGTCAGGCGAAAGGATAGACGATGAAAGGAGAGTTCACGGCGATCATCGAACCGGCGCCCGAGGGTGGTTACTGGGCCATTTGTCCGGAAGTGCCCGGTGCCAACGGACAGGGCGAGACGATCGCCGAAGCGAAAGACAACCTCCGCCAGGCGATCGAGCTTATTCTTGCGGACCGCAGGGAGGATATCCTTCGTGGATTGCCCGAGGACGCGATCCAGGACACGGTGCTGATCGCTTGAAACGGCGGGAGCTGGAACGGAAGCTAAGGATCGCTGGTTGCTACCTGAAGCGAGAGGGAAGATCGCACTCGCTGTGGATCAACCCGAGGACCGGTGCAATCGAGGCGGTACCCCGGCACAACGAAATCAAGGAACCGCTGGCAAGGAAGATCCTGAAGAACCTCGATGCGGAATAGCGGCCGAACCTGCCGCTTCAGCGGATTTTCGATGAGCTGCGGTACGTCGTTCGTCGGACTGAAATGGCGAACGCGCAGTGGGATACGGGCGCCGGAGCCAAGGGGGGTCCGCCACCCTTCGCGCGGGGAGGGAAACACGACAATCCCTCGACCCGACACCCTGTCCGGAGAACTGGCGAACGGTCGGGCTCAGAACATCCCACCGCCGCCACCACCCACGGCCGAGGCGCGCTGGGCGGCCCGCTTGCGCTCGTCCGAGGCCAGGTGGCAGTTCTTGTACTTCTTGCCGCTGCCGCACCAGCAGATGTCGTTGCGTCCCAGGCGGACGCCGGCGGGCGGACCCTGGAGAACGAACAGCTTCTTGACGGATTCTATCAAGTTCATGGTTTGGGGACTCCAAGAAAGTCGGTGGACGCAGGAAGCCGTCCATCGCGGCCGGGAGGGTAGCACCGGCGCCGGTTCTCGTCAAACGGATGGGGACGGGCTCGCCGCTGTCCGCCCCAGCCTTGATCCGCGCCATCGCCGAGGCGAGCCGCGCACGCGCGGTGCGACGACTTCCTCGCGCCGCACGGTGGAATAGCTTCTACTTCCAATGGGCCGCCACGAACTCGTCCACCTCGGGGAGGCCGCCCTGGAGGATCAGGTAGCCGTTGTGGGGCTCGCGGACGGTGATCTCGTGGGCGATGGGGGTCTGCATCATCCGGGCCACCTCCTGGCGGTCCTCCGTGTGGCCCAGGACCCATCCCAGCTTCATCAGGGCGGTCTCGGGGAGCATGTTGTCCAGGGGAACGACGCCGAGCTGGAGGAGCTCGCGGCCGGTCTCGTAGACGTACATCTGCACGAAGCCCCAGAGGGTCTGGACGGTCATCATCACGTGGACGCCGCGGGAGACGGCCCGCTCGATGGCAGGGTAGAGGGGCTTGTTGACGTGCCCCAGACCCGTGCCGGCGATGACGACGCCACGGTAGCCGGCGTCCACCAGGGCGTCCAGCACGTCGGGTTTCATGCCGGGATAGTAGTAGAGGATGGTGACGCGATCGTCGTACCGCGTGTCGATGCGGACCTTCCGGCCGGGGTCCCGGGGCACGTGGTCCTCGTTGATGACGGTGAAGGACTCCGTGTTCACCAGACAGAGCGGAATGTCGCCCACGGTGCGGAAGGTGGAGCGGTACGAGCTGTGCATCTTGCGGCAGCGGGTCCCACGGTGGAGCAGGGCGTAGCGGTCCGAGGTGGGCCCGAACATGCAGATCTGCACCTCGGCGATGTTCCCGTGGCCGGCGGCGCGCACGGCGTGGATCAGGTTGAGCGCGGCGTCGGAGGAGGGCCGGTCGGAGCTTCGCTGGCTGCCCACGAGGACAATGGGAACCGGCGAGTCCTGCACCATGAAGCTCAGGACGGCCGCCGTGTGGCCCATGGTATCGGTTCCGTGGCCGATGACGATGCCGTCGGCGCCGGCCTCGATCTCGGCGCCCACGGCCTCCGCCAGGGCCGTGTGCTCCTCCCAGCCCATGTTCTCGGAGAAGACGCCGAAGATCTTGCGGGTCGTCAGGTTGCAGATGTCCGCCAGCTCGGGGACGGCGCCGTAGAGCTCGCCTGGCGTGAAGGCAGGGATGACGGCCCCGGTGCGGTAGTCCAGCCGGGAGGCGATGGTGCCGCCCGTGCCGAGCAGGCTGACGCTGGGCAGATCGGGCCGGGAGGGGAACTCCTGCTCGGGGATCCTGTAGACGGCCTCCTTGTAGCCGAGCCCCTCAATGGAGGCCACCCGCTCCACGTGGACGCCGACGTTGTAGCCGTTGTGCAGCTTGAGGCTGATGTGACGGTCGTCGAAGGTCTCGGAGCGGGGGAGGATGACACCCTCGAAGACCGAGCCGGCCGCGTTCACGAGCCGGACGTCGCTCCAGACGCGGACGCCGTACGACTCCAGGCAGGCCCGTGCGGGCCCGCAGTACCCCTTGAGCGGATCCTGGTTCTGGCTCACGGTGCGGCCTCCATCTCCCGTACGATCACCTCGGCCACCGTCCGGGCGGGAACGCGGCCGCGCAGCGTCTCCATGGCCCGTCCCATCAGGTAGCGCCGGAGCTGGGCGCTGGTGCCGTCGGGATGGTCCGGTCGGGCGGTCCGGGCGAGCTCGACGAGCCCCTCCTGCCATCCAGCCGGCGGCTCCCCGATGCGGAGCTCCCGGACGATCTCCGGCAGCGCGCGCCCCGGATTCATGGCGAGGGCGGTGACCAGGAGACGCCAGGCTTCACGGGACACCAGCATGTTGGCGAAGAGCCGGAACAGCTCGACCCAGACGGTGGGGGCAATCCCATCGACCGGGAGCCCTTCGCGCCGGAGGCCCTTGAGACGCTCGGCGAAGAAGAAACAGGCGAGGCGGGGATCGGCGCCGGCCTCCTCCACGACGCGGTCCACCAGGAGAGCCCCGCCGTGGCGGATCAGCTCGTCGATGTCGGCAGCCGGCACGCCGAGGGTGCCCCAGGCGGTTTCCCGCTCCCAGGGAGGCGGAGGCAGGGCGCCGCGGAGCGCCCGGACGCGGGGAGCCTCGAGCGGCTGGGGCGGGCTGTCGGTGTCGGGGTACATACGGTCCGGCCCCGGCAGGATTCGCTCGAAGTCCGTGCCGCCGTCGGCGAATGGCTGCCGCGTCTCACTTGGCACGCCGTCCAGGGCGTCCTCCAGGCGAAGGCGGATCTCCTCGGCGGCCGTCACCGTGTCCCGCTCGGGACCCCAGACCACGAGCACGGCGTCATCGGCCGCGCAGCCCAGCTCCCGCCGAAGGCCGTCCAGCTCGGCGGCGGCGCCGGGGACGCCGGGCCAGGCCCCGTCGTGAAGGAGGATGGGCAGCTGGTCCAGCGTGGCGATGACGCGAATCCGGCCGGCCAGCTCGTGGGAGAAGTCGCGGCCGGGCTGGGTGGGATGCCCGAGGAGACCCGCGAGGCTCCGAAGCCGGACAGCCCGAACGGTGAACGGTCCTTCGCCGAGCTCGAAGCCCGGCCGCCGGGCCCCGGCCTCCACCCAGCGCTCCCAGGCCTCGCGGCGGAGGGCCGGGAGGACCGAACGGCGGAACAGCTCCGTAACGTCACGGTGCTCGATCCCCAGGTCCGCCGGCTCCGTGAATCCCCGGCGATGCAGCTCGTCCCGCAGACGGAGGAGGTTGACCTGGCGGACAGCCTCGCCGTGGACCAGGCGCCGCGCCCAGGAGGCCTTGGGAACCCCCTTGATCTCCACGCGGCGGCCCCCGCGGACGGAGACGTTGACATCCTGGCGGCTGGCGCCGATCCCGGTGCGCACGTGGCCCGTGGACCGGCACAGCTTGCCGATCAGGAGGATGGCCTGTTCCACTTCCTCGGGGTTCCGGAGCTCGGGCCCCGTGACGGTCTCGATCAGCGGTGTGCCGAGCCGGTCCGTTCGCCAGACGATCAGGTGGCCGCGGTCGGAGACCTCACGGCAACTGTCCTCTTCGAGGGTCACCTGGGTGATGCTCAGCCGGCGGCCTCGGAATGGGATCGAGCCGTTGACACCGACGACGGCGGTCCGCTGGAACCCCGTGGGGATGGAGCCGTCCAGGTACTGTTTCCGGGCGATGTGGACCTCGTCCACGATGTCGCAGCCCAGCATCAGGCTCTGCTCGATGGCGATGTCCACGGCCCGCTCGTTGACGAGAAACGGCGGCGTATCGTCCATCTCGTAGGTGCAGGTGTTGATCCGGTTGAGAAGGTAGATGATGTTCTTCCTGGTCTTGAACTCCATCAACGCCGTACCGTCGTACTCGCCGAGCTCGGAGAGCGTGGGCCGCATGTGCCGAAGAACGGTTCCATCATGCTCGCGGGTGTAGCGGCCCGCCGGGCAACGGCAGAAGAGCTTGTGTTCGGTCAGGAGCTGCTGGTGCACCTCGAGGCCGGCCTTGAAACCGGCCCCGGCGTAATCGAAGGTCTCGGACATGATCCTCCCGCACGGGGCAGTCGCCCGGAGGAGGATACACCGGAATCGGCGTTCTGAGCCGTGCAAGGAGCGCCTGGCGACGGTCTCGCCGGGCCGTGCCGAGACGGAGGCTCAGGTTTCGAAGCGTGCGCTCACGCTCGAAGCGCTTCAGGCTTTGGGCTCGCTGAGGGTCCGCTCGGGCGGGATGATCGGCTCCTGCAGATCCTGAGGCCTGCCCCTGCGGCCATGGCACGATCGGTCAGCGTCTGGCGGCGACTATGTCGGATCGAAGACCCTTGGGTTCCTTCGCACCGAGGCGAACGGCGGTATCGAGCTCCTCGAGAGCCTGGGCGGGCTGGTCCAGGCGGAGGAGAACGACGGCAAGATTGAGGTGAGCCGCTGCATTGCCGGGGGCAATGAGCAGCTCCCGTTCCAGTTCCGTCCGGGCGGCCTCGAAATGCCCGAGGTGGAGCTGGCACGTGCCGATGCGGAAGGACAGCCCGGGTGGGGTACCGCGGAGGTCGACGCCACCGGGCCCGTCCGTCTCGCCGCCGGATTGAGGGCTGGACATCCAGAGGTCGACGCCCCGCTCCGTCAGGCAACCGGCGTCGGCGAAGGACGCCGCCTGGTCGGAGGCCGATCGGCGGTGGCGGTCCAGCTCGGCCGCTGCCTCCAGGCGGGTGGCGCCGGCCTGGGCGGCGCGCCGGGCGTAGAGCTCGCGGGCGCGGAGGAGGTACGAGAGGGCCTCCCGGTAATCGTGCCGCCGCATGGCAACCCTCCCAAGCCCATGGTAGGCGTCAGGGTCGTCCGGCCCAAGCTCCAGTGCCTTCCGGAAGGAGTGCTCCGCTGCATCGAGGTCTCCGTGCCGGAGCTGCTTGAGGCCCCGTTGATCGAGGAGCGCAGCCTTGGCGGCCCCCGAAGCGGAGACCTGGGCAGCGGCGGTCGACCCGGCGGCGAGTGGAAGAATGCCCAGCAAGAGACTCGCTGAAACGAAGAACATCGAACGACGTCGCATGGTCGCCTCCTCGATTGATCCAGTATACAAGTCTTGGGTCCGGGACGCCGGGAGGCCGGAGCGCCGTATACTCGGAACATGGTGGCATTCCGCAACCCGGCCGGCGAGTCACTGGTGTGGTGGGGGGCCGCGGCGGTTCTTGCCGTCGCCGGTCCGTGGCCGGGGTGGTCGCCCTCTCCGGTGGTGCCGGGGCTGGTCCTGCTGCTGGTCGTCCTGGTGGCCCGCCCGCGAAAGCTGGGGTGGGCGGCCGTGGGCGTGGTGGCCCTGGGGCTCGTGTTCCTGCGGCCGCTCCCCGGTGCCCGGACTCTCGACCTCGGCTCCATGTCCCAGGCCCTTGAGCAGCGGTGCCGGTCCATGCTGGACGGCGCCCGCCTGGCTGCGGAGCATCCCAGGGTTCGCCAGGCCTTCGCCGCGGCCGGCGAGGTCCTGGAGCCCAGCTCGCTCTTCCACGCGCTGGGCGAAGCGGTTGACGGGGTGGCGGGCCGAACGGTCTACCTGGTGGACGATCGGGGCCGCGTGGTCGCCTGGGCTGGCGAGCAGCGGCAGGTTCCGCCCGGCGTGCAGCTGCTCGGGGAGCGTCGATGGCGGATCGAGTGGTGGGTCCGTTCGGCGGCGTTGGTGTTGCGCGAACCGGTGTTGGCGGAGGGAAAGCTCATCGGGGGCATCCTGGTGGTCGATCGTGCTGCCGTCGGGGGCCGGTCCATCTGGGGCATGGGACAGCTCGGCTTTCGTTTGCGGATCGCCGCCAACGCCCGCCCCGGTTGGCAAAGGGTGGATCTTCCCCAGTACCCCGGGGTCTCTCTGGCGCTGACCGGCGACCGAGTCGGTTGGCGGCCGCCCCGCCCTGTCCGATACGTTCCGTGGTGGCTCCTTGCGGTCGTCGCGCTGTGGCAGTGGCCGGCTGCGGCTGTGGCCGTGGCGGCGGTGGGATACGCTTCGGTCTTGGCCGCCGGGCAGCCGGTGTGGGCGGCGGCGCCGTTTCTTCTCGTGGGGGCGGGCGGGGCCGGCAGTTTTCTCCGGGAAGCGCGGCCGTGGCTTCGTAACCTCGGTGTGGCGCTGGCCCTGGCGCTCTTTCCTGCAATGGCGAGCCTGCCGGCGAGGTTTTCTCCCTCCTCGTGGCTGCCGGAAACGGCCCTGGTCCCGGGCTGGGCCGTCGTCGGTATCGTGGCGCTGGGCTGCGTCATCTGGAGCGCCGGCGAGGGAAGTCTCGGGGGTGGATTGGAGGGGCGGCTCCTGGTGGGATTCGTGGTGGCCGTGGCGGCCCTGGCCGCCCAGCTTGTTTCGGTTCCTCCGCTCCTGATCCGTAGCGAACGGCGGCAATCGAGCTCGACGCCTTCCGGCTTGCCGCTGGCCTTGAACGAGGTCCTGCCTGCCCCCCTGGCAGGGTGCCACATGGATGATCTGGCACCCGCTCTGGCGGAGCGCTGGCGGGCGGCGGAGTGGTCCCTGCCAACCTCCATTCGCGTGGAGCGTGGTGACGGCGTGGTCGTCTCCAGGTGGGGGGACCTTGCTCCCGCAGGATCCTCGGTCGCCGAGCTTGCCTCGTGGAACCTGGGCGAGCTGCCCTCCGGCCGGAACCTGGTGGCGCGCCTCATCGTGGCCTCGGGCCCGTGGCACTGGCTGGCCGACTGGAAGCCCTACGAGCCGGTGGGCGTTTCCGGCAGGAGCCAAGTGTGGTTCGCCTCGCTCGGGAGGGGAGGCCGTGTGGCGGCCTCCCTGCACCACTCCATCGCGGGTATCAGCACGCGGTCCGCGGGCCGGATCTGGCACGCCGGCAGTGGGTGGGCGTGGGTCGAGGCCGGCGACAGGAAGCTCCCGGCTCGCGTGACGCGACACGGTGACTGGCTGGTGGCCGCCGTCTACAACGCTCCTCCGGCATCCGTGTGGATTCTCCGGTTCCTCCTGGCCATCCTGTGGGGAGTGGCGGGCACGGTCATGGCCGCCCGGCCGCAGCTGGGACGGGGACTGACCCGCACCTTCGGGGGGCGATTGCGGCGGCTCGTGGCTGGCTCCGTCATCCTCCCTCTGCTCCTGTTGACGGTCGTGCTTCACGTGCGCCTGCGGGCGGAGGTGGTGCGCATCGGGCGCATCATCGCCGTGGACATGCTCGATGCGGCGCGCTGGACCGCCCAGCACCTGGAAGGCGGTTACGGCGTCGGTGACGACCTGGCCTCCTGGCTGGCCGCCGAGGTCGGCGCAGAGGTGACCATCTTCGATGGCGCCACCATCGTGGGGGTCTCCCGGCCCGATCTCCTGGCGGAGTGGCGCTTGCCGGGCCTGCCGAACCGCCGCGGTTTTGTCAACCTCCTGCTGGGCCGGGACGACCCGGCGGTGGACTCGTCGCGGGAGCGGGTGGTGGCCTCGGGTGCGGTCTCCATCGACGGCCGGCCCTACCTCCTGGAGCTTTTCGTGCGGGATCCGGGACGCGCACGGGGTCAGCCGGGCGTTCTCGACTGGTTGCTGACGGGCGCCCTGCTGGCGGCGCTCGGGGCGCTTGTGGTGACCATGCGGGTCGAGCGGCGGCTCGGAGACTCCCTGGCCTCGGTGGTGGAGCTGGCGGATCGGGTCCAGAAGGGAGCTGTGATTGGGGAGGTTCCGGTGCCCCAGGAGACGGATCTCGCACAGGTTGTGGAATCGGTCCGGCGGATGAGCCTGGAGGTCCAGGAGAGGGAACGCCGGCTGAGGCGGCAGGAGGAGCTGCTCCGCATCACCTTGAGCACACTGACGCAGGCGGTCATCGTCCTGGAGGAGGCGGGCGAGGTGCGATTCGTCAACCCGGCGGGGGCGGCCCTTCTCGAGGAGCATGGGGGGCTCGCGGTCGAGGTGGCGGCCGGCGAGGAAGCGGATGCTCCCGGCGACGGCCCCACGGTGAAGACCGTTCAGCCCTTCCCGGGGAGGGATGTCACCTGGCGCGTCGGGACGGCGAAGGTACCGCTGCCGGGCGGCCGGATCGGCCGCGTTGTGGTGGTGGACGACATCAGCGAGGTGGTGCGCGCCGACCGTCTCCAACAGCTGACAGAGATGGCGCGGATCGTGGCCCACGAGGTCAAGAATCCGCTGACCCCCATACGGCTGTGGGTGCAGGAGCTCGACGAGAACGCCCGCCGTCCGGTTGGAGATCTGGCGGCCCTCGTGCGGGAGGCCTGCGGCGAGATCTCGGAGCAGGTGGAGAAGCTGCGCGAGACGGCCTCGTCCTTCTCCAACCTTGTGGCGCTGGAGAGCTGGGAGCCCGAGCTGGTGGACGCGGCCGAGCTGGTGACCCACCTTCCGGTGCCGAGCGTGCTGGAACGCCGTGGCATCACGCTGGAACGCCGGGTGCCGCCCGAGGGGACATGCCGTGTCGTGGGAGATCGGGACTGGATTCTCCGGGCGCTCTCCAACCTGGTCCAGAACAGTCTCAACGTTCTCCAGGGCCGGCGGGGCACCATCGTCATCGAGGTCACCTGCACGGCCCAGACCGTGAGCCTGGAGGTTCGGGATACCGGGGGCGGGGTGGAGGAGGAGTTGCTTCCGGATCTCTTCCGGCCGCATTTTTCGACCACCGGCGCGGGCTCCGGCCTCGGCCTGGCCCTGGTGCGTCAGGTCGTCGAGCGGTGCCACGGTTCGGTCCAGGCGTCCAATACCGGGGAGGGCCTTGCGGTTCGGCTGGAGTTCCCGCGGGCCTCTGCTACGATGAAGCCATGACGCGGCGCGCGGGACTTTTCCCGACCATCCTTGCAGCCTGCTTGGTTGCCGCTGCGTGCGGCGGACACCGTCAGGCGGCCCCGAGTCCCCCTTCAGATCACCTTCGGAGGACTGTCGTGTGGTTGGGAAGGGAGGGGCTCGATGCCGTGGAGGCGGATCTCCTGGCCAAGGCCGGGGTGGACGAGCTGGCCCTCCGCGTCGGAGAGGTCGATCTTGCCGGCAACGTACCGGTGGTCAAGCTGTATCCCGAGGCATCCGTCGGGGGTGAGCTGCCGGTCGCCATCGTCGTTCGCCTGACCTCGCTCCGTCCGAAGCTCGATCCCAACGCCGCCATCCCGGTGTGGGGCGTGTTGCAGGACAGCCTTGGCGAGGCTCGGCGCCCCGCCGGGATCGTCCTCGATCTTCCGTTGGTCAATGAGAGTCTGGCGGCTTTCGTCGCCAACCTGGCGCAGGTCGCGCGCGTACCGGTGGTTCCGCTCGTTACATCGAAGCAACTCCGGGATCCCCGGGTGCTTCGGGTGATCGCCGCGGCCGGGCACTGCAGCGTGTTGGCGTACGGCGCCGTCGGGCGGGAGCGGTCCGGGGCCGAGCGCTCCAACCTGACCCTGGCCGATCAGCTGGCGCCGCTGGCCGCCACCCTGGTTCGCCCAAGAATCGCCTTCGTGCTGCGGCCTCGAACGGAGCCGCCCCTGTTGCGATGGGCGAGGGATCTCGATTCCCTGACCGATCCAATGATGGCGAAGATGTCGACGCAGTCGCCCCTGGACCGGAGCTTCACCTTCCGGAGGGCGGTCACATGGAGTGGACGGCCGTGGAAGGCCGGCGACACCGTGGCCCTCCGCTGGATGGACGTCAGCCGTCTGGATGCGGGGCTCCACGACGCCGAGACGGTGGCGATGCCGGAGGTCGTTGGCTGGGACCTCGTGACCCTGCCGCCCCAGGGGGATGCCGTGGGCATCAGCCGGGAGGCGCTCCTCCGGTACCTCCGCGGGGAGGGCCCTGGCTTCGAGCCAAAGGTGGAGGTCGGCCGGAGGGGGAGAACCTTGAGGGTGACCCTGAGCAACCCCTCGCCGTTCGGGAGCGCGGTATCGGCCTACGGGAGTTGGGTGCAGGTGGCCGTGGAGCGGGGCGCTCTCGTGGCCACTGACCGCGGCGGCTTCGATCGCATCATACTTGGGACCCTTCGCAGCGAGCGGAGCGGGCAGTGGCAGCGCCTGGATGGCGGCGGGGCGGATGCCGTGCGTTTCTACGAAACCTACCTTGCCCCCGAGGAGCGTGTCGTCAGCGGCACGATTCGCCTCCCCTCGAGCCGGAGCCACGTAAACGTCAGCTGGAGGATCCTCCTGAGCACGGGCCGGGGGCTCGAGGGCACGGTCCACTGAGGGTTTCGCCGGGCGGGACGAATGACGTGGGCTCGTACGCGGCTGTGGTACCCTTTCGGCCGTTCCGATGAAGTGCTTCACGGCATCCACCACGGGTTGGGATGATCTTCCGGGAAAACGGGCCGGGGTGCGCCGGTGAGCGCCCGGCAACGTCACCGCGGGGCCGTGATACAGCGGGTGGGTGTGACCCTGGCCGTGGCGGCCTTCCTGGCCTTCGCCTGGGGTATCCACAGGAGGCAGGTGCTCGAGGCCAGCGGGGAGAGCGTCATCCGGATGCTGTTCGTCCCCTCGGTGGAGCAGGGAACCCTGGTCCGCCGCGGTGATGAGCTGGCCCGTTTTATCCAGAACGACTGCGGCCTGGTCCTGCGCTCCGAGGTGCCAACGAGCTATGCAGCCGTCATCCAGGCACTTGGCTCCGGCCAGGCCGACGTGGCATGGATCCCCGCCTTCGCCTACGTCTTGGCCCACGCGCGCTACGGCGCCGAGGCCAGGCTCCAGGTGGTTCGCTCCCTGGATCTCTTCGTCATCGTCATCGCCCGGAGCGGGGGAGGGGAACCGGCATCCCTGGCCGATCTCGCGGGCCGGAGGGTCGCGATCCCCCGTAATCTCAATCCCGAGCTCCGCAAGGTCCTCTCGGAACGGCTGAACCGGGCGGCCCCAGGCTGGGTGGAGGTTCCTGCCAGGGACGACAAGGACGCCGTTCGCCGCCTGGTGGAGCAGCCGGGGAGCGTCGACGCGGCGGCGTCGAGCCACGTTTTCTCGGGCCCCTACGACCTGGTGGGAGACGGCCGCAAGGAGCTGGAGTACGACCGTCCGGGCACCCTGCGAGAGACTCGTGTCATCGACAGCTCGGAGAATCCCGTGGCCCAGGATACGACCACGTACAACGGCTGCATCCTGACGCGGACTGACTCGGGAATCCGGCGGTTGGAGGATCTCAACGGCCGGTCCTTCGCATTTTCCGACGAAACCTCGACTTCGGGGCACATCTTCGCGCGGGCCCTGCTCAACCGGGCGGGGGTCACCCTGGGGCACGTCTACTTCGCGGGCGGGCATCCCAATGTCGTCCAGGCGGTCATGGACGGCAAGGTGGCCGGCGGTGCGGTCTTCTACTCGCCGCCCGGCGAGCGGGAGGTCAGGGACCGGACACTGGTCGGCGATGCCCGCCGCCTGATCATCAAGCGGATGGCCGACGATGAGAGCCGGCGTCATCTCCTGGAGGTCGTCCGGATCATCGCGTTGACCGATCCCATTCCCAACGACGTCTGCTGCGTCCGAAAGGGTTTTTCGCGGCGTGTCTGGGAACGGTTTGAGGCTTCCCTGCAACGCTTTCTGAAGACCGACGAGGGTCAGGCCGCGTACCACGACCTGGTGGCCGGTGTCGCGGCCACTCCGTGCAACGACGCGGCCTTCGATCCATTCCGGGAGGCCCTGCGGCAATCGGGCGTCAGCGCCGGGAGAATCCTCGAGGCGGTGGAGAAGAAGCTGGAGAAGAAACGGAAGCGACGTGGAGGGGGTGGCTGATGCCCGGCTTCGTCGGGCCCGCGGTCGCCATCCGCGTGGAGGGACTGAGCAAGGTGTTCCCAGGCGGTGTCCGGGCGCTCAGCGACATCGACCTCGAGGTGCGCGAGGGCGAGTTCCTGGTGGTCGTCGGACTCTCCGGCTCGGGCAAGAGCACGCTCCTCCGGTGCATCAACCGTCTGGTGGACCCGACGGCTGGCCGGATCTGGATCTTCCAACGGGAGATCACGGGGGCACAGGGCGCCGAGCTGCGGCGGCTTCGCCGCCAGATCGCCATGATCTTCCAGCAGTTCAACCTGGTGCGGCGCCATTCCGTTCTCGACAACGTGCTTTCCGGCAGTCTCGGGAGGGCGCGGCTGCTGCCCAGCCTCTTTCTGCGCTATCCCGCCGAGGACCGGCGACTGGCGCACGAGGCGCTGGAGCGGGTCGGCTTGCGTGACCGGCCCGCCGCGCGGGCCGACGCACTGTCCGGGGGGCAGCAGCAGCGGGTGGCCATCGCCCGCGCGCTCCTCCAGAAACCGAAGATCATCCTGGCGGACGAGCCGGTGGCCTCTCTCGATCCCGCGCTGCGGCACTCGCTGATGCGCCACATCGAGGCCCTCAACCGGGACGAGGGGCTGACGGTCGTCTGCTCGCTCCACGATGTGGACCTCGTCAAGCGCTACGCCACCCGCCTGGTGGCCCTCCGGGAAGGGCGGCTCGTCTGGGAGGGACAGCCGGACCAGTTCGACCGGAGGACCTACCGGGAGATCTACGGAACCGACGCCGAGCCGGCGTCCAACGCCATGGCCTGAGGGGACGATGCCGAGAGGAATCGAGCTGAGCACGAGGGACGATCACTGGGCCAAGAGCATGGCGCGGCTCAAGTCGGTGGCCGTGGACGCCGTCTTGCTGACCGGCGCCGGATTGATGATCGAGCTGCTTGTGGTGGCGTTTTCGGGACGGCGCAGCCCGGCCGGGATGCTTCTCGGGGCCGAGGACATCCTGGACCTTCTCCACTATGCCTGGATTACCGCGGGCGCCGTGGTCCTGGCCATTCTCTGGAACCTCCTGAGCGGCTGGCTCGGTGCGTCACCCGGCCGGGCCCTGGTCCGCGGCATCCCCGAACGGGAGCGGGACATTCCCTGGACGCACACGCTCCGGGGGTGGTTCACCATCCTCTTCATCGAGCTGACCTTCTTCACCGGCTGGCTGATCACCGAGGTGGACCTGCCGACCTTCCTGACCAAGTTCTCCAAGGCCTCCGACATCGTCCGCGGGTTGGTTCATCCCTCGGGAGCCGTGCTTCACCAGGGGGTTCTACTCCTGGTGCAGACCATCTTCCTGGCATTCATGGCCACGGCCTTCGCCATTCCGGCCGCCTTTGCCATCTCCTTCCTGGCCGCCCGGAACCTGACGCGGGGGAGCGCGCTGTCGCGCCTCCTCTACACGGCGACGCGAACCGTCATGAACCTGGTCCGTGCCGTGGAGCCCCTGGTCTGGGCGTTGATCTTCATCTCGTGGGTCGGCATCGGGCCATTCGCCGGCGTCCTGGCGCTGTGGGTCCATTCGGTGGCCGCCCTGACCAAGCTCTACTCCGAACAGATCGAGAGCATCGACCCGGGCCCGGTGGAGGCCATCATGGCGACAGGTGCCAGCACGCTCCAGGTAATCCGCTACGGCGTTGTGCCCCAGGTGATCCCGCCCTTCCTCTCCTTCACCATCTACCGCTGGGACATCAATGTTCGCATGTCCACGATCATCGGTTTCGTTGGCGGCGGCGGCATCGGTTACATTCTCAAGCCCAGGGTGGACCTGGGGGAATGGGGCGAGGTGGGCACGCTCGTGCTCCTGATCGCCGTCACCGTCTGGCTGATGGACATCGTATCCGCCCGCATCCGCGAACGGATCGTCTAGCCCGGTGTATTCGTCAAACATCGTTGCGAAGGGCAGGAGACGCCGTGGCCGGCGGTGCTCTCGCACGATTCGCAAGCGCAGGCGTGCTGGCGGCACGTCGAGCGGCTGAATCGAGAAAACGCCGCCAGGGACGTTGCATTTCGCCCAGCAGTGGGAGTCTCATGGGCAACCCTGGATACGCCGGATCGTTCGTACCCGGCAAGACCGTGGTCGAATCCCGGGGGCGACAACCCAGTACGTGGTGCAGCGTCGACGCGGTACCAGACGGTTAGATGGTGCCGTCGGGTAGCTGTGAAACCAGCCGGTAGCGAGCGCGATGGCCATGTGACTTCGTCGAGGTGGTGATGGCGCCGGGGGCCCGGTCGGCTTCCAACCGCAGGGCCGTGATCGGGACCAGCGGTCAGCCGTGCATGACGCCGTAGGCCATCCCGGTGATGGTGGCCATGACGACGACCAGGGAGACGTAGGTGATCGTCTTCTTCGGACCGAGGTACGAGTTGATGACGAGCATGTTGGGCAGGCTCAGAGCCGGACCCGCGAGGAGCAGGGTCAGGGCCGGGCCTTGACCCATGCCGGCGCCGAGCAGGGTCTGCAAGATTGGCACCTCGGTCAGGGTGGCGAAGTACATGAACGCCCCGGAGATCGAGGCAAACAGATTGGCCCAGATGGAGTTGCCTCCCACCGCCGCTGCGACCCATGCGGCCGGGATCAGGCCGGCGTCATGGCCCGGCGTGCCCATGAGCCAGCCGGCGACCAGGACACCGCCGAACAGGAGCGGCAGGATCTGCTTGGCGAACACCCAGGTCGCCTGCACCCAGCCGCCCAGCTCCTCCTTGTGGTACCAGCGCACGATCATGTAGCCGAGCACCACGAGGAGGCCGAGGGTCAGGTGCCAGTGGATCCTCCAGACCATGGCGAAGAGGCCCACTTCGCGGTTGGGCGAGCCCCAGTTGGCGAACACCAGGATGCCGACCATGACGGCCAGGAACGCCGAGTCCTGCCAGCCCTTGCGCAGCCGCTCGCCGGGCCCCGCTTGGGCGGCGAAGGGATCGACGCCGCCCGCCAGGCGCTCCTGGTCTTCCTTGCGGAAGAGGACCGCCATGATCAATCCGATGATCACCGCGAACGCCACGGCGCCGATCGCCCTGGCGATGCCGAGCTCAAGGCCGAGAACCCGCGCGGTGAGGATGATGGCGAGGACGTTGATGGCCGGTCCCGAGTAGAGGAAGGCGACCGCCGGCCCGAGCCCGGCGCCGCGCTTGTAGATGCTGGCGAACAGCGGCAACACGGTGCACGAGCAGACGGCGAGGATTGCCCCCGACACCGAGGCCACCCCGTACGCGACCGTGCGTTTGGCGGAGCTTCCCAGGTACTTGAGGACGGCGCCCCGGCTGACGAATTCGCCAATGGCGCCGGCGATGAAGAAGGCCGGCACCAGGCAGAGCATCACGTGCTCGCGGGCGTACCACTTGAGGAGGTAGAAGCCTTCCAGTAGTGCGCCCTGCACCCTGGCGTGTTCGATGGGGAGGAAGAAAACGGCCAGGAAGACACCCACGATGAGGAGGAGCTTCGTTCGTTCTCTCACAAGAGCCTCCGAAGAAGGGAGAAGAGAGAAGTCAGGAGTTAGAGGATAGAAGATAAACGATAGAAGATAGACGAGAAAGGGTAGGGGTTCGGAGGTGGACGCCGGGTGGGCGGGAGCTCTTCGGTATTCTCCTCACTCCTCACTCCTCACTCTTCACTCCTCGCGCCGTCCTCCTCACTCCTCGATCCCGAGGAGTTTCCGTACCAGCTTGGTTTTCGGCACCTGGCCCGCCAGCTTGAGCTCGCCGTCCACCACGACGGCTGGCGTGGCGAGCACTCCCAGCTCGATCATGCGATCGATGTCCTCCACCTTGTGGACCTCCACGTCGAGGCCGGCCCGTTCCACCACATCACTCACTACGCGGAAGGCCTGTTGGCAGCGGGGGCAGCCGGGGCCCAGAATCTCGATGACTCTCCTCTCGGACATCTCACACCTCCGATTGGGGGATCGGCGGCCGGACGGCCCTGGGCGGCTTCGGGGCGGCGCGCCAGGACAGGCGTTTCTGGAAGACCAGGGCCACGTTGACGAGGCCGATGAGAACGGGCACCTCCACCAGGGGGCCGATGACCGCGGCGAAGGCCTCGCCGGAGCCGATGCCGAAAACGGCCACCGCCACGGCGATCGCCAGCTCAAAGTTGTTGGAGGCGGCGGTGAAGGACAGGGTCGCGGTCCTCGGGTAGCCGGCGCCGATCTTGTGGCCCATCCAGAAGCTGACGAAGAACATGACGACGAAGTAGATCATCAGTGGGATTGCGATGCGGACCACGTCCCAGGGGATCCGGACGATCTGCTCTCCCTTGAGGCTGAACATCACGAGAATCGTGAACAGGAGGGCGATCAGCGTGAGAGGCGAGATGCGCGGGATGAACCGATGCTCGTACCAGTCACGGCCCTTCGCCTTGACGAGCACGAAACGCGTGATCATCCCGCCGAGAAAGGGGATTCCGAGGTAAATGAACACGCTCTCGGCAATGTGCCCCATGGTGATCTGAACCAAGGAACCTTCGATGCCGAGGAGGGGGGGCAGCTTGGTGATGAAAACCCAGGCGTAGAGGCTGTAGAAGAGGACCTGGAAGATGCTGTTGAAGGCCACCAGCCCGGCGGCGTACTCGGTGTCCCCATGTGCCAGCTCGTTCCAGACGATGACCATGGCGATACAGCGGGCGAGCCCGATGAGAATGAGGCCGGTCATGTACGCCGGGTGGTCCCTCAGCAGGAGGATCGCCAGGGCGAACATCAGGACCGGCCCGATGATCCAGTTCTGGACGAGCGAGAGCCCGAGAATCTTCCAGTCCCGGAAGACGTCGGGGAGCTCCTCGTAGCGCACCTTGGCCAGCGGCGGGTACATCATCAGGATCAGGCCCAGGGCGATGGGGATGTTGGTCGTCCCCACTGAGAATCGGTTCCAGAACGCGGCGACACCGGGCCATGCCCAACCCATGCCCACTCCGGCGCCCATGGCCAGGAAGATCCACAGCGTAAGATACCGGTCGAGGAAGGAGAGCTTCTTGGTGACCGGTGGTTCCCCTGTCATGATGTCGTTCTCTCTTTCGTGGCCATGTCGGCCCGGTCCCGGCACAGCGTCTCCACGGGAATCCGCTGGAGCTCGGCGACCATTCGGGTGTCGTCGACCACGAGCGGATCGCCGGCGAGCTCTGCGACGACACGTCCCAGCGTTTCGCGGAGCTCGTCGTCGTCGCTCAGGCCGACGTAGATCCACTTCCCCTGTTTTCGCTCGGCCGTCAGGCCCGCGTTCCGGAGCTCCTTGAGATGCGCCGAGACGGTGGAGGGCGCCAGCCCCAGGACGGCGGTGATCTGGCAGACGCACAGCTCGCCGCCGCGCAGCATGGCGAGGATGCGCAGGCGGGCCGGGTGGGCCAGGGCCTTGTGGGTCTGGACGAGGCGGGTGAGGGGAGAGTGCTTCATTTCGTCACCACGCGAAATGTAGTACCATTGAGCCGCGACGTCAAGCATTCGATGGCGCCAGGCCGAGAATCTGGAGGTTCAGTTGAAACGAGGGGCTGACAGGAAGCGGGTGCTGATCCTGTGTACGGGGAACTCCTGCAGGTCGCAGATGGCGGAGGGGTGGATCAACGGCCTCCTGGGCGACCGCTGGGAGGCGAGATCGGCGGGGACAAGCCCCTCCGATCGCGTCCACCCTCTGGCGGTCAGAGCGATGGCGGAGGTGGGTATGGACATCGCGGCGGGCCGGCCGGAGCACGTTGGTATCTACCTGGACCAGGCGTGGGACCTGGTGATCACGGTCTGCGACTCGGCCAGGGAGAGCTGCCCGGTTTTCCCCCGGCCCGTGGAGCAGGTTCACATCTCCTTCCGCGATCCGGCCACCGCCGCGGGGAGCGAGGAGGACCGCATGGCCGTCTTCCGCACCGTCCGGGATGCCATCCGCGAGCGCATCATTCCCGAGATCGAGCGCCGCGGGTGAGCATGGCCCCCGGCTGGTGGCATTTCAGCTGCCTAACACCCGTGACGCCACATGTGCTCTCAGCGTTTCCGCAGGGGGTGAGGCCGGGTCCGTCATCAGGAAGGGGGCGTCGTTTCCGGGCCACGTCCCGAAGGCGGCCCGGAGCCGGTGGAGGCTCCGGCGGCGGTCAGCGGCGTTGGCGGCAGTCGCCGCAGGCATGCTCGATCCCGGTTTGCAGCAGGGCACGGACGTGGTCGTCGGTCAAGCTGTAGAAGACCTGCCGGCCCGAGCGGCGCGCGGTCACCAGGTCGCGGTCGCGGAGGAGGCCAAGCTGGTGGCTGACCGCGGAGATGGAGAGGTCCACCAGCTCGGTGATCTCTCCCACGGTGATCTCGTCCCTCCCGGCAAGGATGGTGAGGATCTGGAGGCGCGTCGGATCGGACATGGCTGAAAACAAGCGGGCGAGGCAGCGGACGGCCCACTCCTGCAACAAGCCCCCTTCGGCCTCCGTCGCGCAGACTTCGGCGTCGTCTCCGGGTCGTCGTGATGCATCGGTCATGGCTCGTCCTCCTCTGAGCTTCGCCCCGCTCCGGGCGCGCAAGCCCGGCCGTTGCTCGACTACCCCCGTGCCAGCGCCCCCGTACGGGGCTCAGCATACCAGAGCATCTGCGGTCCAGGCCCTCAGGGGAGATCGAACCACTGGACATGGAGGGAGGGAAGGGTGACGAGCGCAAACCCGGGCGGATCGGCGTGGCGGAGGGCACCGGGGTTGAGGAGCTTTGCGGCGCCCACCCGGCGTTCCTCGCGCCGGTGGGTGTGGCCGTGAAGCACGAGGTCATGGCCGCCGGATTCAAGGAACCGGGTGAGGAGCACGGGGTCGTCGCCGTGGGTAAAGGCGATGGAACGGCCGGCTCGTTTGAGCGTCCCGTGACGGCCGTGGCACATGTGACCGTGAAGGAGCATGGCCCGGCGGAGAGCTGCCTGGCTCCAGTCGCAGTTGCCGAAGACCCACTGGACGGGAAGGCCGGCCAGCAGGGCCACACTCTCCGGGGAGGTGATGTCACCGCAATGAATGACGGTGGTGACGCCTCGATCGCGGAGGATGTTGGCAGCCGCCCGGAGGCGTGCCAGCTCGTCGTGGGAGTCGGAGAGAACGCCGAGGAGCTCCATGGCAGGGACAGCCGGGGTCAGCCCCCGCTGATCCAGCGGCGTTGGCGGCGTCGGCGAAGGCGCTCGACCCCGCTGTCCAGGATGGAGTAGACCGCCGGCACGACGAAAAGTGTCAGCAGGGTGGAGGTCAGCATGCCGCCCGCCGTGGCGATGGCCATGGGGGCGCGGGCCTCGGAGCCCTCCCCGAGTGCGAGGGCCACGGGGAGGACGCCGAAGATCATGGAGACGGCGGTCATCAGGATCGGACGGAGACGGATGGGGCAGGCCTCGCGCAGGGCGGCGTCCCGGTCGAGTCCCTGCTCGCGCCGTTGGATGGTCAGGTCCACCAACAGGATCGAGTTCTTCGTCACGAGCCCGAAGAGCAGGATGATGCCGATCATGGACATGATGTTGAAGGTGTTGCCCGTCAGGTAGAGGGCGGCGAGAGCGCCGATGGCAGCCGGCGGCAGGGCGAACATGATGGTGAAGGGGTGGAGGAACGAGTTGAACTGACTGGCCAACACCATGTAGACGATCAGGATGGCCAGGCCCAGCGCGAAGAGCAGCGAGCTCATGGACTCGGCGAAATCCTCGGCCTGGCCCGAGGGCTTGCCACGGTAGCCGGCGGGAAGCTCCTCGGCCAGGATTCTCTTGAGCTCTTCCAGGGCCTTGTTCAGTGGGATCCCGTGGAGGTTGGCGGTCAGCAAGAGGCTCCGCTCCCGGTCCGTCCGGTTGATGTTGACCGGACCGTAGCCGGGCGTGATGTGCACGACCGAGTCCAGGCGGACCATGGCGCCGGATGACGTCCGGATCTGGAGGGCGCCGATGTCGGCCGCGTTCTTCGCCTGCCAGGGGACGACCTTGACGCGGACGTCGTACCGTTTGCCCTCGGTCGTGAAGGACCCGATCTTGCGTCCGGCGACCAGGGAGTACACCGTGTCGAAAACCGACGCCGCGTCCAGGCCCAGATCGTGGGCCCGGTCCCGGTCCACGGTGATGTGGAGCTGGGGTTGTTCGAGGTCCAGGTTGGTATCGACGTCGACGATGCCGGGCACCTGCCCGAGCCTCTCGGCCACCTTCTTGCCGAGGGCATCCAGGGTGTGGATGTTGGGGCCGGTGATGGTGTAGGCCAGATCCCAGTCTCCGCCCTGGCTCGTGTTGTAGAAGGAGAACTGAATGACACGGGATTCGAGCCCCTCGATGGCCGCCAGCTTCTTCCGCAGGCGTGCGACCACCTGGCCCTGTGTGGTCGTGCGGTAGCGCGGCTTGATCATGCGGGCGAAGATGACGCCGGAGTTGACCAGGCCCCGCTCATCGATGTCGATGGCGGCGAAGGCGGAACGCACCTCGGGTTGGGAGAGTACGATGCGTTCGGCCTGCTGGAGGAGGGCGTCCATGCGGCGGATGGAGGTGCCCACGGGCGCCTCCATGTTGACCATGAACATGGACATGTCCTCCTGGGGTGCGAACTCGGCCCCCATGAGGGGAACCAGGGCGAGGCTGCCCAGAAAGAGGAGGCCGGCCAGGGCGACGGTGGACCAGCGAAAACGCAAGGTCCAGCCGAGGCCCTTCGAGTACGCTCGCTCGAGGGCAGAGAAGCCCCGTTCCAGCAGGGAATAGAGGGTGCCGTGCCTGGGACGGACCCGCAGGAAGCGCGAGGAGAGCATGGGCGTCAGGGTCAGGGCGACGAAGAGGGAGATCAGGATGGCCACGGCAACCGAGAGGCCGAACTCGTAGAGGAACTGGCCGATCATCCCTTTCATGTAAGCCACCGGGATGAAGACGGCGACGATGGAGAAGGTGGCCGCCATGGCCGCCAGGGCGATCTCGCGGGTGCCGTTGTGGGCGGCCTCCACCGGCGTCTCGCCCTCCTCCTGGTGGCGGAAGATGTTTTCCAGGACGACGATGGCGTCGTCGATGACGACGCCCACCGAGAGGGCCAGTGCCAGGGTCGTCAGGTTGTTGAGGGAGAAGCCCATGACCCGCATGAAACCGAAGGTCGCGATGAGGGACGTGGGAATGGCCAGCGAGACGATGATGGTCGACCGCCAGGAGCGCAAGAACACGAAGACAACCAGGATGGCCAGGAAGGCGCCGTAGAGGATGTCCACCTGGACGTTCTCGATGGACTTCTCCACGTACTCGGCGGCGTCGAAGGCGATATCGTACTCGACGCCCCTGGGAAACTCCTTGGAGAGCTCGGCCATCCGCTGGCGGACCTTCTTCGAGACCTCCACGAGGTTGGCGCCGGAGCGGGGCGCGATACCGAGCCCCAGGGCCGGAACGAGGTTGAACCGCCCGACACCCCGCTCGTCGCCCATTCCGTCCTCGGCGAAGCCCACGTCGGCAAGACGGATGGGACGTCCCTTGACGTCGGCGATGATCATGCGATCGAAATCACGGACGTTCTTGAACAGGCCCATGTTGCGGACGGCCAGCTCCTCGATGGGACCCTCGATGTAGCCGGCGGGCAGCTCGAGGTTTTCCCGCCCCAGGGCGTGGACGACATCACCCGGCGTCAGGTGGAAGGCGGCCAGCTTGTCGCGGTCGAGCCAGATTCGGATCATCCGCTTGCGGAACCCTCCCATGAAGACGTTCCCCACGCCCGGAACGGACTGCAACCGTGGCTTGACGACCCGGTCGGCGTAGTCCGAGATGCTTCGCTTGTCAAGTCCGGAAAGTGCGATCCACAGCATGGGCTTGGAGTTGATGTCGAGCTTCTGGACAACGGGGGGTTCGGCGTCCAGCGGCAGGTTCCCAACGGCCCCCGAGACCTTGTCCCTCACGTCCTGGGCCGCCGTCTCGATGTCCCGCTCCAGATCGAAGGTGATGGTCACCTGGGAGATGCTCTGGCCGGAGTACGAGTTGATGTGCTTGATCCCCTCGATGGTATTGACGGCGGATTCGATGACATCGGTGACGTCCGAATCCATGACCTCGGGGGAAGCGCCTGGCAGGGTCGTGGTCACCGTGACCACGGGGATGTCCAGGGAGGGCAGGAGGTTGATGGGCAGCGAGACGTAGCCCAGCACGCCGAAGACGATCAGGGCCGCCATCAGCATGACGGTGAAGACCGGACGGCGGATGGCAGTATCGTAGAGGTTCATGGGGCAAGAGTGAGGTGGGAGGCGCTGGAAAGAAGGAATGAAGGAGAAGAATGAGAGCTCGCGAACGGGATGGAGGAGAGGGGGTTGCTGGAGACGGGCCGGGGGGCAACGCAACACGCCCGGGGGCTCGAGGGCCCGGCTCTCCACACCTCTCGCATCGGTCTCGTGTCCTCTCTATCCGTATTCATTGGTCCGTATCCTCTCTATCCCTTATCCTTCGCCCTCTCCTCGCTCCCCACGATCTTCACCGGGATGCCCCGGGCCAGGCCGGCCACGTCGGCGATGACCTTTTCGTTCGCGCTCAGGCCCGACACGACCTCCACCTTGCCCCCCTGCCGGCGCCCCGTTTGCACCTTGCGGATCGCTGTCGTGCCGCCCTCCACGAGCATGATCTCCGGCATGTCCGACGCCACCACGGCCGTCCGCGGCAACCAGAGTGAGCGTTTGACGCTGGGCGCCTCCAGGTGGACCTTGGCGAACATGCCCGGACGGTACCTTCCGCCGGGGTTCTTCGCCCGGCCGGTGATCTCGTACGATCGGGAGCTGCCCTCGACGACGGGCTCGATGCTGAAGATCTTCGCGGTCATGGATGGACCCTTCTCACCAACCGTGAAGGTGAACGACTGGATCCCCCGGAAGGTGGAGGCGAATCGCTCCGGGACCCGAGCGGAGACCTTGAGGCCGCGGCCCGTGGAGAGCTCGACGATGGGATTCCCCACGTCGGCCCACTCCCCCGGATCGACGTCGCGCCGCGCGACCTTGCCGGCGGACGGAGCGCGGACGACGCTCCGCTCCCAGTTCCTCGTGGCCAGATCCTGGGCCGCCTGGGCCTTCTTGACGGCCGCCACGGCCAGATCGTACTGGGCCTGGGCCCGGTCGAAGGCCGCCTGGGAGATGGTCTTGTCCGAGAGAAGGTCCTTCTTGCGATTGAGCTCTTTCTCGGCCAGGGACAGGTCGGCGACCGCCGATCCCAGCTCGGCTTCGGCCTGCTCGAGGCGGTTCTTCCACGTGGAGCGATCGATCTCCGCCAGGGGTTGGTTCTTCCGGACGACGTCACCCACGTTCACCAGGACCTTGTCGACACGGCCCTCCACCTCGGCAGGCACGGCCACCAGCTCGTCGGACTTGAGCTGGCCCACCAGGTCGAGGGTGGCGTGCTCCTCGCGGACCTCGGGAGTGATCAAGCGGACGGGGCGCGGAGCCAGGGCCTTCTCGCGGACCGCCCTGGCGATCTCCGGGGTGTCGGTCCCACGACCGCCGCAGGCTGCAGCGACGAGGGCGAGGGAGAGCAACGAAACGCTCAGTTGTCGTGTCACGGGCTTCTCCTCGTCTCGTGGGGTGGGGGCGCTGGTGTTGCGGCCTCGTTCGGGGATGGCGCCGGCACGGGCTCTGCCAGGCCGCCGGGCAGGTTGACGTCCGGCACCGGTGGGATCCCGATGGCGTGCCGCAGGGCGATGGCGGCGACCTCGCGGGTCCAGTGGGCGATGATGGCGGAGATCCGCGCATCGGTCATCTCGGTGGTGGCGGACAGGAGATCGGTTGCCGTGGCTTCCCCGACGGTGTAGGCGCGGTCCACCTGGCGATGAGCCTCGCGGGCCGCGTCACGCCGGGTCTTGGAGGCCTCGAGGGCTGCAACGGCCGTGCGGTAGGTGATGATGGCGCGATCGGCCTGGTCGAGAATCGCCTTGATCATGCTGCGCCGGAGCACCTCCACCTCCACCAGGTCCTCCTTGGCCCGGGCGACCCGTGCGGCCGTCAGCCCGCCGTCGTAGATCGGGACCCGGAGGTTGAAGGTCAGGGAAAACCAGTTCTTGGTGGGGAAGTCCGCCCGTTGCTCCACGTACTGGATGTGTGCGTCGAGCTCGGGCAGCCAGGCGCCCTTCTCGACCCGGATCATCAGGCCCGCCGCCTCGAGCTGGGTGTCCAGAGAAGCGATCTCGGGACGCTGTTCGAGGGCGCGGTGGCGAAGCTCCTCGTCGGTACCCGGTGGCGGCGGCACCGTCGCCGGAGGGTTGAGGGGGCCGACTTGCCGGAGGCCGGCGAGCCGGGCCAGGCGCTGGCGTGCCAGCTCGGCCTGCCCCTCGGCCACCACGAGCGCCTGGCGTTCGGCGGCCAGCTGTGCCGTCCAGCGCGCCACGTCGGCCGAGGTCAGCTCCCCCACCTCGAAGCGGCGTTGGGCAACCCGGCGCTGCTCCTTCACCTGCTTGATCGTGGCCCTGCGAACGTCAACACGTTGCCGCGCCGCCACGGCGTCGAAGAAAGCCTGACTGACCTGGAGCGTCAGGTCGGACGCGGTGCTCAAGCGGTCGATCCGGGCGATGGTCCGGCGAAGGCGGGCGACGTCCCTGGCCCGCCAGTCCCGCAGCCCGTAGAACAGGGTCTGTCGAATGTCGGCCGAATAGTTCCAGTCACCGAGGGGCTGGAGCACGAAGGACTGTCCCCCTCCAACGTCGAAGGAGACCTCCTTCTGGTACCGCGTGTAGCGCCCGTTGAGCTCGAAGCGCGGGAGGATCGCCGATCCGGCGAGCTTAACGTCGGCCGCCGAGCGCCGGATACGGGAGCTCGCCCGCTCCATCACCTCGTTGGTGTGGAGCGCCGAGCGGACGATCTCGGCCAGCGTCGAGGGGGGCTCCTCACCGCTTCCGGCGAAGGCCGCCAGCGACAGGGAGGCCGCCACGAGCGTGCAGAGAATGGTGCGGGATCCTGACATGTTGGTTCAATACTCCCCCACGTAATACGGAAACCGCGCCGGACGGTTGCCGGGAGCTGGCTTAGACTCTCACGGCCGGTGGCTGTCGTCAACGCCTTTGGCGCTGGCGGTGACAGCGGACCACGTCCGTCCGCGTTCGCTGCGCCCTCACCCCCTGGTGGAGCTTTTCGGGCCTTCGTCCAGGGCGAGGATCCGGTCGTCGATCTCCCGGACGAGGCGCCGCATCAGGTGGTCATCCAGGGCGCCCTGGGCGTAGGACTGGCGAACGGACTCCTTCTCCACCAGCGCCAGCTGCCGCTCCAGCTCCCGCCGTTCCTCGTCGAGGATAGCTCCCGCGTCGATCCGGAGTTGCTTCCCGAGCGTGTCCAGCTCTTCCCGGCGCCGGACGAACTCGCTCCGAAGGCTCTCGTAGACCTCCGGCAGCACGGCGCCGGCCTCGTGTTGGCGCTCCAGGTAGCGCTCGGCTTCGTTGAGCGCTCGGAGCCGCGTCCTCAGCAGCACGGCCTCTTGGCGGAAGCCCTTGTCCCGGCCGATGCCGAAGAGACGGAGGAGAAGGGGCATGGTGGGGGCTTGGAGAAGGATCGTCAGGAGTACCGCGCCGAAGACCACGTCGATCAGCTGTTGGCGGTACGCCCATGTCCGTGGCACCGACATGGCGAGAACCATGGCCACGCCGCCGCGAAGCCCGCCCCAGGTCAGAACGGCCACCAGGCCCTTCCGGGAGGCGAAACGGACGGGTTCCATGATGGGAAGCGAGCCGGCGATGAACAGGCTCCTGGCGAGCTGCATGGAGAGCCAGACCACCAGGACGACGGCGGCGATCTGCACCAGGCGCATGGGAGAGGTCTCGAGCCCCACGAGCAGAAAGATGATGGAGTTGGCAACGAAAGCGGCGTACTCCCAGAAGGAGGTGACGGCAACGCGGGTGGAGGCGGACATGCCGTAGGTGGCCCCCACGTTTCCGGAGAGCACGCCGGCCACCAGGCAGGCGATGATGCCCGAGGCATGGGCCTGGTCGGCCAGGAGGAAGCTGCCGAAGGCGGAGATCGTCGTCAGCGTGATCTCGATCAGGTGGTCATCGATGGTCGAGGTCAGCCAGGAAAGCCCGAGGCCAAGCGCACCGCCGATCAGGACCGCGCCGAGGATCTCCCAGCTCAAGAAGCGGACCACCCAGCCGAAGGTCAGGGTGGCGTGGTGCGGGTCCAGCCCCAGGGCCGTCAGGACAACGCCGAACGCGACGATGGCGATCCCGTCGTTGAGCAGGCTCTCGCCCTCCATGATGACGGCGAGCCGGCGCGGAGCGCCCACCTCGCGCAGCAGGGCCAGGACGCCCACGGGGTCCGTCGCGGCGAGGATGGTGGAGGCCAGGAGGAGAACGGGCCACGGAAGCTGGAGTCCCAAGGTCCCAAGCACGGCCCAGGAGGCGCCGAAGGTCAGCGCAGTACCCACCAGGACGCCCGGTACGGCGAGCACGAGAACGGTGCGCCAGGTCTCCAGGAAGTGGCGGAGCTCCAGGTGGAAGGCGGCCTCGTACACCAGGGCCGGGAGGAGAATGGTGAACAGGAGCTGGGGCGTCAGGTGGAGGCCAGGGTCGAAGCCGGGGAAAAAGCGGTCGCGCACGACGGCGAAAACCAGCCCGACGATGACGAGCGAGACGGTGTACGGAAGCCGCAGCCGCTGGGCCAACATCCCCACGATGCTGGCCAGGAGCAGGGCGGCGATGACGGCCAGCTCGAAGCTCATGGTGTGACTCTACCCCAGCCGGCGCCCGGAGGGGAGCCCGGGACCCGGCACGAACGGTGCCTTGGGTGGATCGCAATGCTCCACAACCTGGGTGACGCCGGGAGCCGGTGCTCCCGGCCTGCCGGCATCGCGTGGCGCCGGTGCGTCGCGAGCTCTCCGCCCCCGGTCCTCAGAGCGGAGCCTCAGCCCTCGGCCCGGAGCTTCGACTCGACGCTGGCCGTCTTTTCGTCCATGGACTGCCGGCGGTCGATGCGAGTGCCGCAGCGCAGGTTGGTGGAGACGCGGGGGACGCCCATCTCGTGGAGCACCTGGTGACAGCGCTTGAGGGCGGCGAAGACCACGTCCCACTCGCCCTCAACGTTGGTGCCATAGGCATGAAGGCGGGTTTTCAACCCCGCTTCCGCCAGGACCTTCTCACAGGCCGCCACGTAGCGGGAGAGCGAGGTGCCGACGCCGATGGGAACGATGCTGAGATCGGCGATGACGTGCATGGTCAGGACTCCATGAAGACCAGAACAACGTCTCCCAACTGCACGCTGTCGCCGTTGGAGAGCTTCCAGGAGGTGACCTGGACACCGTTGACCAGCGTTCCCGCGGTCGATTCGAGATCGCGGATCTCGAACCCGTCCTCCACGAGCACGATCTCGGCGTGCATCTTGGAAACCTTCTTGCCGGATAGGGCGATGTCGTTCTCGGGGTCCCGTCCCAGGGTCGTTCGGGAGCCGGCCACGGGGTACTCGACGGTGGAGCCGTCCTCGGCCTGGCCGACCAGCTTGGGCCACTGGATGAAGACCGTGGCGTCGCCCGCGTAGGGCTCGTCCGCCGGCTCTTCGGCAGCGGCCTCGGCCGCTTCCGTCCCGGCGGCTGGGGTTTCGCCTGCATCCTCCGCGGTGGCCGCCTCGTCCGCCGCCTCCGGGAATGGGATGTCCGGCGCCCCCGTTGTGCTCTCCCCGTCGAGTTGCAGAAGGGGTTGCGTGGAGCTATTGGCCGACCCGGCGCCGGCTTCCGGCTCTTCCCTCAGCGCGAGGGCGAAGAGGTCCCGAAACCGCCGGGCCTCGGTGAGCTGTTTCTCGTTCTCCTCGATGTCGCCTGCAATCTCCTGCATCCGTTGGGCGTATGCCTCGTCCGTGAGCTCGCCCAGGTCCCGGCGCAGGTCCACCTCCTCCTTCTGGAGCGCCAGCTGCCGGGCGGCTTCTTCCAGGGACTCGAGCGCCTCCCTGACCGCGGCATACTGCCCGAGAACCTGTTCCCTCAGGGGTGAGGCTTCGGCCTCCAGCGAGTCCTTGCGGGACTGGTAGTCGGCATGGACTCGCTCGTAGACCTCTTCGGAAACCTTGCCCCGGCGGCCCTCCAGCCTCCTGAGACGTTCCACCAGAGTCTCCAGCTCGCTGGTGATCCCCTCCAGCGCTTCGGCAGCCGACGTGTCGATGGTGCCCAGCTCCTCCATCGTAACCTCCTTGTGTGATGCCCCTACCCTTTTCGATGGAATTCTAGCAGGTTCCCATCCAGGGACCTGGATGGGAACAGCGCAGCTCCTGAGGGTGGATCGTCCGCAGAAGGAGCTCCGCCGCCAGGAGCCGCCGGAAGCTGCGATCTGTCCGCAGGATCCTCTGGAGCCCCTGGAGGAGGGGAGACAGCTCTTCCGGAACGGTCTTGTGTGGACGTTCCGGTTGCTCGGCGACCGCGCTCGGGGCGATGAAGCCCATGGCCATGGTCAGCGCGGAAAGAAGGAAGAGGAGCCCGTGGCGGGAGGCGAGTGGAAGGGCCGGCGAAAGCCGAATCCGCCGGCGAGCTGTCCGCGGTACCATGGGTGGCGCCGGGACGGCCGGCCCCGAGCAGGCCACACGGGGAGAGCGCATGACGGAGCACATGGAGCTGACGAGCCGGTACGGTATGCGGACCGAGGAGTTCTCCGCCCTGATGTCGTACCGGGTCCGCGAGATCCTGCTGGTGGCCTCCAGGTACGATGCCTTTGTTCTGGAGGAGGACGGCCAGCTGACGGAGTTGATCTTCCAGGAGTACCGGAACCTGGACCTCAACCTGCGCTATGCGCCGCGGTTCACGCGGGCGCACGATGCCCGCGAGGCCTTCGAGCTGTTGCGGGACCGCTCCTTCGACCTTCTCGTGGTCACGCCGCGGCTCCCGGACACCGATATCCGGAGCTTCATCCAGCGTGTCAAGGAGGGCGACCCCAAGCTCGCCATCGGGGTCCTGGCGGCGCACGCCTGGGACCTGCCGACCCTGGAGTCCATGCGCCTGACCGGGGAGGTGGACTGGCTCTTCCTGTGGCAGGGCGACGTCAAGGCGTTGCTGGCCATGATCAAGCAGGTGGAGGACCGGCGGAACGCCGACCACGATGTCATTGAGGGCGGCGTCCAGGCGATCATCCTGGTGGAGGACGAGGTCCGCTTCTACTCGGCGTACCTCCCGCACATCTACACCGAGGTCACGACACAGACGGGCCGGCTGATGGCAGAGGGTCTCAACCTCTCGCACCGGCTGCTTCGCATCCGTGCTCGCCCCAAGATCCTGCTCGCCCAGGGCTTCGAGGAGGCGTGGGACCTCTTCGAACGCTACCGAGGCAACGTGCTGGGGATCATCTCCGACGTGGCCTTCCCCATGGGAGGAGAGGTGGTGGACGACGCCGGGATCCTCCTCGCCCGCAAGGTGCGAGAGATGGACCCGGACGTCCCGATTCTCCTCCAGTCGACCGTTGCCGAGCACGAAGCCGAGGCCGAGGCCGTGGGAGCCGCCTTCCTGCAAAAGCGGTCGCCGACCCTTCTCGAGGAGCTCCGGCGTTTCATCCTCGAGCACTTTGGCTTCGGTGACTTCGTGTTCAAGCTCCCGGACGGCAGCCCCGTGGGTCGCGCCCACGATCTCCGGGAGATGCTGCGCGTTCTACCATCGATTCCCGACGAATCCCTGGTCTTTCACGCCGGCAGGAATCACTTTTCCACCTGGCTCAAGGCACGTACGGAGTTCGAGCTGGCCTCCATGCTACGGCCGCGCCAGGTGGGGGAGTTCCAATCGGTGCGGGAGCTCCGGGAGTTCCTCGATGCCACGATCAGAAGCTACCTGCGGGAGATTCAACGGCACACGATCACCGACTTCAACGTCGAGAAATACGACGAGCTCGTGGCCTTCGCCAAGATCGGCTCGGGGTCGCTCGGGGGCAAGGGGAGGGGGCTGGCCTTCGTCTTGAAGCTCCTGGCCAGGGAACATTCCCTGGTCCCCGGTGTGGAGATCACGGTGCCCCCGACGGTCGTCCTGGCGAGCGATGTCTTCGAGGAATTCCTGGAGACAAACGGGCTCGGAGGCCTCGTGCGGGATTCGAGCTCACTCTCCGACCGGGAGGTCCTGGATATCTTCCGCCGTGCCCGCTTTCCCCATGAGCGCCGGGCGGAGCTGGCAGCGTACCTGGAGCACGTCACCGCGCCCATTGCCGTCCGTTCGTCCAGCATCCTCGAAGACTCCCTCTACCAGCCCTTCGCCGGCGTCTACGACACCGTCATGCTGCCCAACAACCACCCCTCCCTGGACATCAGGCTGGCACAGCTTCTCGAGGCCATCAAGGTGGTTTACGCATCGACCTTCCAGGAGGACGCTCGCAGCTACCTGGCCGCAACGCCCCATCGGATCGAGGAAGAACGGATGGCGGTGCTGCTCCAGAAGGTTGTTGGCAAACGCCGGGGAGACCGTTTCTACCCGACCTTCTCCGGCGTGGCCTCCTCCTACAACTTCTACCCCTTTCGGGACATGACGCCGGAGGACGGCGTGGCGCTGGTTGCCCTTGGCCTGGGCAAGTCGGTGGTCGAGGGCTTCGAGGCCTTGCGCTTTAGTCCGCGCTATCCGCGGGTCCTGCCGCAGCTCTCGTCGGTCAAGGACGTTCTCCAGAACTCGCAGCGGCGTTTCTACGTCCTGGACATGGCCGCGGACGACGTCATCCCCGGTGCCCAACCCGACGCCAACCTTCTCCGGCCCGGCATCGAGGCGGCCGTCGAGGACGGAGCCGCCACGCTGATCGGGTCGACCTACCTGCCGGCCAACGACACGATCGTCAGCGGTATCGAAAAGGGGGGAACCCACCTGATCACCTTCGGGCCGTTGCTCAAGGGGATGTTCTTTCCCCTGCCGGAGATCCTGGAGAAGATCCTGGCCCTGATCTCCGACGGAATGGGTACGCCGGTGGAGGTCGAGTTCGCCGTCGAGCTGGAGGCCAAAGAGGAGGGGATCCCGGCCTTCAACGTCCTGCAGGTCAGGCCCATGGTGGTGGAGCAGGGACGTGAAGAGATCGAGGTGGAGGCCGAGGATCTGAAACGGGCGGTGGTCCACTCGGAGCGCGTGCTCGGGCACGGTGTGCGAGAGGACATCTTCGACATCGTGGTGGTGGATTTCCGCCGGTTCGACCGTTCACGAACCATCGAGGCCGCCGGCTACATTACTGAGATCAATGCCCACCTGCAACGGCAGGACAGGGCCTGCCTCTTGATCGGTCCCGGGCGCTGGGGCTCGCGGGACCAGTGGCTGGGGATTCCCGTGGCGTGGTCCCAGATCTCATCGGCCCGGGCCATCGTCGAGACCGACTTCACCGACCTCGAAGTGGAGCCCTCACAGGGGTCCCATTTTTTCCACAACCTGGCGTGTTTTGGGATCCCATACTTTACGGTACACCCAAACCGTGGCGAGGGGAGGATTGACTGGGACTTTTTCGAGCGCCTGGAGGTGATCGAGGAACAGATGGAGGGGATCATCCGGCATTACCGGACGAGCAAGCCGCTTCGGATCCTCGTGGATGGGAGGGTTGGCCGGGGAGTGGTCCTTCCCGACTGAGATTCGTTCCAATCGGCGGCCTCAATAATGACAGTGGCCCCGGAGGAATCACGTGGGGCCGCTTCAGGAAGAAGGAGAGACACGCAGGAGACGGCCGGATCGCTCAGGCTGTCTTGACCGTTTCGTTGATCGCTTCCGTCAGGGCCAGCAAGGCGTTGGTCTCGTTGCCGATGCTCTTGCCGCTCTCGTCGAAAAAGCTCTCCTCGATCAAACGCCGTTCGCGTGCGGACATTTCGGAGAACTGGAGACCGGCGTCGTAGACCAACACGGCACCGGAGGTCAGCGGCAGCTTGAGAAAACGGGCGCGGCATCTCAGGACGTTCGCCCTGAGCCGAATCTCGCCGTGGCGGGTGGGAAGCCATACGACGAGCTCCTTGTGCGGTGCCAGCGGCTCTTCACTCTGTACTCGCATGCCGCCGAGGGAGATGTCGAGGACCCGGACGGTTGTCGTCGTCCGGGTCCGGGCGACCACCGTATCGTCCAGAGCCTTGCGTGGAGCTGTGCGTCGTTCGTTCATCATGTTGTCCCTCCTGCCTATCCTGTAGAGAGCAAGACTGGTGCCAACATGTCGCGTGCAACGGGAGCTGGGTGCTGGGCAGCTCTGATCCGAAACAGAACACCGCGTCCCGTATCGGTACACGAGATGCCCACTGGAGGCAGGAATGGTCTGGCGGGGCTGGAGGGACTCGAACCCCCGACCAAAGGTTTAGGAAACCTCTGCTCTATCCACCTGAGCTACAGCCCCGTGGCCGAAGGAATCCTACGATCAGGCGCCCGGCCTGTCAACGAGACCCTGGGTGCCATTCAGGAAGCCTTTTGGAGGAGGTGCACGTTGTTCCGGTAGCAATCCTCGCAGAGCACGCGGATAACGTGGAACCGGGCGTCCTTGACGTACCCTTCGAGATAGGCGTTGCCGGTCTCGGCAAGACAGATATCACAGGTGAAGGGCCCGTCCGTGCTGCGCTTCCATACAGGTCCGCTCATGGTCGCCTCCGTGCTGCCGGCGCCGGCCGGCCTCCCGGGAAGGATAGGCCATTCCGCCCTCCGATGGAAGGGGAGGAAGGCTCTCGCAGAGAACGGCAGGAACACAGAAACAGGACCCGGCGAAGCGATCAGCCCGTGCTTCGTCCCACGCGTTCTTCCGTTTCCCTGTGGATTGGCGAACCGCGCCCCTCGGCCACGCCATGACTCCAGCGAAAACGCCCCGGCGTCTCCCGGGGCGGTGGGCGTCGATCCTCGAAGGCCGGGATCAGAACGGAACGTCGTCGTTGTCGGCGGGGAAGGTTCCGCCGGCGTCATCCGGTGGGCTGGAGGGGGTGGATCTGCCGCCACCGCCTCCGGCCGGGCCGTCACGCCGGCTGAGGAACTCGACCACGTCGGCATTGATCTCCGTGAAGTACTTCTTCTGTCCGTCCTGCTCGTAGGTTCTCGTACGGATGCGTCCCTCGATGTAGACCTGCATGCCACGGCGAACGTACTGGCCGCAGATCTCTGCGAGCTTGCCCCAGGCAACGATGTTATGCCACTCAGTGTGGGGCTCCCCCGTTTCCCGGTCCTTGAATCGTGGCTCGGTGGTGGCGACACGGAACTTGCACAGAGTGGTGCCGCTCGGCAGAGCGCGCGATTCGGGGTCGTTGCCAACGTTTCCGACGAGAATCACCTTGTTGATGCCCATTGTGCCTCCCGGAATCCCCTGGATTCCTCCAGCGGTGGATGGGTCCCCAATGTACCACAGAATCCCGGACCCAGGCTGGCACGAAACGGTTTACGAGGCCACGTCGGGAGAGAGTCCGTGATGCGCAGCCTGGATCGCCGGGCGGCCAGCCGTGGGCCCCGGCGCCCTCATTGCCGAGGGAGATTCCTCGGCACCTTTCCGGTCGGACGGGTGTGGTCACGAGGCCGGTGAACGCCCCCCGCTGGTTTCACACCGGCGGGTGAGGGCAGCGCAGATCAACGGTGCCGTGACGGGCGGCGTTCAGGGGCCGCGAATCAGGGTACAATGGCGGGCATGACGTATGCAGAGAACGAACGAACAGCTTGATCCTGGCCTCGAGCGGCCGGCGTGAGGGAGTGAACATGCCTGACAACATGGACTTCGACGATATCGTCATCGAGATGAAGAAGCAAAAGGCGAAGCTACCGAAACTTCCGTTCAAGGGCAAGGGCGGGGTGATTCTCCTGGTGATCCTCGTCCTGGTCGTGCTGGGGACCGGGTACTACCAGGTGGAGCCCAACGAAACAGCGGTGGTGCTTCGTTTCGGGAAGTTCCTCACAACGGCCAGCCCGGGGCCGCACCTCAAGGCGCCCTTCGGTATCGATCGCGTGTACAAGGTGAAGACCGACTACCAGTTCAAACAGGAATTCGGGTTCCGCACCGCCAGGGCGGGGATCCGGACCCAGTACGTCTCCGGGGACTTCACCGACGAGTCCAACATGCTGACTGGCGACCTCAACATCGCCACGGTCACCTGGGTGGTGCAGTACAGGATCCGGGATGCCAAGGCCTACCTCTTCAACGTCCGGGGGGTGGTCAACACGCTCCGGGACGCCTCGGAGGCGGCCATGCGGGCGGTCGTCGGCGACGAGTCGTTCAACGAGGTCCTCCAGCTCAAACGCCAGGAAACGGAGTTGGACGCCAAGCAGAAGTTGCAGAGGCTCCTGGACATGTACGGGTGCGGGATTACCGTCAAGCTGGTGCAGTTGCAGGACGTTCATCCGCCGACCCCCGTGAAGGACTCCTTCGACGAGGTCAACCGGGCCCGCCAGGAGATGGACCAGGCCATCAACGAGGCGTATCAGCAGTACAACAAGGTGATCTACCGGGTCAAGGGCGAGGCGGAGCAGATGGTCAAGGAGGCAGAGGGCCGCAAGGTCGAACGGATCAACGAGGCTCGCGGTGATGCCGAGTTCTTCCTGCTGCAGCTGGCCGCCTTCCGAAAGGCTCCTGAAGTGACACGCCGCCGGCTCTTCCTGGAAACGATGCAGAAGATCCTGCCGAAGCTCCGCCATGTCTACGTGATCGATCAAAACATGAAGGGGATGGTCCCATTGCTCGACCTTCGAGGCGGCGGTTCCGGAGGTGCCAAATGACGCGCTCCTTCATCATTGCTCTCATCGTCGTCCTGCTGCTGGTGTTGCTGGGGTCCGTGTACACACTGCCGGAGTGGCAACAGGCCATCGTCGTTCAGCTGGGCTCTCCGGTGGGGGCGCCGGTGACGGCGGCGGGCCTGCACTTCAAGATGCCGTTGATCCAGAAGGTCTACTTTTTCGACCGGCGCGTGCTGGAGTGGGATGGCGATCCGGAGGTCATCCCGACCAAGGACTCCAAGTTCATCTTCGTGGACACCTATGCGCGCTGGCAGATCTCCAACGCTCTGACCTTCTACAAGAAGGTGGCCAATGAATCCGGCGCTCAGGGCCGGCTGGACGACATCCTGGACGGCCTGGTCCGGGATACCCTCTCGGCCCACACGCTCCCCGAGATCGTGCGGTCCTCCAACCGGTCGATGGTGCTTGGAGAGGAGGCCATCTCCGCCGAGGAAACGGCCCTTGGGGACTCTGGCGGCCAGAGCAAACAGGATGTTGTCGGCCTTCGAGGAAAGCTGACAGAGCAGATCATCGAGTCGGCCCAGAAGAAGTTGAACGAGCAGGGCCTCGGGATCCGGCTGATCGATCTCAGAATCAAGCGTCTCAATTACACCAAGAAGGTCCTCCAAAAGGTCTACGACCGGATGATTTCACAGCAGCTCCGAATTGCCGAGAAGTACCGGGCTCTGGGCCAGGGCAAGAAAGCGGAGATCGCCGGCCAGGTGACGGAGGAATCCAAGCGAATCAACTCGGAAGCGTACCGGAAGTCACAGAAGATCCTCGGCGAGGGTGAGGCCACGGCAACACGGATCTATGCGGAGGCCTACCAGCGGGATCCGGAGTTCTACCGGCTCGTGGAGACCCTCAAGACGTACGAGAGGACGATGAACGACAAGGGCGTTCTGATGTTGAGCACGGATTCCGAGCTCTACAGGTACCTGAGCAAGCTCAGGTAGCATGCGGCCCGTTCTCACCGGGAGAGGCACAGGCGCGGGAAGGCCGTGTGGGCTTCCCGAGCGGGGCGGAACCTGATATGCTACCGGCACGATGAATCGCATTGGGTTCGACGGGGCGTGACGCGCCAGATGGAAGGAGGCAAGTGAATGAAACGAATTGCGAGAAACCTGCTGCTGACCGTGGTCGTGGTCCTCTTGGTCCAGGGTTGTACGACGGCGGCGAAGACAAACTTCATCAGTGAGCCGTTGCCCAAGGACCATTTTGTAGCCAAGGTGGACCAGTGGGTCATCATCCAGGACGCTTCAACGTCCATGGGTCAGAGATATCACCGCGAGCGGAAGCTGCAGATCGAGAACAACCTCCTGGCCTCCATGAATACGGCCATTCCGGAAGTCGGTTTCAAGGGTGCTCTGGTGGTCTTCGGTCACGGGCCGGGGATGCCGAAGGGCAAGCTGAACGTGATGTACGGCCCGGAGACCTACTCCACAGATGGCTTTGCCAAGGCGGAGGAAGCGGTGCAGTTGGGCGGTTCGAACAGCCCGCTGGACGGTGCCATCGATCTGGCGGCGAAGCAGCTGGAGAAGGGCACGTCCGCTGCGATCGTGATCCTCAGTGACGGGCTCAACATGGGCAAGGCCGAAACCCAGGCCGCGGCGGCCCTCAAGAAGCAGCTTGGCAACAAGGTCACCATCTATGCCGTGCAGATCGGCGATTCCGCCGCCGGGCGGGCGCTGCTGGACTCCGTGGTCGCTGCCGGCGGTCAGGGCTACGTGGTGAACGCCAGCCAGTTGACCTCGTGGGCGGGAATGTCCAAGTTCGTTGAAGACGTGTTCCTGTGGCCGGATGCCGATGGCGACGGCGTGGCAGATCATCTGGACAAGTGCCCCGATACGCCCAAGGGTGTGGCTGTCGACGCCAACGGCTGTCCGCCGGACACCGACGGCGACGGTGTGCCGGACTACCTGGACAAGTGCCCGGGTACTCCCGCCGGTGTCAAGGTCGACGCGAAGGGTTGCCCGATCGACAGCGATGGTGACGGCGTGCCGGACGCCATGGACAAGTGCCCGAATACGCCGGCGGGCGTGAAGGTCGACGCCAACGGTTGCCCGATCGACAGTGATGGCGACGGTGTGCCGGATTACCTGGACAAGTGCCCCGACACCCCCAAGGGTGTCCCCGTCAATCCTGATGGATGTCCGCCACCGATGATCCTCGTGCACGCCGATGGCACGTGGGAGGTCAAGGCCAAGGTCTTCTTCGACGTCAACAAGTACGCCATCAAGGACGATGCGAAGGCGCTTCTCGATCGCGTTGCCGAGTCCATGAAGGACCCGCACTACTCCGCGTGGTCGGTGGAGATCCAGGGTCATTGCGACAAGAGCGGCCCCAAGGCTTTCAACGATCGCCTGTCGCTCAAGCGGGCCGAGGCCGTTCGGGATTACCTGGCGGCCAAGGGTGTACCGACGGACCGCATGGTCGTCAAGGGTTACGGCTGGAGCATGCCGCGGTACCCCAACGACACCAAGGAGAACCGGGCGAAGAACCGGCGCGTGGAGTTCAAGCCCTTCAAGAAATAGGGCGTCACGGACAACTTCAACCCAGGACCCGGCCCCGGCCGGGTCCTTTTCTTGGGTGCGCCAGGCATGGCTGGCGTGCCATGCCGGTTGCAAGCGGTGTGGAAATCCGGGCCGAACAGCACGGGCGTCCCTTCTGCAAGCCCGGTCTTCTGAGCCTTCTCGAAAAACATCGCCGACTGGAGAGTCAGCTCCGAACGTACGCATGGTGGTGTGAGAGGACGGCGCCCCTCAGGGGCGCCTCCTGGTCGATCGGTGGAGGGCCCGGCGTGAGGTGCAAGGGGAGACGCGCGGGTACCTGGACGTGGCACGGTGTTTGCACCATATTCCCTACGGAAGAGGCGGAGGCGGACAAAGGAGGGTACCATGAAAGGGTATTGGAGAATCGTGGCGGTGGTGATGGCTCTCGGATTGGCCGTTGCGGGTGTCACATTGGCAGGACAGTCGGACAAGGTTTTCACAACGAAGACCGGGGACGCCTGGGTCTATGTCAACGTGGAGCTCGCGAGGAAGAGAACCGCGGAGAGCTACATTCCGCTCGTGGTTGGCGTGATGAACAACTCGAAGAACAACGTGAACCTGACGCGGGAGTCGTTCAAGCTGATTGGACCGGCCGGCCAGGAGATCCCGGCGGCGACGGTGCAAGAAATCCGCGAGGGTTACCCCAAGCTGGACCTGGACTACCGGTGGGTCGAGCAGGTGACGCCAATGCGGATTCTTGGCGTCCGGGGCGTTCAGTTCGTTCCCTCGCACTTCTATCCCGGAACCTACAAGGGTTCGGCGGTTGTGATCAGCACGGTGCAGCTCAGCCAGCGCTTCTTTACCGCGGACATCCTCTACTTCAAGAAGCCGGAGGGATTCACCACCGGGAATCTTGTCTTCGAGGTGAAGGCCAAGGGCTGGAAAGAGCCGGTTCGTGTGAGCATCCATATCTGAATCTGAGCACGCGGGGCGGGCCACCGGACCGCCATCCAAGCAGGCGGGGTGTGCGAGCGGGGAGATGCCCCCTCACGCACCCCGCTGTTTCTCTTGGGGCCGATGACCGGGATGCAGCCGGGCTCATGGTGTGCAACCTCGGGGGCCGTGTTTGCGTAGAATCAGCCACCGGGCCGGCGCGCGCAGCGATCGCCGGATCGGGGAAGGATGCCGCCGGCACGAGCCGTCAAGGCTCCGGCCTGGAGCGTGGGAGGAGGAGAGAATGGGTTGGAAGAGTGTGCTGGGAGCGCTCCTGGCGGCGCCGGGGGCCGTCATGGCCTGTACCAGTATCCTGGTCACCCGCGGGGCTTCAAACAACGGATCCACCATGATCACCTACTCGTGCGACGGAGAGTTTCTCCCGCACCTGCGGTACAAGCCGGCGGCGGATCATGATTCCAGCGAGGTGATCGAGATCCGTGGCCGGGGCGGGAAGGTCTGCGGCACGATTCCGCAGGTTTCCCACACCTACGCCGTTGTCGGGTTGATCAACGAGCATCAGGTGGCCATCGGGGAGACGACCTTCGAGGGCCGCAAGGAGCTCCAGAACCCCGAGGGCTTGCTCCACTACTGGACGCTCATGGGCCTGGCGCTGCAGCGTGCCGCCACGGCGCGGCAGGCCATCGAGGTCATCACGGGATTGGCGGACCGCTACGGTTACGCCTCCACCGGGGAGAGCTTCTCCATCGCCGATCCCGGGGAAGCGTGGATCCTGGAGATGGTGGGCCCCGGCAGGGGTGGTCATGGCGCCGTATGGGTTGCGCGGAAAATCCCCGATGGATTCATCTCCTGCCATGCCAACCGTTCCCGCATCGGCCGTTTTCCGATGGACGATCCTCAGACCTGCCTCCATTCGGCCAACGTGGTCTCGTTCGCCGTGGAGCACGGCTACTGGGACCCCTCCTCGGGACAACCTTTCCGTTTCAACGAGGCCTACGATCCGGCATCGGCCCAGCATATCCGGTATTCCGACATGCGGGTGTGGAGCGTCTTCCGCAGGGCCGCCCCCTCGCTCCACCTGTCTCCGGAATACGCCCGCGGCCTGGGGAAGGGTACGGCGTATCCGTTGTGGATCCGGCCGGATTCCAGGTTGGGCACGGCGGAGGTGATGGCGTTGATGCGCGACCACTATGAGGGCACACCCTACGACATGACGAAGGGCGTGACGGCTGGCCCCTTCGGCTCGCCAAACCGCTGGCGGCCCATCGGCTGGAAGGTCGATGGGAGGCAGTACGCCTGGGAGCGGCCCATCTCGACCCAGCAGACCGGGTTTTCCTTCGTCTCCCAGTCGCGGAGGGACCTTCCGGACCCGGTGGGCGGGGTCCTCTGGTACGGGGTGGACGACACCTACACCACCTGTTACGTGCCCCTTTACTGCGGAATCGACCGGCTGCCTGAAGCGTATACCGTCGGGCGGATGGACCACTTCTCGCAGGATTCGGCCTGGTGGGTTTTCAATTTCGTGGCCAACATCGCCAACCTCAAGTACTCATACATGATCAAGGACATCCAGAAGGTCCAGAAGGATCTCGAGGGGACGGCACTGGCCCTGCAGCCGGCCGTGGAACGAACGGCGTTGGATCTCCTCAAGAACGACCCCGTCCTGGCCGTACGCTACTTGACCGGCTACTCGGTCAACCGGGGCGAGGCCACCGTGCGGCGTTGGCGGCAGCTTGGGGAGGAGCTGATGACGCGGTACAACGACGGCTATGTCCAGGACGCCAAGGGGAGACCGCAGGAGGTGGGCTATCCCGAAGACTGGCTCCTGCGCGTAGTGAAGGAGCGCGGTGAGCAGCACGCCCTGCCCGAGGGCGGTGTCAACCAGCCGTGAGCGCGGTCGAATGCCAACCCCAACCGGTCGGGCCGGAGCGACGGGCAGGTCACGTTTCACACTTGCTGGTGTGCTTTCAGCCGGCGGAAGCGAGCGAATGAGCTTCCGTCGGCGCCACCGCACGATGAGGTCCTCCGCGGTGCGTCACGATCCCGGGGAGATCCCTCCACTCCGCGGTGCCATGCACCGCTCCGGTCGGGATGACGGAGTGGGCCGTGCCATGCACCGCTCCGGCCGGGATGACGGAGTGGGCGGTGCCATGCACCGCTCCGGCCGGGATGACATCCCTTTCTGTCATCCCGACCGAGGGAGCGAAGCGAGCGAGTGGAGGGATCTCCTCCGCCATGCTCCTCCCGTGGACTGTCCCGTGACGGGGGTTCTCTCGCTCACCGTCCATCGATCCGCAGCTCTCCCGAGAGCGGGGGCAGTATGATTGAAAGCGGCCCGGAAGGACCGAAAGGAGGCTGTCGTGAGCCGTAGCTTCAAGGTCGTGTCGTGCGTGGTGATTTCCATCGCTCTTTCTGGCGTCAGTCTGGGCCGGACACGGGGGAAGACAACCCCGGTCAAGGCGCCCGAAACGACGACCCCGCTGCTCGACTCGAGCACCTACGCAGGCCTGAAGCTCCGGAGCATCGGCCCCGCGTTGACCTCGGGACGGATCGCCGACATCGCGGTCAACCCCGAGCGTCCTGCGGAGCTCTGGATCGCCGCGGCGTCGGGGGGCGTCTGGAAGACCACCAACGGCGGCACGACCTTCAAGCCGGTTTTCGACTCCGAGGGTTCCTACTCCATCGGCTGTATCACGGTGGATCCAAAGAACCCTTCGGTGGTCTGGGTCGGCACCGGCGAGAACAACTCGCAGCGCAGCGTCTCATTCGGCGACGGGGTCTATCGCACTGACGACGGTGGGGCTCACTGGAAGAACATGGGCCTCAAGGCCTCGGAGCATATCGCCAAGATCCTCATCGATCCGCGGGACTCCAGAGTGGTCTGGGTGGCGGCCCAGGGGCCGCTGTGGCGGGATGGTGGGGATCGCGGGCTCTACAAGACCGTGGACGGGGGTGCCACCTGGAAGAAAGTGCTGGACATCAGCCCCAGGACCGGCGTGACCGATCTGGTAATGGACCCGCGCCATCCCGACGTGGTGGTGGCAGCGGCCTACCAGCGGCAGCGGCACGTCTGGACCCTGATCGACGGCGGGCCTGAGTCGGCCGTTTACAAGACCACGGACGGCGGAACGAGCTGGCGGAAGATCACCAACGGGTTGCCCAAGGACGTGGATCTCGGCCGGATCGGCCTGGCCATGGCGCCCTCCAATCCCGACATCCTGTACGCCATCGTGGAGGCCGCTGAGGGGAAGGGCGGCGTGTTCCGTTCCACGGACCGGGGGGAAACATGGGTCAAGCGGTCCACGTACATGAGCGCGAGCCCCCAGTACTACAACGAGCTCGTGGTGGATCCCAACGATGCCGGGCGGGTCTACTCCATGGACACCTTCCTCCACGTCTCCGAGGACGGCGGCGCCACCTGGAAGAAGGTCCCGGAGACCCACAAGCACGTGGACAACCATGCCCTGTGGATCGATCCGCAGGACTCCCGGCACTTGAGGGCGGGCTGTGACGGTGGGCTCTACGAGAGCCACGACCGTGGCGCGACGTGGAGCTTCGCGGGCAACCTGCCCATCACCCAGTTCTACCGGGTCGCCGTGGATACCAGCAGGCCCTTCTACTTCGTCTACGGCGGGACCCAGGACAACGCGACCCTTGGTGGGCCCTCGGCGACGATCAACGACTCGGGAATCGTCAACAACGACTGGTTCGTCACGGTGTTCGGGGACGGCTTCCGCCCCGCCATCGATCCCGAGGACCCGGACACGGTCTACAGCGAGACCCAGTACGGGGGACTGGTGCGCTACGACCGGACGACGGGCGAGATGGTGGACATCCAGCCCCAGCCGGCGCCGGGAGAGCCGCCGCTGCGCTGGAACTGGGACTCGCCGCTGATCATCAGCCCCCATTCCCACACGCGCCTCTACTTCGCGGCCCAGAAGATCTACCGGTCCGACGACCGCGGCAACAGCTGGATGGCGGTCAGCCCCGACTTGACCCGCGGGCTCGACCGCTATGAGCTGCCGGTCATGGGCAAGGTGTGGAGCATCGACGCCGTGGCCAAGAACGCCTCCACCTCGCCCTACGGAAACATCGTTTCTCTGGCGGAGTCGCCCCTGGTCGAGGGACTGCTCTACGCGGGGACCGACGATGGGCTGATCCAGGTCAGCGAGGACGGCGGCGCCACGTGGCGGAAGATCGAGTCGTTCCCGGGGGTTCCGGACCGGAGCTATGTGTCGTCCATCGTCGCCTCGAGCCATGACCCCGGCACGGTGTACGCCGCCTTCGACAACCACAAGATGGGGGACTTCAAGCCGTACATCCTCAAGAGCACGGACCGCGGCCGGAGCTGGCATTCCCTGGCGGGCGGCATTCCCGTACCGGACTATGTCCATGCCCTGGCCGAGGACCCCGTGGACGGTCGGCTCCTCTTCGCCGGAGCGGAGCTGGGCCTGTGGTGCAGCTTCGACGGCGGCAGACACTGGGTTCAGCTCAAGGGCGGGCTGCCGACCGTTGCCGTTCGTGACATCGCCATCCAGGACGAGAGGAACGACCTGGTCCTGGCGACCTTCGGACGTGGTTTCTATATCCTCGATGACCTCACGCCGCTGCGCGAGGTCAGTGCTGACCTGCTTGCGCAGAAGCAGGCGCTTCTTCCCCTCCGGGACGCCCTGCTCTTCGTTCCGCGGCGGCCTCTCGGTATTCACGGCAAGGGTTTCGCCGGCGATGCGTTCTACGCGGCGGACAATCCCTCCTTCGGGGCCGTGTTCACCTACTGGCTCAAGGACGGGCTGAAAACCCGCGCCGAGGCGCGGCGTGAACGGGAAAAGAGGGCCGAGAGGCGGGGTGAGGCACCCCCCAAGCCGTCGTGGGCTGAGCTCCGGGCCGAGGACCGGGAGGAGAAACCGCAGGTCATCCTCACGGTTCGGGATGCCGGAGGCGCGGTGATACGCCGTGTGACCGGCCCGCGTACGAAAGGATTCCACCGGGTGGCGTGGGATCTCCGGTACCCCCCGTCAACGCCGGTGTCTCTCAAGAAGAAGGAGCGTGCGCCCTGGGACGCTCCGGATGCCGGTCCCCTGGTGGAGCCGGGCAGTTACACCGTGACCCTGGGAACCCTGAGCGACGGAACGCTTCAGGAGCTGACGAGGCCGGTCCCCTTCGCTGTGAAGGCTCTGTATGCACCCGCGCCGCCCGATCGCAAGACGGTGGCGAGCTTCCGCAGCCGGGTGGCGCGTCTCCAGGGTGCGGCCCATGGGCTCTTGGAGGCAGCCGGGGAGACCGGGACCCGGCTGGAGAAGATCGGGAAGGCACTGTTGCTGACGCCCGCCGCCGACCCCGAGCTGATCGCGAAGGTCCGGAGGCTCCAGGAGCAGCTGGACGGAATCCTGACCGCGCTTCGCGGAGACCGGACTCGCTCGAAACGCTGGGCGCCCGTGTCGCCCTCGGTGGTGCAACGGGTGGACCGGGTGGTCGAGAGCGTTTGGAGCAGCTCGGAGCCGCCCACCCGGACCCAACGCAAGGCCGTGGAATACGCCGAGGAAGGCCTGAAGGAGCAGCTGGCGGCTTTCAGAAAGCTGGTTGGGGTCGAGATCCCGGCCATCGAGGAACGTCTCGAAGCGGCGGGCGCGCCGTGGACCCCGTGTCGCGTTCCGGAGTGGCCACCGAGCTGACTCTGGTCGTGTCGCGGAGTCTGTGATCCGGCCTTCTCAGCCGGGCGGGAAGGGTCTGGGGCGGCCGGTCCAGTAGCCCTGGCAGTAGTCCACCTCGATGTCGCGAAGGGCCGTGAAGATGGCCTCGTTCTCGACGGACTCGGCGATGGTCTTCATCTGCATGGTTCGGCCGATCCTGTGGACGGCCTGGACCATTTCACGGAGGACGTCGTCGTCGCCGACACCGCTGACGAGGCTGCCGTCAATCTTGAGGAATTCCACCGGGAGTGAGCGGAGGTATCCGAAGGAGCTCAGGCCGCTTCCGAAATCGTCGAGGATGAAACGGTAACCCAGATCCCGGATGGCCTCCATGAAGTGACGGGCCGCGTCGAGGTTGGAGATGGCAGCGGTTTCGGTGACCTCGAAACAGATCCGTTGAGTGGGTATCCCCGTTCTGGAGAGAAGGTCCTGGAGCTCCTCCATGAAGGTAACGCTCCCGAGGGACTGGCCGGAGAGGTTGATGGTGTAAACGAAATCTCCGCCGGACGATGAGCGTTCGAGAGTGGAGATCAAGGGCAGGGCGTGACGGACGACCCAGGTGTCGATCTGGGGCATCAGGCGGGAATGCTCGGCAGCCGGGAGGAACTCCCCGGGTTCGATCAGCGATCTGCTTTGGTCCTGCAACCTCAGGAGGATCTCGCGCATGGGGGGGTTCCGCGTGGCGTCCAGCGGGACGATAGGCTGGAAAAAGAGCCGGAAGTTGTCCTCCTCCAGGGCCACGTTGAGGCGCTGGATCCAGTGGCTCCTCAGGTGGCGCTGCTCCACCTCGTAGTCACCGGCATCCGAGCAGTGGATCTTGTTCCGCCCGTGGGCCTTGGCCACGTAGCAGGCCCCGTCGGCCAGACCCAGCACATCGTTGGTGTTGCCGGCGCCGGCATCGATGGAAACGAGCCCGATGCTGGCGCCGATCCTGAAGACCTTGCCCTGCCAGGAAAAACGGAAGCTGGATACGGCGTCCAGGAGGCGCTGCGCGCGCCGCTCGGCCTCCCGGGGCGGACAGTCGTGAAAAATACAGCCGAACTCATCGCCTCCAAGACGCCCCAGGACGTCGTGCACGGGGGTGTTTTCACGGAGAGTGGCGGCCAGCTCGCCGAGAAGACGATCGCCGGCCTCATGGCCGCAGGTATCGTTGACCACCTTGAAGTCATCGAGGTCCAGGTAGCAGAGGGTGTGCATCACGGTACCGTTTCTGGCCGATCGCAGCGATTGCTCGAGGCGGCGCTCGAACTCGCGCCGGTTGAGAAGGCCGGTCAGGTGATCGTGCGAGGCCAGGTAGGCTCGCTCGGCCTCCGCTCGCCGTTGGTCGGTAACGTCGGCGGAAACGCCGAACACTCGCTCGATCTGGCCATCGGGCCCACGGAATGCCTGTCCGCGAACGGAGATCCACCGGTGATCTTCTTGGGAGACGATGAGGCGGTGCTCGATGGAGAAGGGGCGGCCAGTGGCGGCGCTCTCGACGACCGCCTCGTCGAGCACGGTCCGATCGTCGGGCGGTATCATGGCGCGCATCTCGGTCCCGGTCCGGGGGACGCGCTCTTCCGGGACGCCATAGATCTCGGACGCCGAGCCGGAGAGCAACATGGCGTCGGTGGCCGGATTCCACTCCCAGGCAACGCTCCGGCCCGCCCATTGAGCCATCTCGAGCCACTCCCGGCTTTCGCGGAGCTGGCGTTCGGCCTCCACGCGGCGCGTGATGTCCATGGCGCTGCCAACGGCAACCTGACGGCCATCTCTTTCAATCGTCGTTACCGAGAAGATCACCCAGCGGGTCTGGCCGTCGGGACGGAGGAGGCGCATTGCCAGCGCACCGGGGAGCGCGGAGTGGCGCAACCGCTTTTCCTGCTGGACGAACGCCTCGCGGTCCTCGGGATGGACCAGCTCGATGGGCCGCAACTTCAGAATCTCTTCAGCGTCAGCTCCACAGAGGCGAACGGCTTCCGAGTTGACATAGACGATCTTCCCTCTGGCATAGACGAATACCGCTGCCTGGAAGCTCTCCACGAGCTTCCGGAACCAGTCCTCCCCGAACGGCGGTTTGGATGCCTGTACGACCGGCACGACTCTCCCTCCAACGTCCTGCGACAACCCTCACAACCGTCGTCGCCGCGATTGGATCACTCCACGAGAGCTTTAGTCGGAGTATACCCGATAACTGCGGGCCTGGGTAGCCTTTCAGAGCGAGGGGACGCCGGCGAGAAGGCGGTGGTAGACGGCCTCGTACCGATGGGCTGCCGGGGCCCAGCTGTGATCCTCGGCCATGCCCCGCCGGCGCAGCCGGAGCAGCCGTTGGGGATGTTCCACGATGGAAAGGGCACGCCGGACGGCGGTGACCAGGCCCCCTGGGGAGAGCTCGGGAATGTGAAAGCCGTTGCCGCGCCTGGCGTTGGCGGCGAGGTCGTGAACGGTATCGGCCAGACCCCCAACGGGGTTGACGATGGGCGGTGTTCCGTACCGGAGGGCGATCATCTGGCCCAGTCCGCAGGGTTCGAAGCGCGAGGGCATCAGGAAGAAATCCGAGCCACCGTAAATGCGGTGGGCGAGCGGATCGTTGAATCCGGTCTCCAGTGCGATGCGGCCACGATGGACCCGAGCCGCCTCCGCGAGGGGCCGCTCGCAGGCTGGATCGCCGCTCCCGAGAACGGCGAGCCGGACGCCGAGCACGACCAGCTCGTGGGCCGCTGCGGCAAGGATGTCGGCGCCCTTCTGGTGGACCAGCCGGGACACCACGCCGAGCATCGGGGTGTCGTCCTCGTCAAGACCGAGCTCGCGAGCCACGGCGCGCCTGCAGGCCGACTTCCCTTCGTCAACGTCGTGCCGGTCGTAGGGACGCGGGAGGAGAGGATCCTGCGCGGGATCCCAGGTGGCGGTGTCCAGCCCGTTGAGAATCCCTTCCAGCCGGTGCCTCCGGGCGCCGAGAACCTGGTCGAGCCCGCAGCCATACTCGGGCGTGAGGATTTCCCGGGCATAGGTCGGCGATACCGTCGTCAGGGCATCCGCCGCCAGGATTCCGCCCTTGAGATAGTTCACCCGGCCGAAGAATTCGAGGCCCATGGGATCGAAGAGTCCGGAGGGAAGACGTGCAGCCTCCATGACCCAGGGCTCGAAGCTCCCCTGGTAGGCGAGGTTGTGGAGGGTGAGAAGGACCGGCGTCCCGGCCCCCACACCGTCCAGGAGCGGGTCTCGGCCGAGGAGCTGCGGCACCAGCGCCGCCTGCCAGTCATGACAGTGGAAGACATCGGCCCCCCCGAGCTCGGCGGCGGCCGCGCGGACGGCGGCCCGCGAGAAGGCCGCGAAGCGGATGGGGTTGTCCGGGAAGTCCCCGTCCGGCGTGCCGTAGAGTCCGGGTCGTGCAAACAGGCGTGGGGCGTCCAGGAGCAGGTAGGCGACGGACCCGATGCGGCGCCGGAGGACGCTGAAGCTGAACTCACCCGCGTTAACGGCGTACCCTGCCAGCTGGAAACCGGAGAGATTGGATGTGGCGTTTCGATGGCACGGGAGAATGACCACCACCTGGTGACCGGCGGCCGCCTGCGCCGCTGGCAAGGCGCCGGCCACATCGGCCAGCCCCCCGGTCTTGGCCACGGGTACGGCCTCCGAGACCACATGGACGATCTTCAATCGCTGGACCACCAGTGGGGGTTGAGGTCGGGGAAGGCCAGGTCGGCTTCGGCCCAGGCCGGGAGATGCCGCGTCCGGATCGAAGCGGCCAGCAGCTGTTGCAAGCGGTCGCGGTGCTCGGTGAAGCGCTTCTCAGCGTAATCCCTGGCGGCGCCCGTGGTGACGAGGAAGGGCCAGTCCGAGGCGGACAGGATCATCAGCTGGTTGAGGATGGCCCTCTTGAGGGCGATGGTGGCGGGACGGCGGCACGCTTCCTGAACGGCGAGCTCGGAGGAGCCGAGCTGGTGCCACATCCAGTCGGTGTCCGGGTTGACCCAGACGCGGTGGTCGCCTCCCTCGCCCCAGGAACCTTCGGGGAGGGCCAGGCGAACCTCCGGCGGTCGCCGGCGGAGCCGGCGGCCAACGCCGGTGGGTGTCAGCAGCGGGTGGGCCGCGGCAAGCCGCAGGACCCGTTCCAGCCACTGGGGCCCCTCGTACCACCAGTGGCCGAAGAGCTCCGTATCGAAGGGGCACACGGCGACGCCGCGATCGAGGCCGGCCAGGTGGGATACCATTCGTACGAAGTGATCGGCGTGAGTCGCCACGGCGTCGGCCGCGGCGCGGGGATCGTAGGAGAGCTTGTCAGCGAGGTCCGCCCTGGGATGGGTGACCCGCCACAACCGCAGGCCGGAGGGCCAGTGACGTTTGTGGAAGTCCAGGTAGCGCGCGTCCCCCGGGTAACCGTGATCGCGGGACCACACCTGGAGAGCCGAGCGGGGTTCGCGAACGAAGGCGGCGACGGCGCTGGCGCCGATCCAGACGGGCTCGGCAACCGATCCTTCGACCACGGTCAGGTCCCGGGGGTGATCTCCGCTTGAAGAGACGCGGGGCTCTCCTCCAAGCACTAGGTGCGTGTCCACGATGGTCCACGAGATGCCGTGTTCCTGGAGATAGTGTTCCAGGCCCGGCCGGAACGTCTCCCGGGCCCCGGTCACCGGGTGGCGCCACGGCCCGCCGGGCCGGTAGGCGCATTCGGGCAGCCAGGCTCCGCGAGGCGGCATCCCGAAGAGCCGTTCGTGCAGATCGACGGCGGTTCGCAGCTGCAAGCGGATCATCTCCTCCGTATGCGTCAGGGGGAGGTAGGCGTGGGTCGCGGCACAGGTGGCCAGCTCGATGACGCCCTCGGCGGCCAGGCTTCCCAAGGTGCCGATGATGTCCTTGCCGATGCGCTGCCAGGCGGACCGGAGGCTGTCGAAGCTCGCGGTCCACCAGGCGGCCAGCGGCTGATCGGTGATGGCGGCGTGAGCCGCGGTGATCCGCTGCTCCAGGTAGCGGTCGACCAGCTCCCGGGTCCGGGGGTCGGCAAGCTGGGCGGCCAGCACCGGCGTGATGGAAAAGGTCAGCACGTTGCGGAGGCCCTCGTCTCGGAGCTTCTGGAAGACGCCGATGAGGGGCAGGTAGCAATGGGCCACCGCCTCTGCCAGCCACTCCTCGCCGTGGGGCCAGGTTCCATGACCCAGGACCCACGGCAGGTGGGAATGGAGAACGAAGGCGAGCTCGCGAGGCTCGGGCTGGGGGCTCCAGGGATCGGGCACGGCCTCCTCCCATGACCTGATCGCCGGATGATGGGCGGCCTCGGGTCCCGGCGGGGCGGGCGAGGGCGCGGTCCCGGGGCCCTCCCGGCGTTCTCCGGATTCCGGTGGCTTCGTTGCGGCCGGTCCGGCGGTCGCGTCCTGGGCCGAAAACCTGCTGCCGTACTCCTCCTGGGAAACCGACAGAGGGGGCGCCTGGTGCCGCGGGAGCACCGTCGGCGGGAAGAGGCGGCCCCACCGCCGAACGGTCGCCGGGGAAAGACCAAGCCGGCGGGCGGCCGCTGAGATGCTGCCGCCGCAGTCGGCGAGGACCCTGGCAACCTCCTGGCGTGCCATGTCCCGGGTCCTGGGATCACGACTCTTGAGGCGGTTTCGGATCGGTTCAGGGGTGGACATGCAACCCTCCGTCGGGGTCTGCCTCCCTGAGAAATCGGGCGGCTTCCTCGGGAGGCGTTGGATTGATCGTGTAACCGGAACCCCACTCGAATCCAGCGAAACGCGTGACCCTCGGGATCAGCTCAATGTGCCAGTGGAAGTCGTGCTCGATGGTGGACCAGTAGTCCGGGAGGCCGGGTCTGGGGTGGGGGCTCGGCGCCGTGTGCACGACCATATTGTACGGCGGATCGCCGAGGAGTGAGCGGAGGCGTTGCAGCAGCTCCCTCACCATGACGGCCAAGGCCAGCAGATCCCCGTCGGATGCGGTGGCGAGATCGTGCCGGTGGGTGCGGGGCAGGATCCAGGTTTCGAAGGGAAAGGCCGAGGCAAACGGCTCCAACGCAACGTAATGCTCGGTCTCGAGGGCCACCCGTTCGTCCAAGCGAAGCTCCTGGCGGATCAGGTCGCAGAAGATGCATCGCTCCTTGGCGCGGAAGTGTTGGCGGGCCGCGGAGAGCTCCTGGACGACCGCCTTGGGGATGATCGGGGTGGCGATCAGCTGGGAGTGGGGATGACTGAGAGAAGCGCCGGCCTCCCGTCCCTCGTTCTTGAACACCAGGACGTAGCGCAGCCGGACGTCGCGCCTGAGGTCCGAAATGCGGTGGCGCCAGGCGGCGAACACCAGGGCCAGCTCTTCGGGTTCGAGGTCGGCCATGACGGCGTCATGGCGTGGCGACTCGATGATCACCTCGTGGGCGCCGATGCCGCTGACACGGTCATGAAGGCCCAGTCCCTCGCGAGCGACCTCGCCCTCCACGCGCAGCGCCGGGAACTTGTTGGGCACCACGCGAACCTGCCAACCCTCGCCGCCGCCAGGCGGTGGAAGGCGCAGGATCTCTGGCGGCGTCATGGATTCCCGTCCGGGTTCGAAGGGACAGCCGTCGATGGGGGAGGGTCCGTGGGATTGCGGAACGAGAAACTCGTGAGGCCGCAGCTTCCGTTCGGGAGCGATGATCACCCACCGTGCGGTGATGGGATCGTATCGAAGATCGGACATGGTTGCCTGCCTCCTCGGACCGTTTCAAGCGGGGTTCACGGGGTCTGTTCGAGAGGTTCTTCGTCGACCGGGAAGGGCTCCAGCACCAGGACCGCCTCGCTGGGCAGCGTCTCTTCGCCGAGTTGGACGTGCAGGCGTGCGCCCGGTGAGGCATCCCACGGGAGGGCCAGCTCGGCCACGCGCCCGACCGCGGAGGGCAGGTCCATCCGGTCGGCGCTCCCGGCGAAGAAGGTCAGCGCCTCGACCTCGCCGGAGGGCAGCTCCAGCTCGAGGTGCAGCGGCCGATCTTCGGTGAGAGCCCCCAGCGGCCGTGCCGCCTCAACGAGAAGGTACAACCACGCGCCGTCGGCCCAGGCGCCGACCCGCCGCAGCGAACCCTGTTCTCCCGCCTCGGCAAAGCTGGCCAGCGACCATTCGAAGTAGGTGGTCATGCGGCCGTCGAAGACCGGCGCCGGCCACTGCTTGGACACGGGGACGCGGAGGGGAACGGCCGGTACCTTGAGGGGCCTGGAGACCACCTCGGGAGCGGGCACGCCGGCCGCGGAACAGGCATCGGCCAGGTGCCACCGGAAGATCCGGTCGTAGAGGGGCGCCAGCGCCGAGGGATTGTCGTCGCCGAGCCACCAGAACCAGTCGGAGCCCTCGGCGAGGAGCATGGGCTCCGGGATTTCCGCGCCCGGCGGCAAGCTCTCCCGGACGGTTCTGAGGGCTTCCCAGGCCCGGCTCTTCTCGGGGTGTCCGATCCATGTGGCGAAGGTCTGTCCGATCCACGATCCCGGGTGAAGCCGCTCCAGCGTTTCAGGGACGGCGGTCTGGGCAAGGGATTCCAGCGTCGCCGGGCGCAGCTTCGTGGAAGCGCCGACCCGCTCGACCAGGGTACGCAGAAAGACGCCGCCGCCCTGGGGATAGTGCAGCCAGGGATTTTCTCCATCCAGAGCCACAACGATGCAGGCGTCGTCCGGGAGGCTGGCGGCGACGCCCTCGAGAGCTCCCACCAGGTCCCCGGCGGCCTCGTCCTCCCGCTGCCACCGCCCGTAGACGAAGCCGATCCGGTCCGAGAGCTCCCGGTCCCGGAAGAAGAGCAGCGGCGTGGCCGTACCGAGCCGCCACGGGCGGAAGATCTCGGTAGGGAGCCTCCCGCCGTCGCGCAGCGAACGCCCGAGGCTTCGTTCGAGAATACCCTCATCGGTGACCAACCACTGGACGCCGGCTTCGCCGTAGAGCTCCAGAACCTCCTTGGAGACCGATCCCTCGGGTGGCCAACAGCCGGCGATCCGGTATCCCCGCTGGGCCATGAAGGCCAGGCCACGCGTGAGCTGGAGCGTGGCGTCGCCGGGATACCGGAGCTCGGGGACCTGCGGCGCCGGGGCCGGAGCCCAGCTCTCCTCGACGATCGATGTGTCCACCAGGAGCGGCATGATGGGGTGGGCGTAGGGGCTGGTGGAAACCTCCAGACCGGGGTGTTCCGCCAGCTGGCGCCAGAGGTCGAGAATCCTGGCGGGCTGGGCCTCGAGCCAGCGGACCATGGTCTCGTGGTCGGCCGTGCTGAAGCTGCCGCCGCGGGTTGACAGGTCGGCGAGCTCCGGGTCCCGCCATGCCTGTTCCCCCGCCTGGGCGAGCACGAACAGGATCTGAAGATCCCGGAGATCACCGGGGCCGAACCAGTTCCCGATCGCCTCGGTGGAGGCGGCGGCCTGCCGCCGGGTCTCGAGCTCGGCCAGGCGTCCGAACCGGGACTTCTGGCGGGGTGTCACGTGGAAGGCCCACGCCAGGAGATCGGCCCGTTGCCGGTGGTCCAGCTCCAGGGCCGGCTGGCGCAGGAGGTCGAGCACGGGATCGTGAACCCGCCCTTCGGCGTACGCCTCCATCTGTTCCACCAGTGTTGGCACGAGGTTGAGCACATGTCCGGAAGCGCCGGTCTCCAGGAGGGATCGTGCCAGTGTCAGGTAGGCGCCGCCGGCGTGTACGGCCACCCAGGGGGCGTGCGCGGTGCCGTCGGCGGTCCGGTAGGAGGGCTGGTGCAGGTGCCAGAGAAAGGTGATGGTTGCCATGTTCAGACCTGTTCGCCGGTCAGCATACTTCACGAATCCAGGCTTCGACGATGTCGCGGTACTTCTTCATCCACGTGGTGACCCGGTGCGCGCTGTCGGCCTCCACAACGAGGTGGAGGCGGGGCGCGGAACGGTCCGCCCGCAACAGGACCCAACCGTGGTCCAGCTGGATACGAACCCCCTCCTGGAATGTCGCCTCGAACTCCTGGGCAATCTCGGCGAAACGGCGCATGATCGTGCCCTTCTTTTCCACGGGGCAGGAAATCTCGTGGGTCATGTAGGGAACGCCGGGAAGCTCGTCGGCAACGGCGTCGAGCTCGAGGTCCGTGAGGGCCAGGAGCTCCAGGATCTTCACAGTCCCGAACATGGCGTCCGGGGCGGCGTGGAGGTCAGTGAAGGCCACGTCGCCGTTGCCAGAGGACGCAAAAACAACGCCCGGGGTTTCGGCCACGCGCATGGTCTCACGCGGATCCGACGATGTCTGGTGCACCGCCCAGCCTGCCGAGCCGAAGAGATTGACCAGGGTCGACGGAGCGAACAGTGGAAGAACCACGCCGGGGTGACCCCTCTCGGCGGAGCTGTGCCGGACCAGGAGGGCCGCCAGCAGCATGAGCAAGTCCATGCCCTGCCATATCCTCCCCTTACGGTCTGCCAGGACCAGGCGCTCGGAGCCAGGCTTTACCCAGATTCCGAGGTCGGCGTCCAGGCTGCGGACGATGCTGCTGAGGTGTTTTTGGATGATCGGGACGTCGTTCGATTGGAGCGCGTGGTACACGCCTTCCACCTGGGCGTTGAGCGTCACCTCCTCGACGCCGAGGCGGGCGAGCAGGTTGGGCAGGTAGACCGCGGCACTGCCGTGGGTGTAGTCGGCCACCAGCCGGAACCTCCGTTCGCGGATGGCCTCCCGGTCGACGATGCGCAGGCACGCCTCCTGATACGCGGCCGTGACCACCGGCGCATCGTGGATGACGCCCACCTGGTCGTGGTCGACGCGCCGGAAGTCCTCCCGGAAAAAGACACGTTCCACGTTCTTGGCGGCATTGGTTGAGAGCTCGAAGCCGTGGGGATCGTAGAAACGGATGGCGGTCATCCCGGTGGTGAAATGAACCTGTTGGAAGAACACGCCGCCGACCTCCGGGCCATCGGGATCCTGGAGCCGGTACCTCATGATGGGGATGGGCGTCATCCGCAGGTCGGAGATATCGACGCCAGCCGAGCCCAACCCACCGACGAAGGCGCGCCGCAGCATGCGCGAGGCCGGGTGGGCGTCGCGGGAGGTCAGGATGACGGCGTGCTCCGGGAGAAGGGCACCATACGCCGCCCCGAGCTTGGCGGCGACTTCCGGTGTCAGCTCGTAGTTGGTCAGGCCGGTGACGGCCGATTCCTCGAAGGCAGAGGTCCGCCAGCGGGTGGCCCAGACCATGTTGGTGTGGACGACGGCGTAGTCTTCGACGACCTTCCGGGGCCAAATCTTGACGCCCTCCTTGACCCGGACCTCCACGCCCAGCTGGGAATGATCCCCCACAACGGCGCCCTGTTCTATGAGGTCTCCTTCGCCGAGCTCGGCGCCCTCGCAAATCACCGCCTGCTCGACACGCGCCCTCGGACCGATGGTGGCGTCCGCCCAGACGATGGCGCCGCGGAGATCGGAGTTGGCGCCAACGACAACCCCCGGTCCGATGATCGTGTTCTCCAGACGGGCGCCCTCCAGTATCCGCGCGCCGCGCCCGATCACCACGGTGCCGCGCAGCTCCACACCGTTCAGATCTACCTGGCCCTCCACGCGCACGTCGCGTCCCAGCAAGTTCATGGGCTCGCCGGGCACCTCGACCGAACGGACCCGCCCGGCACAGATATCCCGGTGAACCTCGATGTAGGAATCGGGATCACCGATGTCGCGCCAGTAGCCCTCCTGAATGGAGCCATAGAGAGGGCGTCCGTCGGCCAGCAGCTTCGGGAAGAGGTTTTTCGAGAAATCCACGGCGCCCTCGTCGGCGATCTGATCCAGCACATCGCTCTTGAGGACGTAGATTCCCGTGTTGATGGTGTCCGAGAAGACCTCGCCCCAGGTCGGCTTTTCGAGGAAACGCGTCACCCGGCCGTCCGCACCGGTGATGACGATGCCAAACTGGAGGGGATTGGCCACCCGCGTCAGCGTGATCGTCGCGGCGGCGTCCCGATCGGTGTGCGAGCGCATGACGTCGCCGAGATCGAAATCGCAGAGCACATCTCCAGAAAGAACCAGGTAGGAGTCACTGTCCACCAGCCGGGCGCCTCGCTTCACCGCTCCCGCCGTCCCGTAGTCCGCTTCCGCCGTGTAGTAGTGGAGCTTCATGCCGCAGCGAGAGCCGTCGCCGAAGTACTCCTTGATGGTATCGGGCTGGTGATAGAGGAGGAGGATGGCCTCGTCGAGGCCGTAGCTCCTGAGCAGGTGGAGGACGTGCTCCAGGATCGGCCGGTTGACCACCGGCAACATGGGCTTGGGAATGTTCGCTGAAAGGGGCCGGATTCGTGTTCCAAAACCACCTGCCATGACGATCGGTATCATCGTTCACCCGCCTCCTCGACCGGAGTCTCAGCGCCGTGCGCCAGGTTCATTTGTGATCGGGCACTTCGAAGCGCGCATCCATGGCGAGCTCCTCGAAATCGCCTTCGGTGGCGAACTGCGAGGGGTCCTCGTTGCCGCACACGGTGCACAGGGCCTCGACGATCTTGTCGTCTTTCCATTCGAACACGTAGCAGGGGCTCTCACATTCCAGACAGATCAAATAATCTGGCGCCATGACATCCTCGATTCCCGGCCCCCTTTCCGGACCGGTTTCAGTTGAGAAGGTATCACATACTGCGCTGCCGGGCGTGAAATCGGAGATCATCTCGTGGGCTCCGGCGAAAGCGGCGCGAAGGGGGCTGACGCGCCGTCGGGGCTCCCGCCGGAATGCGTTGTGGAACGCCTCCTTCCATGGTCAACGAACGTTGCGGAGGATGGGAAGCCTGATGGTGCTGGAGGAGGGATTCGTCCGTGAGCGGGGCAGAGGTCTTGTGGGCGTTGCCGGGAGGGGAGAGGGGGGTGAGGGGCCGGCTTACGCCCACCCTCTGACCCGGGAACGCGAAACAGCGGCGAACGTATCCGGTATCGTCAGCGGGCGTTGGAGGATGGGAAGCCTGATGGTGCCGGAGGAGGGATTCGAACCCTCACGAGGTCGCCCCCGGCGGATTTTGAGTCCGCTGCGTCTGCCCTTCCGCCACTCCGGCATACGGCGGACCATTGTGGGGTGTCGGGACGCCTCCGGTCAAGCCCCGGGCGGCTCGGGAATCCACAGCTCGCCCTTTTCGCGGCGTTGTTCCAGCTCCTCCTCGGCCTTCCTGGCCAGCTCCGGATCGATTCCGGATTCCCTGGCCATGTAGATGGTCTGGGAGGGGAAGGCGAATCCGCTCCCCGAGCGCTCGACGATTCCCAGGATCTCGAAGTTCAAAGCCTCGGCAACGCCGGTGGAGTCGTGATAACCGTGGGCCAGGACCCAGGTCTGGATGTCGATCTCCAGGGCGGAATCGCCGAATCGCGCGAACCGGACACGGACGTCGTCGTGGTAGGTCCTGGGGTGAGCCAGCAGGAGCTTCTTGATCTCGTCGACGATCAGCTCGATCTGGGCGCGGCTGGAACCGTAGAGAATGCCGATGGTGGTCCGGTAGCGGTAGCGGTCGCGCGCAGAGTAGTTCTCGACCCGTTCCGACAGGAGCGTGCCGTTGGGAATGCTGACCACGGTCCGGTCCATGGTTCTGAGTCTGGTGGAACGGAGACCGACCTCGAGGACGGTTCCCTCGTGATCCCCCAGACGAACGTAATCTCCGATCTGGAAGGGCCGGTCGACGGCGATGGCCAGTGATCCGAACAGGTTCTCGATGGTCTTCTGCGCGGCGAAGGCTATGGCGACGCCACCGATGCCGAGGCCGGCCACGAGCCCCATGACCCGGATTCCCACAGAGTCCAGAACCGCGACGATGCAGACCGCCCACACGCCCGTCTTCATCACCCTGCCGAAGATGGGCAGGAAGTTCCGGGCCATTTCGTTCTTTCGAGCGGCTGCACCCTTGGCGAGGACGGAGACGGCGATGTCCACCCACCGGCTGAGGACCCAGCCGAGGAAGACAAGGGCCAGGAGCTTCCAGATGGAGCCGATGGTCCGGGCCGCCGGCCCGGAGAGACCGAGCCACGGAACGGTCAGGAACAGGACGGTGGCGATGATGCCCAACCGTGCTGGCCCGTCCAGGGCGGCCACCAGCTCATCGTCCCACTTGGCCTTGGTCCGGCGGGCACCGTGGCGCAGGATGGCCAGCAGCTTCGGCGTGAGGAGGAGGGAGATCAGCCAGGCGGCCACCAGCAGAAGGAGCAGGCCGGTCCACTGCCACAGGGCGACGCCGGCCATCTGGACGTTGAAGAAGACGGCCGGAAGACGGTCGCCGAGCCAGCCGAAGCCGTACTGGTCGTAGAGTGGATCGATGGCCGCCACGGTGGAGCGGGAGAAGGTCCAGGCCCAGCTTCCGTCGGAGAAGAAATGGCGATGGAGGAGGAGCTTGACCTTGGTCTTCTTGAGGTCAATGGTGGTCAGGAGCTCGTCATCGTCGTCGAGGCCGGGCTCGGGCACGCCGCCCGGATCGTTGGAGAGACTCTCGACGTCGATCCAGGACGTGCGTTCGAGGACGATCCGGAGCCGGCGCGCAAGCCGCCGGCCGACCGCGGGTTGTCGAGCGGGCGGGTAGGCGCCGAGATCGAGGAAAAATGCGGCACGAAGATAATCGCCATGGCGGCAGGCGTCGAGGTAACCGGCAAAGGTATCCCTCGGCGTCGACCGGTCGAGCCCATCAGGGACCGTCCCAAGTCCCGCGTCGAGCGGCCCGCCGGCGATCTTCTGGTGGCGGACGATGACGCGATACCAGACGGCCACCGAGGACACGGTGCGGCGTGTGAATAGCCAGACGAGCTGGCCGGAGGCCTTGTCAGCGGTTCGCCGGAGCCAGACCTCGCCGCGCAGCCCCCCCCGGTCGAAACGGATCGGAACGAGAAAGTTGGCGGGTTTCCCACCAACCAGGGGCCCCTCCGGAGTGTCACTGGTGACGGCATCCTTCCGTGCGCCGAGGGCGCGCAGCACTTCGAACAGACGCTGCGCCGTGATCAGGCCGGCCTCGAACTGCCGGTCCTCCGGGATCTCCGTCAAATCCAGGCAGTGCGCTGCCGCGGGGAAGGCGCCCTTGGCGCCAAGCTCGAGGAAGCTCCGCCATGTCGCGGCGGGTGTCGTACGGTCGACCTCGGGTGGGGGCGTGCCGAGGCCGGGATTGACGGCGTCGCGCTGGGCGACGTCCAGGGTCGCGGGCACCGCCGCGCCGAGCGGGCAGATCGCTCCCAGGATCACCACGATGAATAGGACAATGCTGAGCCATGAGAAGCCTGTGCAGAGGGACCCCGAGAGGGTCCGGATCCGGTCTCTCATCTTCAAAACCGCAGCCTGGAGGCCGTCTCGGCGAGGCGGGCGCGGGCACCACGGTTGACCGGAGGGAAGGGAAACTCCGAGAGGCTGTTGGTTGGAAGAAGGTGAACGTGCACGTGGGGGACCTCGTAGCCCACCACGGTGGTGATGATCCTGGCGCACCCGGTCTCCTTCTTGAGGTGCCGGGCCACCTTCCGGGCGGCCTTCCACAGCTTGATGTAGGCCTCCTCGTCCATTGAGAAGAGCTCCTCGTAGGCGACCTTGGGGATGACGAGGGTATGTCCCTCGACCCTGGGATTGACATCGAGGAAGGCCATGTGTTCCTCGTCTTCCCAGATCTTGTGGCAGGGAATCTCTCCGGCGGCGATACGTTCGAAGATGGTTGGCATGGCGTCTCCTCCTTCGGACCACGTTCTTCCGATGGTTGTTTATACCATGTGGGGGAACCGAGGGCGAGGTTGGGCGTTGCACGGGGGAAGGAGAGGAGGCAGGGAACCCGGAAGAGGGGAGCTTGGGGCGTGTATCATGCGGCCATGGGCGTCGATGTCAACGGTGTGTTGGCGAGGATCCTGCAGGAGGCCACGGCGAACCTGGGCTCGATCCACGGGATCGAGCACTGGGCCCGCGTGGAGCGGAACGGTCTGTGGCTGGCCCGGCGTACCGGCGCGGATGGGCGGCTGATCACGCTCTTCGCCCTGTTTCACGACGCCATGCGGGAAAACGACGCCCACGACCCCGATCACGGTCCCCGCGCAGCCGAGCTTGCCGCACGCGTCGGCCACGAAGCACTTGGCATCAGTGTGGAGGACCTCGACGTTCTCTACAGGGCCTGCTGGGGTCACACCCGGGAGCTGCACTCGGAGGATCCCACCATCGCCACCTGCTGGGACGCCGACCGGCTCGACCTGCCCCGTGCCGGCATCACGCCGAAACCCCGGTTCTTCAGCACGCCCCTGGGCCGCGAGCTGGCCCGTTTCGGGGACCTCTCACCGTTGGAGAGTCTCGCCCTTCGGTCCCTCGTACCGCCCGTCTGAGGGGAGGCGAAGGGCTGCGGCAGTTTCGTGATGAGCCCAGGATCTCCTGAAGCGAGGCTATACTCGCAGTGTGAGCCAACCAGCCGACAGGAGTCCCGGTTTCGAGGAGCTGGCGCGCCAGTATGCCCACCTGATTCGAGCGGTTGTGGGACGCGTGGCGGGCCCGGCGGCCGGCTCCGTCGCCGACGACGTGGAACAGCAGGTGCTGATGGCCCTGTGGAAGGTTACGAACGCCGGTGAGCAGATCATCCACCATCCGGCCTCTTATATCTACAGGGTGGCTGTGCGGGAGACCGTCCGGTTGCTCCGGGACGAGCACCGGCGGAAGGAGGTGGCGGCGGCGGCGTGGGAGATGGAGGACACGGGCGTTCCCGACATGGACCGAATCGTCGAGGGAAGAGAGTTGGGAAGATTGATCGCCAAGACGTTGCAGGAGCTAACCGGCGACCGGCGGCGAGCGGTGCAAGCGCATCTGGCCGGGTTTTCGGTTCGGGAAATCATGGAGATGTTCGACTGGCCGTACAACAAGGCACGTAACCTGATCGCGCGGGGAATGGCGGATCTGCGCCGGGGGCTGCGTACGAGGGGGATCGATGGTTGAGCTGGAACGCCTTCGTGCTGCGTACAGAGAGATCGAGCCGGCCGGGACGGACCACCTCTCCGACGAGCAGTGGGAGCGGCTGGCGTGTGACGAGGGGGACCGGGTCGAGAGGGAGCCGGTGCTCGAGCACGTCTTGTCCTGCCCTCAGTGTTCGCAGGTGTACCGGGGCGTATTGGCCGTCAGGAGGCAGGCCCACACCTTCGATCCGGGAGCGCCGGCTCCAGCACGGGAGACGAAACGCCCGCGGATGTGGCGCGGGCTGCTGGCGGGCCTGGTCGCCGCTGCCGCGGTGGTCGCCGTGATCCTGGTAATCCGGCCCCAGTTGGGGACCAGCCCGACGATACCCTCGGGAAACGAGTCGATGAGCTTGCGCTCCGGTGAGTCCGTTGCCTCCCCGCTCGTCGTGTCGCCTCGCGGGGAGCTGTCCGCTCCACCCGCCGGGTTCTCCTGGCAGGCGGTTCCGGGGGCCCGGGGCTACGTGGTGGAGCTGCTGGGCGAGGATGGTGAGCCCGTCTGGACCAGCGACGAGCTGAAGACGGCGAGCACACCGTGGCCCTCAACGGTGCCGGCCGCCAAGGGCCGCTACTATTGGAGGGTCCTGGCGATCCCCAGGAATGGGGGCGAGCCCGTGGCGTCGGATCTCGAGTCCTTCGACGTGGATGTCAGCGCCAGTCCCCGATGACCTGGAAGGCCGCCCAGTGGAAGGGGTGACGGACGTCCATGACGTTGCCGTCTTGGAGGCGGATCGGCGCGTGAGCGAACGCCCGGCGGGCCGCCTGGAGAGCCTCGGCGGTGGACAGGCCGCTGGCGAGCCCTGCGTAGAAGCGATCCATGAGCTCAGAGGTGGATCTGTCGGCCACGGGCCATTGGCTCGCCACCACCGTGCGGGCGCCGGCGTGCTGGAAGGCGCGGGCAAGCCCCAGGATACCCTCTCCCGCGATCCGCTCGCCACAACCGGTGGAGCAGCCCGACAAGGTGACGATCTCGACGTCCAGGTGCAGGCCGTCCATGATCTCCCAGGCATGGAGCACGCCGTCATCTTCCGCTGAGTGTTCCCCTGACGGGGGAATGGTGAGGAACAGGGCCGACTCGAGCGGAAAGCGCGGATCGGAACGGGCGTGGACGGCGAGGTGCAGATAGCGGGCCCTGGTGCGAAGCGACCGGAGCCCCTGCTCGGACGCGGCGCGCCCCAGGAAGAGCTGGGCTTGCCCGCCGAAACGGGCGGCGATCATCCCGACCTCGGTACGGGAGCCTTCGAGGGGCTGGAGGTGGAGCGCCTGAACGGTGGGACATCCGGGAGGATAGAGGGGGTCGCCGAAGGCGACCATCCCGGTTCCTCTTCGCCTCTTCCCGTCACGGGCTCTCAAGGCGACGAGGGCGCCGGCCGAGGCGTCGAAGAACAGGGGTTTCCACACGCCAAGGAAGCGAAGGGGCTCGCCGGGGAGGACAAGGGCGGCGAAGGGTGCCTGGAACAGCGGGCCATCCGGAACGATGAGCAGGCGCCGGGCGGACTCGATCTCGGTGAGCACAGGCGCCACAAGGAGCTCGAACAGCTTCCTGCCCTGGACCAGAAACGCATGGTCCAGGGTGGAGGAGAGGCGCCCCCGGGCGATGAAGGCCCGGAGGATCGATACGCGGCGCTCCAGCTCTGCCGAGCCCACGGGAATCGTCAGGGTCCGCAGACGGAGATCCGGGCCGCCGGCGGCGAGCACGAACAGGAGTGTCTCGTGCTCCCCTACGGTATAGGACAGGAGCACAGTGCCGGGATCCATGGTCTTCCCGAGCTCCTGGGCCGTGGGAGTGGAGATGGTGCGGAGACGGGCCAGTCGCGGCGCGGTGGCTACGATCCGCTGCGCCAGGAGATCGCGCCGTGCCACGAGCTCCTGGATCCGGACCGTGAGGGCGGAGGCCCCCCCCGGGTGGCCCTTCCGGGTGGCCTGCCGGGCATGCTCGGTCCTTGCCCGGTCGAGCTCTCTGAGGACCCGGCGGTAGGACCACCAGACCCGGCCCGGAACCCCGGCCGGAATCGACTGCGCGCCCAGGAGCATGGACCGCAGCGCGCGGGCGCGAGCCCTCTCGGCGACGCCGAAAGCCTCCGCCGCCCGCCCCTGTTTGGCGAGAAGCCGGGCCAGGGATCCGTAAAACTGATAGAAACGGGCGCCGAACCTGGAGAGCTCGTGTTCGGAGAGCTCGAGCCCCTCCTCACCGCCCTCGGCCACGGTGATGGCCTGACGCCACAGCCGCTCGCATTCTGCAAGCCGGCCCTCCTCCTTGGCCACGGATCCCTGGAGGAACAGGATGTCGGCGAGCCGCCGGCCGCCGGGAGCGACGCGTTCCTTGATCTTCCGCGCCTCCTGGTAAAGACGGCGGGCCTCGGCGAACCGCCGCTGCAAGGCGGCCGTCGAGCCCAGCTCGATGAGGGTATTGGCCAGGGTCGAGGTGTCGGGCGCTCTGTTCCGTTTGATTGCCAGCGCCTTCGCCAGATGTTCCCGGGCGGCGTCCATCTCGCCCATCTGCCGCTCGATGGACCCGATGTTGTTGAGGCTGGCCGCCACGTCGGAGCCACCTGGATGCAGCCGCTCGCGGATCGCCAGCGCCTCCCGGTGGTAGCGGAGCGCCGTGGCCAGGTCGTCCCGTCTCATGGCCACGTTGCCCAGGTTGTTCAGCATGCCAGCCACCTCGACGCCCCCCGGACGGCATCCACGGTAGATTTCCAGCCCGCGGAGGTACCATGAGGAGGCTTCCTGGTACTGGCCGAGCACCTTGGCCACGAGGCCCATGTGGTTGCAAGCATATGCGCTGAGGGGCCCTTCGGGGTCGATTCCCATGGCGACCTCGAGCTCTTCTTCGAACGCCTTCCGCGCGGCGTCATATTCGCCAAGGCGGTGCAGCGCAACCCCCAGCCGCCCCAGGAGCGCCACCCGGAGCGCGGAGCGCGGCGCAAGTCTCTCCACGACGGCAAGCGCCTTCCGGCAGTGTTCCACGGCGCCCTCGAAACGGCCGTTCATGAATCCGGAAAGGGCGAGCTCGTAGAGGGCGCTGGACGTCTCCATCCCCTCCCCGGCGACCTCCCTGTAGATGGGCAGGGCCTCGCGAGCCTCTTCACCGTGGGTCCGCCGGGAAGTGCGGCAGAGCCCGATCAGGTCGAAGGCCACTGCGGCGGAGCGAGGTGCCTCCCGCCGGCGGATCCCGAGGGCTGTGGTGAAGGCCCCGGCGGCCGCCTTGCGCCGGCGAGGCTCCTCGAGGAGGATCGAGCCCGCCTGTTCCCAGTAGGCCGCTCTGGAGGCCGGCCCGTTCATGAGGGCGGCGCCCGCCTGAAGCTCCCGCTCCCGGGCTCCGGGTTTGCCGTCCCTTGCCAATGCCACGCCGGCTTGCAGGTGGCACCACGCCGCCGCGCCGGGGCGCCCGGACCGAAACAACTCCGAGGCCAACGATCGCCAGGCGGTGGCCGCCGCCAGGAGCTCGCCCGCCTCGGCGTGCCGAAGGGCTTGCTGGTGACGGGCCAGACGTTTCGCCCCGAGGACCGGCCGGGCCTCGACCCGCCAGAATCCCGGCGCCATGGAAAGGGTGCGGCTCCAGGACCAGCTGCGGCGCACGAGGAGCTCCACCGTGCCCAGAGGCGCCTGCTCCTGCTCCACCCGGACCAGATCGAAGGGGGAGGTGATGTTCCCGCGCAGCTCGCCGCGCCGCCACTCGACCACCGTGTCCCCAGGCTCCAGACCCGACAACGCGCCGGCCCAGCCTGGCTCGCTACGAACGATGACGGCGCCGGCCGGGTCTCCTGGGGTGCGGGGGCATCCAGCCGTTAGGGCAGCCACGAAAGCTCCGGAGAGCATTGCCCATGCGACGATCCCGATCCGCCGCGGCACGTGAATCTGCCAGGTCACCACGTTGTTCTGCTTCCTGGCGGCATTGTAGCGCTACCCCGTTTTCCGGGAAGCCTCTCCCGGTACGTTTGGAAGGCGGGGTGGGCAAACCTCGAATGGTCTGTCTCCCACATTGACATGGACATGGAGTGACCAACGCTCCGAACGAACGGGGCCGTCATGAGCCGGAAATCCTTGTGTTGTCTCGTGGGTATCCTTCTCACTCTGGCCACGGCGTTGCCCCTGTGGGCATCCTTTGCGGGGACCGATGTCTTCCTGCCCCCGGTGGAGCGGGGACGGGGAAAGGCCTGACGGCGCCTTCCCGGGAGGGTCGGCCGGAATCCGTCCGGTGACCGGTTTGTCACGGCCCCAGCGCGGCCGATTGGTGCCCCCGGCAGGCCTGAGGAAGCTGGGAGTCGGAGCCCGGTGAGAGTCCGGCGACGCCGCGGCGGCTTACCCGGGGCGAGGGGACCGGCGCCTCACCTGGAGATGGAGCGCAGGACCGTCAGAAGTTCCCGCAGATCCTCCGGCATGGGTGTCTCGAAGCTCAGGATCTGGCCGGTGGCGGGGTGGGTGAGCTCGAGGCGGTGGGCGTGGAGGGCCTGGCGGGGGAAGTTGCGGCAGGCGGAGCGGGCGGGCTCTTGGAGATTGC
>JAADFK010000091.1 GCA_013152925.1 Acidobacteriota bacterium | reverse complement strand
TGCGCAACCCCATGCACAACTCCCACGCCTACCTGGCCAAGGTCGCCATCGAGGTCTGTGACGGCGTCTACATCCACCAGCTCCTCGGCAAGCTCAAGCCGGGCGACATCCCCGCTGACGTGCGGGTCCGGTGCATCGACGCCCTGGTCAACAATTACTTCCGCGCCGAGCGCGTGGTTCAGGGCGGCTACCCCCTGGAGATGCGCTACGCCGGGCCGCGCGAGGCGCTGCTCCACGCCGTCTTTCGCCAGAACTACGGGTGCAGCCACCTGATCGTCGGGCGGGACCACGCCGGTGTCGGGGACTACTACGGCCCCTTCGACGCCCATCGGATCTTCGACGAGATCCCGCACGGCGCCCTGCGGTTGCAGCCGCTGAAGATGGACTGGACCTTCTACTGCTACGACTGCGGCGAGATGGCCTCCATGAAGACCTGCCCCCACGAGTCCAAAGCCGTCATCGACGAGCGGGGCAACCACGTTTCCGGCTCCCGGCTGCTGCTGTCGGGCACCATGCTGCGCAAGATGCTCTCCGAGGGTAAACCGGTGCCAAGGGAGTTCTCCAAGCCCGAGGTCGTCGCCATCCTCCGCGAGTACTACGCCGGCCTCGAAGACAAGGTCGAGATCAAGCTTCACGGCGCCGCCACCGGCGAGACCGTCACGAAGTAGCCGCGCCTCCATCCGTACCCCGGCACGGCCGGACCTCCCCCCGGCCGTGCCACCTTTTCGTTGGAGGGCCTATGCCGGCGGCAAGCGAGCTTCCCACCAGGAACCACGATGGAAAGAGCGCAGCTCCCGAGGCCAAACGAGCGGTTTTTCTGCAAGCTCAAGGAAAGCAAGGAGGTGCCCGGAGGCGTATTCTGGTACGCCGCACAAGGGAATCTGCAGGTCAACACCGGGTTTGCAACAACGCGCCGTTTCCGGACGGAAACGAGACAAACGCGCCGGGTCTTGAGTATTGACGGCAAACCGTCGACGGGGCGTTGACCGGGGGGCAGAGTCGGTGTAGCGTGTGCGCCGTACCGAATATGGAGGCAACATGGCAGGAAAAGCAGAGTACGTGAATCGCATCGCCGAGCTGACCGGATACCCCAAGACCCACGTGGCCCAGTGCTACGAGAAGATCTTCGAGCTGATCGCCGAATCTCTGGCCCAGGGGGAAAAGGTCTCGGTCGCCGGCTTCGGTACCTTCCAGGTGTCCGAGCGCGCGGCGCGCCAGGGCCGAAACCCCGCCACGGGGGAGACGATCACCATCGCCGCCTCCAAGACCGTGCGCTTCAAGCCCGCAAAGAACCTCAAAGAGAGCCTCTGATCCGGCTCCACCGGGCGGTGGACTCTGCGCCGTCCTGGCGAACGGGGGAGGGCCAGGCGCAAGCTGTCCCACGCCGGCTGTGCCGGGACTCGTGCGGGAAAGGTGTGTTGTTGGGCCGCTGAAGCTCCGGACCCCCGCTGGGTCGCGTTCACCTGAACCGGGCCTTTCACTTGGGGTGGAGCCGGCTTCCGAGGAGCGTGGAGATCTGCTCGTCCACGGAGAGCACCTTGTGCTTGGGGCCTTTCTCCTTCTCCCATGGCCAGTGGATGACGGCCAGGGTCTGCTCGTGGAGCTGAACGCCGCCGGCGGTGATGGCCGTCACCAGGTGGAGCGGGAGCGCCCCCTGGGCCTTGAGGCGGAAGACCAGCGCTGCAGGAGCGCCACCGACCAGGCCGGTGCGGCCCGCGTTGGCCCGCATCTCCGCCATCTGGTACTGGAGCCGTCCGATCGGGCTGTTCCACTGGGCCAGGCGCGCCTGGGTGCGCGGGTCCTTGGAGGTCAGCGGCAGGGCGTCCAGGTGCAACGAAAAACGTGCCTGTTGCGCCGCCGCCGGAACCGCCGCCGCGGCGAAGATCAGTAGTGCGATCCAAAGCCTCCGTCCCACGAGCACCTCCCAACGACCAATGTAGGCCAGATCCTCCCAGGAGGCCAGTGGAAGAAGAGAATGGGATGAGAAGGCCAACCCCCCGGCGCAGCACCCCGCAAGAAAAGGGGACACTGTTTTTTTAGCTTCCGGCGGAGCCGCGGCCTTCCCCGCGGCTGCCAGCGTTGCGGGATCGCTGCTGGGAGGCGGGATCCCCCCCGGAAACCTCCGGGCGTGGCGTACGTAGCTCCGGCTGGGGTACCCTGGGCAGGTACGGAGCGTCGGACATCCGGAGGTACGATGAGACGAGGCTTCTCGATCGTTGCGGGAATACTGCTGTTGGCCGCCAGCGGCTGGGGTGCGAGTACGGTGGACGTGGCGGCCTATGACATTCAGGTGCGCCTGGACCCGGCGACGCACAGGTTGCGCGGGACCGAGGTCATCCGCTGGAACAACACGGCTTCGGTCGCCACCGGCGAGCTCTGGTGGCACCTCTACCTCAACGCCTTCGCCAGCAACAGGACGACCTTCATGAGGGAAATGGGCGGCTCCCGGCGGAAGCTGCGGGGTGGCTCGGTGGAGGATCCCCACTGGGGCTGGACGAGGATCACCTCCCTGACGCTGGATGACGGAACCGACCTGCTGCCCACCCTGAGCTTCCAGCGCCCGGATGACGGCAACCCCGACGACTACACCGTGGCCGTGACCAGGCTGCCCCGGCCCGTTCCCCCCGGAGGGGCGGTCATCGTCCACGTGGCGTTCGAGGCGCAGCTGCCCCGGGTCATCGCCCGGACCGGCTGGGCCGGGGACTTCCACCTGATGGGACAGTGGTTCCCCAAGCTGGGGGTTTTCGAGGACGCCGGCGTTCGGGGCCGCGCCACGGCCGGCTGGAACTGTCACCAGTTTCACGCCAGCTCTGAGTTCTACGCCGATTTCGCCTCCTGGGACGTGACGGTGGAGGTACCCGAGGGTTGGGTCGTCGGGGCCACGGGCGTCCTGACGGCCGACGAGAAGGTGGAGGAGGGGACCTCCAGGAGCCGGAGGGTCACCTTCCACGCCGACCGTGTGCACGACTTCGCCTGGACGGCGGCGCCGTCCACACTGATGACCGTGGTCGAGGCCGAATTCGATCCGGGTCGGGATGTGCCCAAGCCCTGGCTCGAGCAGGCCGCCAAGCTGCTCGAGCGAAGCGCCGCCGAGCTGGAGCTGCCGCCGGTCCACCTGAGGCTCCTGATTCCTCGGTCCCAGGTGGCGCTGGCCGAACGGATGCTGCGCTCGGCGCGGTTCGGGATGGCTTGGTACGGCCTGTGGTACGGCCCCTACCCCTACCCGCAGCTGACCATCGTCTCGCCGCCGGTGACGGCCACGGAGGCCGGCGGCATGGAGTATCCGACCTTCATCACCACCGGGGCCAGCCGCTGGATGCTCTGGCCACCCGCCAGCTGGGCGCCGCTGATCGAGATGGTCACCATCCACGAGTTCGGCCACCAGTACTTCTACGGCCTCATCGCCACCAACGAGTTCGAGCAGGCCTGGATGGACGAGGGGTTCAACAGCTTCGCCGAAGCCTCCTGCTCGACCGCCGTCATGAAGGCCCACCTGGCGCCGGACCTCAAAGCGTACGACCCATGGGTGGGGGATCGCATGTCCAGCCTGGGGCGGCAGATCCCCATCAAGGTTGACCGCTTCGCCTGGGCGTACAGGACCCGGCGCGACTATTCCTACGCCAGCTATCCGAGAACGGCAGTTCTGCTCAAGACCCTCCAGGGTCTTGCCGGTCCCGGCCCCTTTGCCCGGGCCATGCGCGCCTACGCCGAGAAGTGGCGTTTCCACCACCCCGGTCCCGAGGACTTCTTCGCCACCTTCAACGAGGCCACCGGGAAGGACTGGAGCTGGTTCTTCCGCCAGGCCTTCGAGAGCGACGCAACGGTGGACTTCGGCGTGATTTCCGTCCGCCAGCACGAGAAAAAGGCCTTCAAGGGTTTCCGATGGGAAGGTGGCGCCTGGAAGGAGGCCATGCCCGCGTTGAAGGCTGAAAAGGAAGCGTCCGAGGATCCCCCGGGGGCGGAGACGGCAACACCGGCGCCCGGGCCGACGCCCGCGTGCGACGAAGCCGGGACGGCAAGGGAAACCACGGCGACGACCTGGCAGATCGCCGTCAACCTGGGACGCCGCGGCAGCTTTCGCGGCCCCGTCCAGGTGGAGCTGGTTTGGGACGGCGGGAAGACCGAGCGTCGCACCTGGGACGCACAGCAACGCTGGATCATCTGGCGGATGGATGGCCCCGAACGGCTGGACCGGGTGGTGGTCGATCCGGACGGGATCTGGGCCGTGGAGTCACGCCGCGAGGACAACTACTGGAGCCGGAAGGATGACGCCGGCGCCGTCGCCCGGAGGATGTGGTGGCTCAAGGAGCTGCTGCAGGCATCCGGCATGATGGTCTTTCCCTGGAGCTGAGCATGAAACAAACCAGAGCAATCGTCTCGCCCCTCTTCGGGCTCCGCCGTGCGGCGGCCCTCTGGCGCCTGGTTCTCGTGGTATGGGCGTTCACGGCGGCCCTTTCCCTGTTGCCGCTCTTTATCGTCCAGGGCAGGTTTGCCGGGCTGCTCGGGGCGATCCCGCTCAGCGGCGCGGCTCCGGGCGATGTGTCCCTGGTCATCATGTGGGGTTTGCAGCAGGTGGGACCGGCCCTGGCATCTTCGATCGTGATCGCTCTGGCCCTCGTGACGGCCTTCACCATCCTATGGCACGCCGGCGCCACGGGATGGCAGCTGTGGCGCTCGGGGGAGCAGCTCCGGGCGGCGGAGATCCTCGGCATGGGTGTTATTCGCTGGTGGCGTTACGCTCGGTTGGCCATGACCGGGCTGTTTGCCATCGTTGTCCTGGCGGCGGCGCTGTCGTCACCCTTCTTTATGCTTGCCAAGCGGGCGGCCAAGGCACTTCTGGAGACCCGCATGGTCAACCTGCAGCTGGCTGGAATGGCCGTCATCGCGCTCGTGTTGTGGATCGGCTGGGCGGCCACGCTGCGGGGCGCCTGGGAGCTGGCCCACCCGCGGCGGCGTTCGGCGGCCCTGGCCTGGCTGGAGGGATTGCTGGGGACGCTTCGATCGCCGCTGTCGTCCCTGGGCACGCTCCTGCTCTGGGGAGCGCTGGGCAAGGTCCTGACCCTGGCGCCGCTCGTGGCAGGTCTGGTGTATCGGGGCTTCGGCGGCACGCCGGCCTGGTTCGGCCTGGCCGTGGTCAGCCACCTGGCCGCCGCCTTCTGCTGGGTCGCCCTGTTCTTCTCCTTCGCCCCGGTCTGCCCGCTGGTGGACCCCTTCGCCCAGAAGGAGGAGCCCACCGGCGTTCGCCGCGGCGTCATGGTGACCACCGACTCCGCCGCCCGCAACGCCTGACCGGCAAGCCGGGTCTTCGGCGCCTCACGACGGGGGCAGCCCCACTGGTCTGGCCCCGCCACGTGGAGTCCGACCCCCCTCATCTTCCCCCGCCACGTGGACTCCGGCACGCCAACACTCCCACGTCATCCCGGCCGGAGCGGTGCGAAGTGTCCATCCCTTCCTGTCATCCCGACCGGAGCGCCCTGCAAGGGCGCGGAGTGGAGGGATCTCACTGGCGAAGGAACCCCGCCCGGAACCACCGGGCCCATCGCTCCCGATCCCGGTATGACGAGGCGGCTTCAGCCCTCCCGGCGCCTGGGCCCGACCGCCCGGATCTCCGGGGGGCAGCCGGCCTCGAAGAGCTTGAAGTTGTCGATGTAGCGGGCGGCCAGGCC
>JAADFK010000090.1 GCA_013152925.1 Acidobacteriota bacterium | reverse complement strand
AACCGGTGCGGCTCGGCGCACGGCCCGCACGGCATGGCGATGGCTCGCCGGCCCGGGCGGCCGTGCTCTCCACGCTCTTTCCCGGCGCGGGACAGGCCTACAACGGTCAGCCGGTCAAGGCCTTCCTCATCCTGGTGCTGGCGGTGCTCGTGGTGCCGTGGCTCGCGGGGATCTGGGATGCCCACCGGGTCGCCGCCCAGAACCTCGAGGCTGGCGTCGCGGCCGCGGGAGGCGTGTGGGGGGTGCTGAGCCACCTGTGGCTCGTCCTCGACCTGGGCCTTGCGGCCCTGGTGGTGCTGACCGTCGCGGGGGTGTTGCAATGAGCCGCGCCCATGGCCGCTCTTCGGGCTGTTTCGGGTGTTTTTCGACCGGAGCGCTCCTGCTGGGAACCATCGTTCCACTGGCGATCCTCTGGTGGATTCACCCCTTCTGGCTGGAACGGTTGATGTTCTGGAAGCCGCCGTTGCTCAAACCGCCGGTGGTGGTCATCTCCTCGGGGCCCGCGCCCCGGGGCGCGGACATCACGCCGCGGGAGCATCCCCGCCGGTGGAGCGAGGCAGCCGTACGTTCGACGGCGAAGGCGGGAAGGAGCACCTCCCTGACCACGCTGGAGGGCAGCACAATCCAGCTGCCGCCGGGCGCCGTGCCCGATGGCGCGACGGTACGGGCCGTGCCTGTCGTCGAGCTCCCCCGGAGCATGATGCAGTCGGCCAATCTCGTCGCCGTTGGGCCGCTTCACGACCTCCGGGTCGACGGCGCGGAGCACTGGAGCTTCGCCAGGCCCATCCGGATCGCCATGCCCTTCGATCCCGGGAAGCTCCCCCGGGATTGCAGGGGGGCTCGCCCGGCGATTGCCACGTGGCGGGACGGGCGCTGGCAGCCCCTGGCCTCGTTCTACGACCCCGTTCGTAAGAGCGTGTCGGCCTCCACGGAACATGCCTGCCTGGTGGGCGCGATCGTCATCGGGACGACGGCGACGGTTGGATCCCTTCTCAAGTTCACAGAGACGGGGCAAGGGTTGATGCGGCTGCTGCTCAAGAGGCCTGCAAGGACCTACACGACGAAGAGCTTCTCCATCCATTACGATGTCTCGGGTCCGGGAGCCGTCGTTTCCGGTTCGGCGTACCCGCTGCGTGGCGGACGGAAGGACAAGGGGGATCCGCCCCTCTTCGTCGCGGACATGGGGCGTTTCCTGGAGACGGCGCGGGCCGATCTGCCGAGGGTTGGCATGGAGGTGGCGCCGGCGGGTCTCGTCCGGTGGGATGTCTTTCTCGAATCCCTGCCGGTGGAGGGCATGTCGGCCATGGGTGGACCCGTCCTGCTGGACAACGACTTCCGCTGGGGTACGGGATTCGCACCTCACTACAGCTACCTTCTCCGGAAGACCTGCACGCACGAGCTGATTCACGTGGCCCAGGACAGGTATTTCAACAGCTTCAACGCCGGGGGGTTGCGATGGTGGCTGGAATCCACGGCCGAGTACCTGGCCGTCCATCTCCTGGAGCTCGAGGGCTACCGGGACCCCGAGCCCTCCCGGTATTTCAAGGACCAGCCTGAGTTGCTGGCTGTGCCGTTCCAGTCGGCGCCGACCATGAAGGCCTACGCCTACGCGCGCTTCCTGGCGTGGATGGAGCACCGGGGCGTCAATGTGGTCTCGTTGATCGAAGAGGTCAACCTCAAGGGCAACCCAGACGCAGACACCGTGGACCTCGCGCTGAAGGAAAGGGGATACAGCCCCGGTCTTCTGGGGATGACGCTGGACTTCGCCGAGGAGCTCTATCACCGCAGCCTGTGGCATCCCAGGGTGATCCCTGCGGGGCTCCTGAACACATGGCGCGCCCACCCCTCGTCCAGGTTCCTGGGGAAGGGGGGGCTCACCGCCCGGGACCGGTTCCGGATCCTGAGCTGGTCCACGCGAAGCTCCAGGGCGGTCCGTGTCAACGCATTCGCCGAGATCGGTCTTTCCCTGCCGCCGCTGGCGGTGCGGGCCTTCGACCTCCAGGCCCGGTCCCTGCCGGCGGCGCGCGAGGCCCGGCTGGTGGTCCAGGTTCTTCCCCAGGCCCGGCACACCCGGGTGCTGCTCGGCACCATGAATGCCGGCGCCCGTGTTCCCTTCGCCGGCGAGCCATCCCCGCTCATCCCGTTCTCCGGGAGCGTCATGACGGATCGCGTGGCCTCACCTGCAGGCCGGGGGGGAGACATCGACGCTGCCACCCTGCTGGTGGCCAACACCTCGTTGCACGAGGGTGTTTCCCATCTGACCCTTCGCCGGTGGCTGCTGATGCCGCCGCAGTGGGTGAACCAGGCGACGTCAGGGGACGGCAGGGTGCTCGTTCTCTGGGGAGAGAGCCCACTCAAGAAGGAGGCCGGAGATCGCGCCTTCGCCGGCTACAACGTGTACCGGAAAGAGCGGGATGCCTCCACCTTCCCCGAGGCGCCGCTCAACGCCGCGCCGCTCCAGGAGGAGGATTTCAGGGACCGGCCGCCTCGTGGCATGGACTGGATCTACGCCGTCACGGTCGTGGACGTTCTCGGCAACGAAAGCGAGAAGACCCCCAGCCTTGCGGCGGAGGAACCCTTCGAGGGCGAGTGGCGGGGCAAGGTCAGCCTGATCCGGGGAACCGTGAGCCAGCCGATCACGAACCTGGTCATGAACGAGCTCCAGGGAAGCGGGGTGGCAGGGGACCGGAACGTTCAGCGCCTGCTCGGTCCCTTCAAACTGCTCTTGCGGAACATCGACCTGGTGCTCCGGATCGGGGTTCCAATGACCATCCGGGTCGAACGCAAGGGCGCGCTCTACGCCGTTACCCCGGTCGAGGTCTTCGGACGGCCCCTGGAGAACCCGCAGGCCCTGATGATGCAACGGACGGGCCCGTACACACTGGCCGTGGTGGCCAGGGGCAGGCTCCTTCCCGAGCGAAGCCTGACCTTGAGGCGCCGGGACACCGTCTACCAGGTCTACCAGGGCCGGTACGACGATCCGGACATCGGTTCCGGCGAGATCGGCCTGAGGCTCTCCTTCAAGCGCTCGACGGCACCGTCTCACTGATCGGTGCGAGGCTCCGCCGGCTCGCCGCCCTGCGCCTGCTGGGCCCTCCGGGCGGCGCGGCCCAGCATCACGAGGCCGAAACCGATGCTGCCCAAGATCATCGCGAGCTCCAGGTCCCGGTCCTTCTCCCGCCGCTGATTCTCCACCATGGCCTGGACCTTTCGCGGATGTTCCCCTCAGGCGAAGTGGAGCATGATGACGGTGGCCGTGGTGAAGTAGATGGCCAGACCGAGGGAGTCGTTGATGGTTGACACGAGGGGGCCCGAGGCAACGGCGGGGTCGATACCAAGCAGTGTCAGGGCTATGGGCATGGCGGCGCCCAGCAGGCTGGCGGCCGACATGCCCAGGGCCATGGCAATGCCGACGGCTGCACCGATGATGGGATTGCCGTGGAAAAGGTAGGCGATGCCCGCCTCGACGATACCGCACACCACACCCATGATCAGCGCCACCCCGATCTCGCGCAGCACGTGGACGAGGTAATGTTTGCGGGGAAGGTTGTCCAGCGCCAGCTGCCGTACGGTGGTGGTCGAGGACTGGAGGGAGGTGTTCCCGCCCATGGCCATGATGGCCGGCGTGAAGATGGAAACCTGTTCGTACATGGGAACACGGCCCGAGTAGAACCCCATGACAGACGTGGAAAGCTGGGTGCCGCCGAGGCAGATGAGAAGCCAGGGGAGCCGGTACCGGGCAATATGCAGGAGCGACTCGGACTCTTCCTCTTCGGCCGACGAACCGGCCATCTTGTAGATGTCTTCCGTGGCTTCTTCTTCGATGACGTCGATGATGTCGTCGACAGTCACGGCGCCGAGAAGACGGCCCTCGGAATCGATGACTGGGACGGCGAGGAAGTCGTACTTCTCCACCACGTCCGCCACGTCCTCCTGGTCGGATTCCACAGGAACGGCAATGACGTCAGTGGTCATGATCTGGCCCAGCCGGGCGTCGGGCGGTGCGGTCACCAGGCGCCGGAGACGGACGATCCCCTGGAGCCGGTTGTCGGGGTCCACCACGTAGACCGCGGCGGTGACGGTGTTCTCGTCCGACGTCCGCAGGACGCGGATGGCGTCGTCGACGGTGGCGTCCGCCGGGAGCGCCACCACCTCCGGGTTCATGATGCCGCCGGCCGTGTCCTCGTCGTATTCCAGGAGATCCCGAAGGACCTCGCCGTCCTCGTCACCGATGTGCTGGAGGACGGCCTCGCCCTCTTCATCCTCCAGCTCGCCGATCAGGTCGGCGGCCTCGTCCAGTGGCATGGTCTCGGCGATCCGGGCGAGCCGTTCCGGCTCCATTTCTTCGACCAATTCGGCGCGGATCGAAGGAGTGGTATCGTCGAGAACGGTTCCGGCCGCGTCATGATCCAGGGCCGCGAGGAGCCGTTGGCGTTCTTCCTGGGAAAGATGGTCCAGCCAATCCGCGATGTCCTCGGGCCGGATCAGACGGAGGAAGATCCTCAACGCCTCCTCTTCACCCTCCTGGAGCAGTGCGCGAAGCTCTCGGATGGCATCGATGTCGGCGGCCTGTTCTGGCATCCCTCCTCCGGCGGTTCATGATACACGAGCGGTGGAGGCGGCGAGCCGGCTCGAAGGAGTGGCGCGTGGTTGCCGACCGGCGATAACCTTGGCCTTCAGAGGGCCTTGGGGGGGGCGCGGCGGTCCTCTCGAGAACCCCGCGACGGCCGCTGCATTCTCCGTCCGCCCTGCCCACGGGGCGCTCGTCCGACTGCCTTCAGCATCCTTTCGCGGGCGTCCACGCACTCTGCAAGGGACCGTGTCCGCCGCCCGCCGCCCGGTGGGTACCGGCACCGACGGCGTTGGGACCCCCGGAGTCTCCAGGATGCAGGTGCCCCCTGCGGAGGGATCAGTGTTTGAAGAAGCCGGAGGGGTTCTTGCCGGTGGTTTCCATGAGGCGCTGGTTGAGCTCCCGAATCCGCTCGTTGAGCTGGTTGATCTTCTGGGAGGACTCGTCCCGCAGCCTCTGGTTTTCGGCGCGGAGCCGCTCGGACTCGTCCCGCAGCTCCTGGGTGGCCGAGGTGGTTTCCTGAACCATGTTTCGCAGCTCGGCCAGCTCAGTCTCCAGCTGGGCGATCTGCTCGTCCTTCTCCTGGAGCTTGACGCGATGCCGCTCCTCAAGCTCCTCGTAGAGCTTCTTGATCTCGATGAGCTCGGTGATCTCGGAAAAGTCGGCTGGTGACGGCGCCATGGCACCCTCCCTGAAACGGTCTTCAATGCTGGGAAACAGTTTCCGCAGCTTGAGTGACAGATCCTCCGGATGGAGCGAGGCCTCGAGGGCCACGTCGTAGGCGATGACGCCGTTGGCGAGCAGGGCGACCAACGACTGGTTCATGCTCTGCATCTTGAAGTAGGCGACGGACTTCTCCATCTCCTCGTGAATCTCCTTGATCTCGCCGTGTTCAATGTGCTTGGCGATCTTCGGAGAGTTGATCAGGACCTCCACGGCCGGGATCAGGCCCTGCCGGTCCTGCCGCTGCACCAGCGTCATGGAGACGACCGCCCGCAGAACGAGGGCCAGCTGGCTTCGAATCTGGTCCTGCTGGTCGGAGGGGAAGGAATCGATGATCCGGTCGATGGTCTGCGCAGCGGAGTTGGTATGCAGGGTCGAGAAGACCAGATGCCCCGTCTCGGCGGCCGTGATCACCGTGGCGATGGTCTCGAGGTCCCGCATCTCGCCGACCATGATGACGTCGGGATCCTGGCGCATGGTGTTCCGGAGCGCTTCGCGGAAGCTCGGTGTATCGGTGCCGACCTCGCGCTGGGAAACCGTGGCCTTGTCGTCGGTGAAGAGGAACTCGATGGGGTCCTCGATGGTGACGATATGACAGGGACGCGTCGTCGAGATCCTCCGGATCAACGCCGCCAGCGTGGTCGACTTCCCGGTTCCGGTGGGTCCGGTGACCAGGACCAGCCCGCCAGGGTATTCGGTGAACGTCTCGATGACATCGGGCAGGTTGAGCTCCTGGATGCTTTGGATCTCGAAGGGGATCCGGCGGAACACGCCGGCCATCGTACCCCGTTGCTGGAAGAAGTTGCACCGGAACCGGGCGACTCCGGGAAGACCGTAGCCCAGGTCCACGGCCTGGTTCCTCTGGAAGCGCTCCTTCTGGGCCGGGGTCAGGATCCCTTCCAGCATGTTCCGCACCTCGTCGGGTTTGAGGGGCGTGGCTTTCAGAGGGATCAGCCGGCCTTGAATCCGGAGCAGCGGCGGGCGGGTCGGTTTCAGATGGAGATCCGACGCCCCCTTCTTGGTCATGAACATCAGCAGTTCTTTGAGATCCACGTCCCAACCCTCCGCGTCACTCGGACTTCGGCATCATACCAAACCGGGCCGGGAAGCGGCGGAGCCAGCGCCGGGCACCCGCCCGGGTCCGGACCTCCCGGCGGATCTGAGCCGTCTGGAGCTCCTCCAGGAGCTCTCCCAGCCACGGTCCCGGGGCTCGTCCCAGGATGGAGGCGACTTCGTCGCCACGGAGCAGAGGAGAGAGGGCCACAAGGTGAGGCCCGGAACGACGCCACTGGCGCCACCAGCGCCGCCACGGCGCCAGGCCGCGGCCGGTGGCAAGGGCGGTGGCGCAGGCCAGGGAAAGGGCTGCGGGGAAGGAGCTCCCGCACCGGGCGATCAACTCTCTCCGGTCGGCGGGGTCGGCATCGACGGCCAGGAGCGCCCGGGGAAGCCAGGCGACGGCCCGGACAGCATCCTCGCGCAGGTCTCGCGGCCACGCGAACGTCTCCAGCCGCGTTCCATCGTCTGTCCAGCCCGCCAGGAAGGTGCCCAGCCGAGCGGCCTGGAGCTGGGCCGCCGGCACGCCCCACCGGGGGAGCGGACAGCGGGGGGCGGCCAGCCAGTGTGCGGAGGCCGCCAGGATCGGCAGCGGCGATCGGCGGCGGCGTTGTGTTCCCGGTGGGATGGCCGGCAGCAGTCCGAGAGTGCCCAGCAGGTGAAGCCCCCGTGCGGGGAAGGGAGCGGTGGCCATCCGCAGGAGCTCCTGGCCGATTCGTTCGGGAGGTGCGCCGGCCAGCTCGCCGGCCAGCTCGCGGATCCAGCCTGCGGTCGTTGGATCGATCCGGAACCGCGGCAGCTGGGCGATGAACCGCGGCGCCCGGAGCAGCCGCACGGGGTCCGCACGCAGGTTGTCCCTGGAAACGGCCCGGAGTATCCGGCGTTTGAGATCGGCGCGGCCGCCCGTGGGATCCTCGAGCGGCCCGCCCGGCAGCCGCCACTGGAGAGCGTTGCAGGTGAAATCCCGGCGCCGGCAGTCCTCGGCGACGGTCAGGGTGCCGCGAGGCCAGATCTCCACCTTGAGCTCCGGCCCTTCGAGACGCCACACGGAATGGGGCGGTCTCCCCAGAAGGTGGGGCGTGGCGTGAAACGCCTCTCCCAACCGCTCTGCGAGCGGCTGAGCCTGGCCGGCGTCACCGGGGACTGCAAGGTCGAGCTCCGCCGGATGGAGTCCGAGCAGCCGGTCGCGAATCCAGCCGCCGGCGACCCAGACCTCGCTGTCTATCACGATTCGCGAAACCGATACCAGCACGGGATCGCTTCGGAGAAGGACCTCGGCCTCAGGCATCGCCGGTGCTCTCGGCGTCCGGCCAGATGGGAAGGTGTACGCGAAAGGTGCTGCCCTTGCCCGGTGTGCTGGTGACCGTGAGCCGGCCCCCGAGCGCGCTCATGATCCTCCGGGAGATCGTCAGCCCGAGGCCGGATCCTTCCGGCCGGGCACCCGCCGGGAGGCTTCCGGATCGGACGAATGGCTCGAAGATGGCTGTCTCCTGGCCCGGAGGGATGCCGATCCCGGTGTCGTGAATCTCCACGACGACACTGTCCCCGCTCCGCTTCCCGGTGACGGTGACGGCGCCACCGGTGGGTGTGTACTTGACGGCGTTGTCCACCAGGTTGTGGAAGACCTGTTCGACCCGCGACGCATCCGCACGGACATCGGGAAGATCGCCCGGCACATCCATCTGGAGATCGAGGCCGGCGTCGAGGGCCAGTGGGCTCATGTCCTCGAGAACGCTTTGGAGGATGGGCTCAAGGGCGACGCGGTCCATCTGGACGGGGATCTGGCCGCCCTCGAGGGCTGCCAGGTCGGTCAGGTCGAGGACGAGCCGGCGGAGACGAAGGACGTTCCGGTAGGCGATGTCCAGAAAGGAACGCTGCTCGTCGCTGAGCCCTTCGGAGAGATCGGTGGAGAGGATTTCGAGGTAGCTCTGAAGAACGGTCAGCGGGGTCTTCAGCTCATGGGCCGAGCTGGCGAGAAACCGGCTCTTGAGGACCTCCAGGTCCTCGATATGCCGTCGCGCCTCCTCCAGGGCGGCCATGTGCCGTGCCAACGCCGCGCGGAGCGCCGAAACGCGCTGGGTAGCCTCGGTCCAGGGCTTGGCGTCGATCAGGAGGACGAGCCGGGACCTCCGGCCGGAGAGCGGCCGGCTCAGGACCCGAAACTCCCTGGATCCGCCGCTTTCTCCCCGGAGCGTTACCGTGCCGGATTTCCCGGGATACAGCTCGACGGCCGGAGGTTCCCCGGTCGCTCGAAGGAGGCGATCCGCCCGCCGGTTGGCGGCGAGAATGTCGTCCCCTTGCAGGACGAAGGCGGGGGCCGGGATGTCATCCAGCTTGAGATCGGGTCCGTTCAGGAGACGGACGGCGATGAGGAGTCTCGGAAGGAACGACGGTATTTCGGACATGAAGAGGCGGAGGGGCATCCCGTCCGGGCCCCGGAAGGTCGTTGCCGGCGGCTCACCCTCCGGATTGCGGAGAACATCGAGCAGACGGAACAGGTGCTGTCCGGGCGTTTCGGCGTGGTTCGTGCCGAACAGCTCCTCTGCCTGTGTTCCCACCAGTTGTGTGGCGGAGTGACCGAACACGCGCGCAGGATCTCCGACGATGGAAGCGATCTGGCCGTTGGGGAGGACCTCGATGACGCAGTCGCAGAGGGCGGCGGCCAAGCGTCTCCAGGCGCCTTCGCGAGCGCCGCGCGGTCCATCCCCGGCCGAGGCGTGCTCCAGGAGGTGTGCGGCCGCCTCCACCATCCTGAGCTCGGCGCTTCCGTACCGCCGTCCGGCGGGCAGGAGCCTGAAGACCATCGGAACCGTACCCAGGGTCAATGGCACGGCGAGGAGGCTGTCGATGCCGAGACGCTCAAGGGATGGCGCCACTGGCGCCAGCGCCTCCGATGAGAGAACGTCCTCGGCGAGAAACGGCCCGCCCGTCTCGAGGACGGCGGCCAGCTCGGGATAGCGGTCGAGCGAGAGGAGGAGGTCTCCAGTGAAGCGAAGATCGGAGCTGGCAACGACGCGGAGACGGCCTCCGGGCATGGGGGTGACCAGCGAGGCCCTCCGGGTCGGGATGATCTCGTGAAACCGGTGCAGGAGCGCATGCAGGGGAGACTCGGTGGCTCGCCCCGCCACAGCTTCGCCGATCCAGGCCTCAAGGACCTGCCAACTGGCCTCACCGACCGCTTCCGCATGTCGCCGGCAGGCTGGACAACTGGGGTGCCGTGATACCATCGCCCGGTCCATGGATGCCGTTCGGAGTATACACCGCGGGGAAACGCCGATAACGGAACGAACCGTTCAGCCATGAGTTGGGAGCTTCGGTGGCCCGGGCGGGGAGCCGGTATGGGGTCCCGGATCGTGAGCTGGTGCGGCGTGGCCGTGCTGGCGTTCCTGGTCGCCGGTGCCGGGCGGCCGCCCCATCGCCTCGAGATCGTCGTCGCTCCGGGAGAGCTCATCGTCTGGAACAGGGGCGAGCCGCCGCAGCTTTTCGTTCAGCCGAAGAAGGGTGACGGCTGGTACGCCCTGGCCCGCCGGTACTGCGGGAGGGCCTCCTTCGCCTCGGCGTTGCGGGCGGCAAACGGCGGCCGTTCGGGACCGCGCCGGGGAGTGGCCGTGGCCGTTCCCGTGGAGACGCTGCGCGGCGACCTGAGGCTCCGGGTGGTGCGGAGGCTCTTCCCCATGGACCGGCGGGTGCGGGATGGATGGCGCCACTGGGCCCTGGACCCCTTCAGAAACGGCGAGGAGAGCTGGCGCTGGCTTGCCGGCCTCTTCACGGGACGACAGAGCAACGCCGCGATCCTCCGGCGGGTCAATCCCGAGCTCCCGGAAGGGGGACCGCCACGGGGTTCGCCGGTGCTGATACCCGAGGCGCATCTTCTCCCCGTTTTTCGCCGCGTCCCCCTCCCTGCGACGCCAACGCCGACGCCGACCCCAACACCGACCCTGACGCCGACGCCCTCTCCAACGCCGCGTGCGCCGACGCCGGCATCCTCCGCTTCCGTCAAGGCGGTGGAGAGGGCGGCCGTCGGTGCCGGCTCGGCACGCGTGGGCGGAGGCGGCCTCGAGGTTGCGGGAACGCGGAACACGGGGGTCCTGAGCTATGGGCGCGATACCCGTGGCCGCTATGCCATCTATCACCTCCGGCGGGGTGAGGCGCTCTACTCGGCGGTGGTCGTTCGCTTCACGGGCCAGCTGCACGCCGCCGAGGTCAACGCGACGGCGGCGATCATCGCCAGGCGGTCCGGGATCCGGGATGTCACCTCGATTCCGGTGGGGTACCCGGTCAAGATACCCTTGGACCTGCTGCGGCCACAGTATCTCCCCAAGGAGGATCCGCGCCGGGTCCAGTGGGAGCGGGACCGTCTCCAGCTCCGGGCGTTCGTTGAGCGGGTTCGTGCCGTCGATCTTTCCGGCATCCACGTGATTCTTGACGCCGGTCATGGCAACGTGGACTGCGGCGCCACCGTGGACGGCGTCTGGGAGTCGACCTACGCGTACGACATCCTTTGCCGTATCAAGCGGAACCTTGAACGGCACACCAAGGCCACAGTCTGGGCCACGATCAAGGACCTCAGCCGGGGGTACGCGGTGGTCGACCGGGACCGGTTGGTTCAGGACCGGGACCAGATCCTGCTGACGCATCCCCCCTTCAAGCTGACCGACACCAAGACCGGCGTTCATCTCAGGTGGTACCTGGCCAACGACATCGTCCTCGGCCGGGAGAAACGGCGCGTTCCACCTTCCCGCATCGTGTTTCTTTCCATCCATGCGGATTCCCTGCACCCCAGCGTCCGAGGGACGATGATCTACGTGCCGGCACGGCATCTCCGGCCGTCCAGCTTTTCGGTCAGGCGGCGTTCCCTCCAGCGCTACGCCGAGTACCGTCGCCATCCCCGCGTCAAGCTCGGCAAGCGCTTCCGCGCCCGGGCGGAGGCCTCCTCCCGGCAACTGGCCACCCAGATCATCGTCAGGTTGCGGCGTGACGGTCTGGAGGTCCATCCCTACCAGCCGGTTCGTGGCTCCGTGCTCCGGGGACGGCGCCGGTGGGTGCCGGCGGTGTTGCGGTACAGCCTCGCTCAGAATGCCATTCTCGTGGAATGTTGCAACCTGGCCAACCGGGAGGACCGCACGCTCCTGCTGAGCGCTCGATGGCGCGAGCGCTTCGCGCGCGCCGTCGTCCAGGGGCTGGCGGCGGATTTCGACGGCTCCACCCACCCTTGACGGCGGGGTCTTCCGGAACCCACATTGGAAATGGAGAAAGGGGCCGAGCATGAAGGCGTTCCTGGTATTCACGGGTACGGGTCCGATCCTGATCCTGACCACCTACCCGGATATCGGCGATCCTCGCCTGGTCGAGAAGCTGGGTCACAAGGGAATCCGCAAGTTCATCGCGTACGAGGTTCCCATCGACCGCGTACGGGGGCTCTACGGCATTCCCTTCGAGGTTGTTGCGGGCGACCTCGAGGCCACGGAGGACATGCGGGTGCTGGATTTCAACGGCCACCATATCTTCAACAACTTCTCGTTGGCGGAGCTTGGCGAGCCCCTCAAGTACGGGGACTGACCCGCCGGGCCGATGCCGTCTCGGGAGAGCCAAGGGAACAAGGAAATGGGGGCGCTGTGTGGCGCCCCCGTGAGGATCTGAGAAGACCGTTTTCGACTACTTGATGCCGGCGGCCTCTTCCAACATGTCCGTGGTGACGGATTTCGGACGCTCGATGGGGTAGCCCAGGGCACGATCCCAGGTGATGTTGGCCAGCACGCCCATGGCGCGGCCGATGCCGAAGAGCACGGTGTAGAAGTCGTACTCGGTAACGCCGTAGTACCACTGGACGACACCGGACTGGGCATCCACGTTGGGCCACGGGTTCTTGGCCTTGCCGTGTTTCTTGAGGATGGGCGGGGTTACCTCGTAGATCATGCTGATCAGCTGGAACAGCGGGTAATCGGGGAGGTGCTTCAGGCAGAACTCGCGCTGCGCCGTGTAACGCGGATCGGTCTTGCGGAGCACGGCATGGCCGTAGCCCGGGATGACCTGGCCACTGTTGAGGGTGTCCCACAGGGCCTGCTCCAGCTGCTCCTTGGTGGGGAGCTTGCCGCCGAGCTTTTCCATGAAGTTCTGGGTCCAGCGCAGCACCTCCTGGTTGGCCAGGCCGTGGAGCGGGCCGGCAAGGCCGTTGATGCCCGCGGAAAGGGCGTAGTAGGCGTCGGAGAGGGCCGACGCCACCAGGTGCGTGGCGTGCGCGGAGACATTGCCCGACTCGTGGTCGGAATGGAGGACGAAGTACATGCGGGCGACGTCGTCGTACGGCGGGTCGATGCCCATCATGTGGGCGAAGTTCGCGCCGAAGTCCAGGTTGGGATCGGGATCGATGATGTCGCCACCCTTGTACTTGAGGCGGTAGATGAACGCACCGATGACGGGCAGCCGGGCGAGGAGGTTGGAGGCGTCCTCGTACATGGGATCCCAGTACTCCATCTTGGACATGCCCTCGTTGTAGCGCTTGGCAAAGACGGACTCGCGCTGCATGGCCACGATGGCGGCTGAGAACATGGACATGGGATGGGTGTCGTCAGGGAGTGTCCGGAGCATGTCAAACACGTACTGAGGAACCTTGGAGCGTTCCTTGAACTCCTCGACGACCTCCAGGGTCTCTTCCTCGGTGGGGACGTCGCCGGTCAACAGGAGGTACCAGTGGGCTTCCACGTAGGGATAGTCGGAGCCGGCGGGTTTGGGGAGCGCGGCGAAGGTCTCGGGAATGGTCATACCGCGGAACCGGATGCCCTCGAAGGGATCGAGATAGGAGATGTCGGTCACGAGGCACTTGACGCCGCGGATGCCGCCGATGGCCTGGGCGATGCTGACATCGCTGAGCTTGACGTCACCGTGTTCCTTGAGGAGCCGGGTCGTCCGAGGCCGGTGCGCCTCGATCTTCTGGGCCAGTTTCTCTTTCAGCTTGGACATGGTTTCCTCCTTGTCATGCTCGTGGTGCGTTGCCACCGTTGACCGGGGAATGCCTCCCCACGGCGGGACACCCCACACGGTTTCCGATCACTTGAGACTGGATCCAAGATTCGCAACCCACAACCTTCAGTATAGGCCTTGTGAAGAAAAGTGACAAGCTTTTGGAGGCTTGCTCATGCGTGAGGTTGAGGGTGGAGGGCGGGTGGGTCAGACCAGGGTGACGAAGAGCTCGTTGGAGACGAGCCAGCCCCGTGGCTCGAGCCGGCATCGTCCGTTTTTCTCCACGGCCAGGCCGAGATCGAGGAACTCGTCCAGGCGCCGGGAAAAGTCGGGGAAGAGGCTTCTTCCTTCGGCGATCCTCGCCGGTGAGACCCCCTCCTCGAGGCGGAGCCCCATCAGGAGCTCCTCGGCCAGGCATTCCCGGGACGAGAGGACTGTGGCCCAGGCCAGGGGACGAATGCGTTCATCCACGGCTTCGAGGTAGGCCGGGATGTTCTCGAGATTGGCCCAGCGCCTGCGGCCTTCCGCCCCGTGGGCGGCGACGCCGAGGGCATGAACGGGCCGGCAGTGCCAGTACCGCAGGTTGTGGCGCGCCCGGCTTCCGCCACGGGCGAAGTTGGAGACCTCGTAATGCTCGAAGCCACGGCCGGTGAGGATCTCGTGGACCTCGAGGTACATGCCGGCGCTGTCTTCCTCGCCGGCAAAACGCTCCGGATACCGCCGCTTGAGCGCCCGAAGCCGGTGTGGCTTGTCCATCTCCAGGAGGTACACCGACACGTGCGCCGGCGCCAGGTCGAGGAGCACGCTGAGCGAAGTCTGGAGGCTCGTACGGTCCTGTCCGGGAATCCCCAGCATCAGATCCAGGTTGAGCTCGAGCTCGCTCCGTTTGCGGACCAGCGCCGCAGCCCGGCATGCCGTGCGGCGGTCGTGGCGCCGGTCCAGTGCCCGGAGCTCGGCATCGTCGAAGCTCTGGACGCCCATGGAGATCCGGGTGACGCCCGCCTCGATCCATGCGTCGAGACGCTCCGGCGTCACGTCTTCGGGGTTGGCCTCGGCGGTGACCTCGGCGCCGGTCGCGAGGGGGAAGCGCCGTGTTATCGACCGTACGAGCCGCTGGAAATCGAGGCCGGGAAGAAGGGAGGGTGTCCCACCACCCAGGTAGAGGGTCTCCAACGCCGTGCCCGGCTCCAGATCGATCAGCTCGAGCTCCGCCTCCAGGGCCTGGAGGTAACGGCCCATGGACTGCGTCTGGGTCGTCACCACGAAGGTGCAGTAGGCGCAGCGGGAAGCGCAGAACGGGAGATGAACGTAGAGCCCGGCGCTGTCCGGCCGGGTCGCGCCGATGCCAAGGGATTGCGGGTTGCTCTCCGGGCTCAGCGGTCTGCCTCCCGGGGGAAGGAGAGCTGGGCCGGGTCGATGCCGGCCGCCCCCAATCCCTCCTCCAAGGATTCGCGGGAGAGGGTCCGGGTGGGAAGCTCGGGGACGTTGGCGAGGGCCCAGACCAGCGCGGCCGTCACCGCTGCCGCGCGCTGCTGGCGGCCCAGGTCGAGCGTGTCGAAGGTGTCCGCGGAGCTGTGGTACGCGGCGGCCACTTCAGGCCGGATGCGGCTCCGGACGCGGACGATGGGAACGCCCGCGAGCAGGAAGGGCTGATGGTCCCCGTAGAGGCCGGGCTTTGCCGGGACCGTGGCCTCGAGGCCGAAGCCGGCGAGCCGGGCGGCCAGCAGCTCCAGGAGGGGGTTCAGACCCGGCTGGAGCATGGTACCGAAGCCCGTCGGATCTCCGACCATGTCCAGGTTGATCATGGCACGGATGGACGGCAGCTCGCTCCGGTGATCCAGGACGTAGCGGCGGGAGCCGAGCAACCCAAGCTCCTCACCGGTGAAGGACACGAAGCGGATGGTTCGCCGGGGGCGGAGCCCCTGGTCCACCAGGACCTTGGCGACCTGCCAGAGGACCAGGGTGCCGAGGCCGTTGTCACCGGCGCCCTGACCCCGATCCCACGAGTCCAGGTGGGCTCCGACGAGAATGACGTCCCGGGGCGAGCTGCCGGGGATGTCGGCCACGACGTTGTGGGCCGTGGCCGGTATGCGGTCGGCCATGAGGGTGCAACGGGCCCTGACCTCGACGCCGCGCTCGAGAAGTCTCGAGAGCCACGCGGCAAAGGTCCCGGAGACACTGAGGGCTGGGATCGGGCCCGGCGCACCGGTCAGCGTGATGGTTCCGGAACGAATGGGCTGGTCCGGCTTCGACGGCGCAAAGAGGAAGACGGCGGCGCCCGCCTCGGCGGCTGCGGCATACTTGGCGCTCCGGTGCATCCATCGATGTCCCTGGGGTACGCCGGTGCGAACCAGGACGGCCGCGCCGCGGACCGCATCTCCCAGCGCCCGGAGCTCCTCGGGTGTGCCGAACCCGCCGTCGACGATCCGGAGGAGGAGCCCCTGGGGCGGGGTCGAGGCGGAGTTGGCCAATGCCACGGCCGGAGCGTCGAAGCTCGTCGGCGAGAGAAGCGTCACGGTGGCCCGGTGAACCTGCCACAACGGCACAGGGACCGGTTCCTGCCGGACGAGCGGTACACCTGCCTCGCGGAAGCGTGCCTCGGCCAGCGCCTCTGCCCGCAGGTCGTTGGCCGATCCGGCCAGCCTGGGGCCGATGCCGTCGATGAGCTTCACGGCGGAATCCCTGAGGAAACCCGAACCCATGGCCATGCCGACGATGCGGTCCAGCTGGTCGGTAGTGGGTACCGGCCCCGGCATCGCGGCGCCCGGGTGTGCCAGAAGGACGAGGAAAACCGCAAATAATGCAACCCGTTTCATGGCGCCATGGTAAACCCTCGGGGAGAGAAGGGCCAGGGTCGGCCACGCTGTCGCGGCCCGATCTCTGAGAAACCTGATCTGTGTCTCCCCGGCGAAGATGAGCGCCCTGGCCGTGCCGCGGCGAGGATCATCCGGTTCCGCACCCGTTGGTGTGAGGAACGATTCCATCTCGGCATGGGAATTGCTACTGTATGCGGCGTGCGAGAGGATCGCGACACCTTTCGCAGGGCGCTGGAGATCTCCATCCTGGTGCACCTGCTGTTGATCTTCCTCCTGATCCCTGAGATTGGCAGGGTGTGGTCCAGGAGGGCGAAGGTGGCGGAGGCATTGACGCTCAAGCCCCAGGCCAAGCAGGAGGAACCCCTGAATTTCGAGCTGGTGGACCTGCCAGACCAGAAGAAGGAGAAGCCGCCCGACAAACCGGTGCCGCTGTCGGACATGGATCGGAGGGCACATGGGGGCCAGGGAAAGGAAAGCGCCGCCCGGCCCGGGAGCCGGGGCAACACGCCGGAGCTGATCCGATCCCAGGGCGGGCGCCGTTTTGAACGCGGCGCGCCACCTCAGCGGCAGGGACCGCCTCAGAAAACGATTCCCCAGCCGGTCCAGCGGCGTTCGGTACCGAGACCCGAGGAGGCCAAGCCACAGGAGAATCCCAGGGAGATGGTGATGAAGGAGGGCGCCGGCGATGAGGGCAAGCCGCAGCGGGCCGCCCCGAAACCGGCGATCCAGCTGCCGCCACCGGGCTCGTGGGCCATGCCGCCCGATGTGGGAGGGCTGGAGCAGAACCCCAATCGCCGTGGGGGACAGACGGACACGGGCACGCTCTCGTTCGATACCAGGTGGTACGACTGGGGACCCTACGCCGCAGAGATGCTCCGGAAGATCCGGCGGCATTGGAGGATTCCGGAGATCGCCATGATGGGTGCCAAGGGCGTCGTCAAGATCCGGTTCTTCATCCAGCGGGACGGCACGGTCACCGGCCTGAGAATCGTCGACGAGTCCGGCAAGCCGCCCATGGACTTCTCCGCCCGCGACGCCATCGCCACCTCATCCCCGTTCAAGCCGTTGCCGTCGGATCTGACGGGGGTCGAGCGCGAGGGTGTTACCATCACCTTTTTCTACAACACCAACCCCGAGAACTGGGGAGAGTGAGGAGCTCCGATGATCGATATTCTTATTTCCGGCGGACCCGTCATGGTTCCTCTGGCCCTGCTTTCTCTTCTGGCCCTGGCCATCATCTTCGAGCGGTTGTGGGTCCTGAGGAAGCAGAGTTTCCTGGACGAGACCATGGTTTCCACGCTGTCCCAGTTGATGGCACAGCGGGACTTCGATTCGGCTCAGGAGTACTGCCGGCGGCACCAGGGACCCTTCACCGAGCTGGTGTCCGCGCTGGTGGAGAACCGCCATGCGCCGTACGACGAGTTGCGGGAGATCCTGGAGGACGTCGGCCGCCGGCAGCTGCGTGGCCTGGAACGCGGTCTTCCGGCGCTGGGGACGGTCGTTTCGGGGGCGCCGCTCCTCGGGCTGCTCGGCACGGTGCTGGGCATGATCAAGATCTTTGCAGTGGTTGCCTCCTCGGGGGGGGCGTCCATCGCCGAGAAGTTGTCGGCGGGTATCGCCGAGGCCCTGATCACAACGGCGGCGGGGTTGATCATCGCCATCCCGGCGCTCTTCGTGCACGCCTACCTGGAAAGCCGGGCCGAGGGAATTCTCGCGGAGATCGAAGCGCGCCTGCTGGACTTCATGCATCTCGTCCGGCGTCCCGAGCGGACCGGCGGGGGGGTGCCAGGGGGAGGGGACTGATGCGTCTCGCCAAGCTCGGATTGAAGAGGACGCCCGAGGTCCAGATGGCTCCGCTGATCGACGTGGTGTTTCTCCTGCTGATCTTCTACTCGGTGACGACGCAGTTTGTCACGGACCAGCGGCTCAAGCTCAAGCTGCCGGAGGCCAAGACGGCGGAGTCGGCCGGACGGGGGCAGCAGGAGAAACCGCCGGTCGTCACGGTGGCCGCCGATGGCAGCGTCTGGATCGACGATCGGCAGATCCCCGAGGCGCGGCTGGAGGAGGAGATCCAGCGCGCCGTCAAGCGAGCCAAGAACAGGGCGATCATTCTCAAGGGCGACAAGGGCGCCGACTACGGCGTCGTCGTCCACGTCCTGGACCTGGCGCGCTCGGCGGGCGCCAAGTCGATCCAGATGTCCGCCATCAAGCCACAGAAGGGCGGCGGCGGCTGACCGGGATCATGAGGTGAGCTGTTCAGCGCAGGGCGCGGGGGCCGACATCTCCCGGCCTCGTCACGAGCCCTCATCGAGGGCCGTTGGTGGTCTCAATCGACGCCCAGGACCACGGCGGCATGTTCCACGTCCTCGGGCCGGACGTAGATGACGCAGCAGTAGCCCCCGTGGCCATCGAAGATGCCGTTGGAGGCGAAGATGTTGATCCTGGCATCGGCGAGCTTCCGGTGAATCGCCGTCAACGCCGCCAGATGCTCGTCCCCGCGGACGATGAAGGCCTCGTCCGGGTCCTGAAGCACGATACCCGAGCGTTCGGCGGCCCGGAGCAGGGCCTCCTCGTCCTGTGGGAAGACGCGGAGCTGGGCCGTACCGGGCCCCGTGGGAACGGCCGTGAAGGCCAGGAGGTCGGCGCCCTCCTCACCGAGATCGGCCAGCACCCTGCACCCCTCGCCGGGGCGGTCCCGGACCGTGATATGGAAGTACCGGGCCCTCGTGATCGAAATGCTCATGGGATCCTCCCCTCCCTACCAAATGTGCCACCACGGTGCCACGCCGTCAACGCCCCCGGGGCCATGCTCGTAACCGGCGGCCGTTCCCGGTACTAAGGTCTGGATGTGGCAAGAGGCCCACGGGGCCGGAAGGGGAGGCGGCGGCCATGAACCGACGAACGAGCCTTGATGAACCGACAGCCCCAGCGACGGGGGGTCGCGGGAGAGGAGCGCCGGCCGGAGTCGTCGCGGCCGCCGTCCTCGCGGCGGTCCTGCTCGCTGTGGGGGTAACCGACCTGTTCGCCGAGGACCACGGCGCTGCCGCCTTCGAATGTGTACCGTGCGGCATGAGGTTCAGCGACACCAAGGAATGGGCGCGCCACGAGATCAAGGCTCACGGAGCACGCGGTTGCGCCCAATGCGGCGTTCTTCTTGCCAATGATGTGCAGGAAGCCGCGCACCGGATCCTCCACCACGGGGCCACCCATTGCATCGCCTGTGGCCGGGATTTCTCCACCAGTCGGGAGGCGGTCGATCACCTGGTGTCGACACACCACCTGCCGCGCTGTTCGATCCACCGCATGGTGCTTGCCAACGACGAGCACGCTGCGGCCCATGCGGCCCGTTGCCCCGCGTTCCGGGCGGTCTTCGAGAAGGTAAAGGCCCGGCGGGCGGAGAAGGCTCAGCGGGCCGAGGAACCGTGAGCACGCCTCCGCAGGCATTCCCGATGTTGCTGACCGGGCAGAAACCCCGTTCGCTTCCGCGTGGGGAGCCACGCTGATCCCAGCCCACTTCCCGGATGGGACGCCGCTAGGACTCGTTGGCGTGGACGGCGCCGGTGTCCATCAGGGACCGGACGTGATCGTCCGACAGACTGTAGTAGACCATCCGGCCGTCGCGCCGTGCATGGACCAGGTCCCGGTCGCGGAGAAGGCGGAGCTGGTGGGAAACCGCCGACACCGAGAGGCCGGCGATGGCCGCCAGGTCGCACACGCAGAGCTCGTTCGTGATCGTCAGGGAATGCAGGATCTTGAGGCGTGTGGGGTCGGAGAGCGCCGAGAACAGCCTGGAAAGGCGTTCGATGGTGCGATCGGGCAGGGCCTTGTCCAGAGCGTTCTTCACCGCCACGGGATCGATCTCACGGATGCTGCAAACTTCGGCGCGGGTCAGGTCGTCGGTTTCCATGTGTTCAGTTTCGCAGAATTGACAAGTAATTTCAACGCCCCGGGTGGAAGACCAGCGCTCCGAGGGTCCTCAACAGGACGAGACCGTAGAGTCCCGCACCGTAGTGGCGAAGGGAGTACAGGTCGTACTCCAGCTTGAGAATGTGATCCTCCGGCCAGACGCAGTAGTTATGGTTGACCTGTGCCCAGCCGGTGATGCCGGGGCGGACCGAGTAGCGGAAACCGTAGAACGGAATGATCCGCTCGAGCTCCTCGGCGACCTCCGGGCGCTCCGGGCGTGGTCCGACCAGGCTCATGTCTCCCTTGATGACGTTGAGCAGCTGTGGCATTTCATCGATCCGCCAGCGGCGAAGGAGCCGGCCCACGGGCAGGACGCGCCGGTCCCGGTCGGTGGCGAAGCGCGGTCCGTCGGGTTCGGCGTTGTGTTGCATGGTCCGGAGCTTGTACAGCACGAAGGGCCTGCGGAATCTCCCGAGGCGGACCTGCCGGTACAGGATGGGCCGTCCACTCGTGAGAAGCACCATCAAGGCCGCGGCCGCCAGGAGAGGCGATCCGAGGAGGAGCAGCAGGCTCGCGCCGGTCAGGTCGAGAAGCCGCTGGACATGGTGGAAGGCCGAGCTGGCCAGCGTCGAGAAATCGCCGCTGGCGATGAACCAGCGGGCATCGACCTGGCGCACGGGGATGCGTCCGGTGAGCTGGGCGAAGGCGCCGGCGGCATCGAGGACCGTGATACCGGAGAAGTTCAGCTCGGCCAAGCGGTCCCAGGTTTCAGAGTCGGCCAGCTGGGCGACGATGACCACCTCGGCCTCCGCCAGGATATCCGGGGGTGAGGCGCCGTCGCCGCCGGACGGCAGGTGCTCCACGCTCCGGACAATCTGGAAGGGAGGGGCTGGAGTGTTCGCCAGCTCCTGCTCCAGGGACTCGACGATGGGGCCCCGCCCGATGACGACGGCGTTGGGCGGGTTGAGGCGGGAGGCCTGCCGTCTCCAGAGCAGGCGGACCGTGCCGACGCCGAGAACGGTGAAGAGGACGGTGAGCGCCAGGAGGCCGCGGCCGAAACGCCAGGAGGGGACGCCGTAGACTCCGAGCGCGATGGCGATCGGAAAGGTCAGGGCCAGCGCGATCAGGCGCACGATCAACCGATCGGCCGTCCGCCAGTTGGTCGGACGATAGAGGTCGAAGGTGGTGGCAAGCGCCACCAGTGCGCCCACCACCCACACCAGGAACCAGGGGTGGCCCGTGATCTCGCGAAGGCTGTCCCGGACCAGGTGGGACGGGAAGCGGATCCAGGCCGCTGCCGCTCCGGCGGCCAGGGCGACGAGCACGTCGGCGGCCAGAAGCACCAGCTGGTGGCCCCGATTCCCCGTGGTTGGTCCGAACATGCCGGCCATTCTTCGCTGCCGGGGAGCCGGTGTCAACCTTCGGTGTCACCTTGCCACCGGAAAAGGGCGGCCTGCCGGCCGCCCTTCCGTCGATTCGAAGCCTCTCCCTCGCCGAGCCGGATCACTCTTCGCCCATGAAGGGATAGCGGTAGTCGGTGGGTGGGACGAAGGTCTCCTTGATGGCTCGCTGGGAGGTCCAGCGCAGCAGGTTCATGAACGAGCCGGCCTTGTCGTTGGTTCCCGAGGCGCGAGAGCCGCCGAACGGCTGTTGCCCGACCACGGCGCCCGTGGGTTTGTCGTTGATGTAGAAGTTGCCGGAGGCGTGGCGCAACCGTGCCGACATGGCGGTGATGGCCAGGCGGTCCTGGGCGAAGATGGCGCCCGTCAAGGCGTAGGGGCTCGTGGTATCGCAGAGCTCCAGCGTCTCGTCGAGCCTGGCATCATCGTAGACGAAGATCGTCAGCACGGGGCCGAAGATCTCCTCCTCCATCAACTTAAAATGCGGGTCGTCCGTCTGGACCACGGTCGGCTCGATGAAGTAGCCCTTCGAGGCGTCGCCGTTGCCGCCGGCCAGGATCTCGGCGTCGGCGGAGCTCTTCGCGGCGTCGATATAACCCATGATCGTGTCGAAGGCGCCGCGGTCGATGACGGCGGTCATGAAGTTCGAAAAGTCCATGGGGTCGCCCATCCTGATGGAGGCGGTGTCGGCCAGGAGCCGTTCCCTGACCTCGGGCCAGATGGAGGCCGGGATGTAGGCGCGGGAGGCCGCCGAGCACTTCTGACCCTGGTACTCGAAGGCGCCGCGGACGAGGGCCGTCACGAGGGCCTGTACGTCGGCCGAGGCGTGGGCGAAGACGAAGTCCTTGCCGCCGGTTTCGCCGACGATGCGCGGGTAGGTCTTGTAGGTGGCGATGTTGGAGCCGATGGTCCGCCACATTCCCTGGAAGACCTCGGTCGATCCGGTGAAGTGCACCCCGGCGAAGTCAGGGTGGGCCAGCACGGGATCGCCCACCGTGCGGCCGGGGCCCGGAATGAAGTTGATGACGCCCGGGGGCAGGCCGGCCTCCTCCAGGAGCTTCATGATCCAGTAAGCGGTGAACACCGCCGAGGACGCCGGCTTCCAGAGGACGACGTTGCCCATGAGCGCCGGCGAGGTCGGCAGGTTCCCTGCGATGGAGGCGAAGTTGAAGGGTGTGACGGCGAAGATGAAGCCCTCGAGGGCACGGTACTCCACGTAGTCCCAGATCCCCCGGACGCTGCCCGGCTGCTGCTCGTAGAGGAAGCGCATGTAGTGGGGGTTGAAGCGCCAGAAGTCGATCAGCTCGCAGGCCGAGTCGATCTCGGCCTGGAAGACGGTCTTGGACTGGTTGAGCATGCACGCGGCGTTGAGCGTGTCGCGCCACGGGCCCGCCAGCAGGTCAGCGGCCTTGAGGAAAACGGCGGCACGGGCCTCCCAGTCCATCTCGGACCAGGTCCTCCACGCCTCGCGGGCGGCGTCGGCGGCCTGGGCCACTTCCTCCGGTCCGGCCTGGTGCCAGGTGGCCAGGACGTGGCCGTGGTCGTGAGGACAGACGGCGCTGGCCGTGCGGCCGGTGCGAACCTCCTTCCCGCCGATGATCAGCGGGATCTCGATCTGTCCGGCGAGCATCTCCCGCATCCTTGCCTTGAGCGACGCCTTCTCGGCGGAGCCCGGGGCATAGGCGTGGATCGGCTCGTTGACCGGCGGCGGAACGGGAACGATTCCGTTGGCCATGGTGTACCTCCTCGGTTGTTTCTCGGATCGTGCGCGGCGCTCCGCACCGCACCCGTGCATCCTACCGTCCCGGACCCCGTGACGCAACGAAGAGCGGAGCGAAGCGCCGCGGAGGGGTGTCCCCGGCCACCGTGGGAGGCGGGGTTCTCCGGCCGCTGGCCGGTGGTGGGGAGGTCCCTCCACTCGCTCGCTGCGCTCGCTCGGTCGGGATGACAGGGGGGAGAGCACCCGGGCCGGAGCGGTGCGAAGCGCACACCCTTGTGTCATCCCGGCCGGAGCGGTGCGAAGCGCCTCTCTTTCCTGTCATTCCGAGCGAGAGAGCGTAGCGAGCGAGCCGAGGAATCTCCCGCGCGAGAGAGGCAATCCCATCCCCCCTTGTAAGAGTAGGGATGAGCTCGTCGGCGTTCTGGAGAGGGCCATGGAAGGCCGCGGTGAGGCTTCTGGGGGAGGGGGGGGGGAAGCTCGACGGGATGAACCGGTTGGCTGCGAGGCTGGACGAGATCGCGGCCGCGCTCACTCGGAAGGAGTTGGAGGAGGCCCGGAAGAAGATGGATCCCGAGGGGAGCATGTCGGAAGATGATCCCCGCAAGACGGTGGCGACCCTGGGCCTGCCGATCGAGCTCTCGAACGGCGAGCTCCTCGAACCACGTTCGTGGCGAGACGTGCCCGTCTCTTCAGCGGGGTGGCCGCTCCCCGGCGACGGCAGGCCGTGACCTGAGCGACCGATGGCGCTGATTCCATGGTTGCTCCCGGGTCCCTGCACGTTCCGGTGGCTCCCGTCCAGAAACGGCGCCATTCTCGCGATTTCCACGTCAGCTTGCGGATTCGCTTGTGCGGCCTGCCCGAGCACGCCTCCGAGGAAATTGCTGTCTTCCTTGATCTTGCAGAAAACGCGCTCGTTTTCGCCTCTGGAGCTACGCCGTTCCCGTCCGGGCTCCAGGATGGGAACCCGTTAGGATCTCCAGATGGAGGTGCGGTGAGGGCTCGAGGGGCGCGGACGACGGCCTGGCTTCTGGGAGCGGCCGTGGTGCTGATCTGGGGCGTGTCGTTCACGGCGACCCGGGTGGCCGTGGCGGAGGTGCCGCCGCTGACGGCGGCCCTGCTCCGTTTCGGGCTGGCGTCTCTGGTGCTCTGGCCCGTGGTCCGGCGGCGCTGGGGCACACTCCGCCTCGAACGCCCGGACCGGAAGGATGGCTGGCTCCTGGGGCTCTCGGGCGTGACACTCTCGTTTCTCTTCGAGAACGTCGGTCTGAAGTTCACGACGGCGTCCCACGGCGCCCTGATCGTCTCCACGGCGCCGCTGGCGACGGCCATGGCCGAGGCCGTCCTGCACCGGCGGCTGCCCCGGCCCCGCGTGCTGGCGGGTTTCGTGGCGGCTCTTGCCGGTGTGGGTCTGATCGTGGGGCTGTCCCGTGGGGGTGGCGCCACCTGGTTCGGTGATCTCATGGTCCTGGGAACCGTCTGCTGCTGGGTGGTGTACAGCTTCCTCACCCGCCGGCTCGTGGGGAGGTACCCGACGCTGGTGGTCACCCAGGTGGCCATGGTGACCGGTACCGTCCTGCTTTTCCCCCTGGCGGGGGTGGAGCTCCTGGTGGTGCCCGTGGGGAGACCGGGCGTGCTCCAGGCCGCGGCGATCGCCTACCTGGGCGTCCTGTGTTCGGCCGTGGCCTACCTGTGGTGGAACCGCGCGATCGCCGTCCTCGGCGTGACGGCCACCAACAGCCTGGTCTACGGCATTCCCCTCGTGGGTGTGCTGGCGGGCATCGTGCTTCTGGGCGAGCCATTGACGCCCATCGTGCTGGCGGGGGGCGCCCTGATCGTCGGCGGTGTGGTGGTGGCGAACACGGGTGACCGGGAGGGGCCGTGACACGGGGTGTGGAAGGCCGGCGGATCGGCCGCAGGGCAGGGGCGGTCTCCGCCGGTGCTCCATGACCCGTCAGCGGGCCCGTGCTTGACACCGGGGGGCGCAGAACGGACCATTGGGGCATGGTTCGACCGGGAAAGGGCAACGGGAGGGGCGCGGGGGACCACGGGCCGGGGATCGTCGTCGGGCTCAACGCGGTGATCATCGCCGTCACCG
>JAADFK010000089.1 GCA_013152925.1 Acidobacteriota bacterium | reverse complement strand
TGTTGGGAACCGGCCCGCCGAAGAGGAGGGAGGCCTCCGCCAGATTGATGCTGGAGGTGCTCGTGCTCGTCCCGTCCGGGGCCGTATCCTTGAGCCACGTCAGGTCCGTCCGGATGAAGAACGCGGCCGCATTCGTCAGCTTGAAGGGGATGTGGGAGGAAATGAGGCGGACGGAAGTGGGCGCCTTCTTGCCGTTCCACCCCGGCGGCATCCGGTACCCCAGTCGCTTGAACTCGTAGCCGAACCTGTTGAGGCGCGGGTAGACCGTGTGGCACATGAAGCAGCGCACGTTGTACTTCCGCGCAAATGCCGGAATGGCGCCGGCGGCCCTGACAACGAAGACCGAAGCCGAAATGACCGCCACGACGATACCGAGGTTGATGGCGTGCCGTGTCTTGATTCGCAGCCCCATGGTTCCACCTCCTCAACGTTCTTCACGTTGACACGTTGACGTTCCGTACCGACCGTTTCTTGAAGGCGCCCCCTCGGGGGGCCTGCTCCCGGCGGAGAGCGATCGGCCGGCGGCGCCTATTTTCCGGAGCGCCGGCTCTTGCTCATGTTCTTGGCGGGCTTGGCTTCCTTGACGACCTGCGCGGCTGTGGCGACCAGCTCACCGTGGTCCGGCTTCAGCCCCCCGAAGCTGCGCACCATCTGGGCCAGGGCCGCCAGCACCTCCGGCTGCTTCTTCAGCACCGGGTTGGGCCGCATGTCGGCGCCGAGGCCGACGGCCTTGCCGCCGAACAGGATGGCCTCCATGATCTCCTTGTCGGTCACGGACGCCTGCCACGCGGTGTCGCTGTAGTCCTGGGGCTGGGTCCTCAGGCCGAAGGAGGCCGGCCCGTCGCCTTCGCCGTCCGAGCCGTGGCAGGTGGCACAGGTCGTGCGGAACATGGTCTCGGCCTTTTCCACGGCCTGCTGGCTCAGGGCCGTCCCGCCCGCCGCCCACACCGTGCCCACGAGGATGACGAGAAGACCCAGGGTGGCGGCGGCCACCCGGCGTGCGGTCAAGCGTGCGCGTACATTCACTGCTTTCATCTTTCGTTCCCTTCGCAAATCGTTTGATAAACCGTCCTCCCGGCGAGCCGGGGGACCGGGGATACGAACGCTACCGGCCGGTATCTCTCGGGATCCAAAGGCTCTTCGTCCCCGGCCGGCCCGGGAACGCGTGGTCCGTGCGCGGCGCCCTCCAGCGTCGTCACGAGTGATACTCCAGGCTCTCCGCCAGGAATGGGTCCCGGGAAGGAACGGGAGGGGAGCGGTCATACGCCTTGAAGAAGACGACGATCCCGATGCCGCCCGCCAGCAGCAGGGGTCCAATCTCCGGCAGGCCGATGACGGGGCGGGCCCCGAGAGCTGGAGGGCTGACGTGGAGGTACAGGTCGAGCCACCTCCCGGCGAGCAACATCATGGAGATGGTCGCCAGGACGGCCGGCCGGCGCTTGGCGCCCCGGGGCAGGAGAACCAGGAAGGGGATGGCCCAGTTGATGGCCACGTTGACGAGAAACACCGGGAGCCACCAGGCGCTGACCCGTGGAATGAAGTAGGCCGTCTCCTCCGGAATGTTGCCGTACCAGATGAGCATGAACTGGCAGAACCAGATGTACATCCAGAAGGTCGAGAAGGCGAAGAGCATCTTCCCCAGATCGTGGAGATGCTCCTCGGTGACAACTCCCCCCGCTCGGAGAGACGGACGACGGCCAGGGTCACGGCGGCCAGCGCCGAGAGGAAGATCCCGGCGAACTGGTACACGGAGAAGACCGTGCTGTACCAGTGGGGGTCCAGGGACATGAGCCAGTCGGTGCTGGCCAGCCAAAAGGTCAGCGCGAAGACGACCAGGAAGACGGCGGCCCTTCTGCGGCTGGAAAACGTCAGCTCGAGGCCTCCCTCCCGGTCCTGTCTCCGGGAGGGCGCGAGCAACCAGGCCGTCATGGCCACCCAGATGATCACGTAGGCCACCGAGCGAGCCTGGAAGAACCTCAGGCTCAGCCACGCCTCACGGAACCACGCGGCGCCGCCGACGTGGGCCTGGGTCACCCACGGCCAGGTGGACGGACGGAGGAAGACCACCGCGAGGGTCAGCGCGGCACCCGGAAGAAGAAGCGCCGTCATGGCCTCCGGAACGCGCCGCACCGCCACTCCCCAGGTCGCACCCGTCGCGTACCCCAGCGCCACGATGAATCCGGCGCCCAGGCCGAGCCCGATGAGGATCTGGCCCGCCGTCAGGAGATTCAGCCACAGCCGCTCGGGCGCCGAGACGGCTGCGCCGAGGCTGGCGGCCGTGCCGACGATCAGCGCGGCCAGCACCCACCGGCCCACCTCGCCGAGCCCAAGGTCGGGGAGCCTGTTCATTTTTCCTCCGGCCGGCGCTGCTTGCGCTCCAGCGAACGCACGAAGAGGATCACGCGCCATCGGTCCTCCCGGCTGATCTGTGTGGCGTACGACGGCATCATGACCCTCCCGAAGGTCACGATATGAAACATCTGCCCATCGGGGATTTCGACGGCCACGTCTCCGGAAAGTGGCAACGGCGGCGGGTACCCGCGCCGCGCCACCGGCCCATCCCCCTTGCCGGTTTCACCGTGACACGGGACGCAGAAACGGCCGTAGATGACCTTGCCGCGGGCAAGGGCCTTGGGATCGTCCTCGCGGAAGGGGTTGACGAGCTCTTGGCCTGCGCGAATGGCATCCTCCGGAGACGCCGAGAACCCCAGGGGAAGCGGGCCCCGCGGCAGGGTGCCCGGCACCGGCGCCCGCAACGTCGCATGGTTGGCGAAGCTCGGGTTTGCGGCGAAGGCGTTGAATCGAGGCTGGTGGGCCATGTCCGGCAGGAACTCGAGGTTCGGCCTGGTGTAGTCGGGCGATAACGCGAGAATCAGCACGATCTCGGCCACGAGAACGGCGAGCAGGAGCAGGTTTCTCCACACCCTCTTCATCGAACCTCTCCCTGGCCCACGACACGCTCATCGATGTCGAAGGCGTTGTACCCTTCAAGGAGCCTCGTCACGCGAGCCACGTCGAAGGTGCTGTCCGCCTCTTCGACCACGAGAACGAAGCGGTCGTCGGTGGCCCTCGGGTCGGGAGTCAACGGCGCCTTGCCGGGCCACAGACGGGTGGCGATGAGGAAGGCCACCACCGTGCTGATGCCCGCGGTCAGCACCATGACCTCGAAGGTCACGGGGATGAACGCCGGGAGCGAGTCCCACGGTTTGCCCCCGACGTTGAGGGGCCAGGAAAATTCCGTGGTCCAGTACTCGAACCAGATCTTGAGCCCCCCGCCGATGATCGCCAGGATGAGCGTCACCAGTGGCAGCCGCGAACGCGCCATTCCCATGATCTGATCGAGGCCGTGAACCGGGTACGGGGTCCAGACATCGATGACCTTGAGCCCTTCATCCCTGCACGCGCGGGTGGCGCCGAGGATGTCCTCCTCGCGCTCGAAGGCGGCGACCAACAGGCGGCGGTTCATGATCCTGCCTCCTCGTGACGATGTCCGGGGCCGAGAACGCCCTTGACCTCGCTGATGGCGATGACCGGGACGAAGCGGGCGAAGAGCAGGAAACAGGTGAAGAACAGCCCGAAGGTCCCGGCCAGGGTCGCGATCTCGATGATCGTCGGCCGGTACATGGCCCAGCTCGAGGGGACGAAGTCGCGGTGAAGCGAGGTCACGATGATGACGAATCGCTCGAACCACATGCCCACATTGATGAAAATGGAGATGATCCACACCACGAGCATGTTGTGGCGCAGCTTCTTGAACCACAGGAGCTGTGGCGCCACCACGTTGCAGGCGATGACCAGCCAGTACGCCCAGGCGTAGGGACCGAAGGCCCGGTTGACCACGGCGAACTGCTCGTAAGGATCCCCCGAGTACAGCGCCGTGAACACCTCGATGAGGTAGGAAAACCCGACGATGCCGCCGGTGGCGATCAGGATCTTGCACATGGCATCCACGTGGCGCACCGTGATGTAATCCTCGAGGCCCATGGTCTTCCGGGCGATCAGAAGGAGCGTCAACACCATGGCGAAGCCGGAGAAGATCGCCCCGGTGACGAAGTATGGCGGAAAGATCGTGCTGTGCCATCCGGGTATGAGGGCCGTCGCGAAATCCCAGCTGACGATGGTGTGCACCGAGACGACCAGCGGCGTGGCCAGGCCTGCCAGCAAGAGGTAGACGGTCTCGTAGCGCAGCCAGGTGCTCGTGGAGCCGCTCCACCCGAAGCTCAGGAAGCCGGCCAGGCGGCGCCGCAGGCGGCTCTTGGCCCTCGTGGCGAGCGTCGCCAGGTCGGGGATCATGCCGAAGTACCAGAACAGGAACGAAATCGTGAGGTAGGTCGAGATGGCGAAGAAGTCCCAGACCAGGGGTGAGCGGAAGTTGATCCACAGGGAGCCGCGGGTGTTGGGGTACGGCGCCATCCAGTAGGCGAACCACGGCCGGCCCAGGTGGATCACCGGGAAAAGGCCGGCGCACAGGACGGCGAAGAGGGTCATGGCCTCGGCGGATCGGTTGACCGAGGTCCGCCAGCGTTGCCGCAGCAGGTAGAGGACCGCCGAGATCAGCGTGCCGGCGTGGCCGATGCCGATCCAGAAGACGAAGTTGGTGATGTCGAAGGCCCAGCCGACGGTCTTGTTGAGCCCCCAGGTCCCGACGCCCGTGGCGATCTGGTAGGTGATGGCGGCGGCGCCGATCATCAGGACGGTGAAGGAGATCAGGAAGGCCGTCCACCAGAGAGGGGTCGCGCCCCCCTCCACCAGGCTCAGGATGTCGCGGCTCACCTGCCCGAGAGACTTCTCGCCCAGGATGAGCGGCTGGCGGGTGGCCGGGGGTGCCTCAGCCACGGTGCGCCTCCCCCTCGTTGCGGACGACCGCCAGGTACCCGACCGAGGGCCGGATCCCGAGCTCCTCGAGAACCCCGTACCGCCGCGGGTCTTTCATCATGGCGGCGATCCGGCTCTTTGGATCGTTGAGGTCGCCGAAGACGATGGCCTGGGCCGGACAGCTCTGCTGGCAGGCGACCCGCACGTCGCCATCGGCGAAGGGGCGCCCCGCCTCCTTGGCCTCCATCTTGGCCTCCATGATCCGCTGGACGCAGAAGGAGCACTTCTCCATGATCCCGCGGGAGCGAACCGTCACGTCCGGGTTGAGCACGAGGTCCTCGCGCCCGCTCTTCTTGTGGTAGTTGAACCAGTTGAACCGCCGGACCTTGTAGGGGCAGTTGTTCTCGCAGTAGCGGGTGCCGATGCACCGGTTGTACACCTGCTCGCTCAGGCCCTCCTCGCTGTGCAGGGTGGCGAGCACCGGGCACACCGTCTCACAGGGGGCGTTGTCGCACTGCTGGCACATCATGGGCTGGTGGACCGCCCGGGTCCGGTCGCCTTCCCCGGTGAAGTACGTGTCGACCCGGATCCAGTGCATCTCCCGCCGCCGGCGGACCTCGTCCCGGCCGACCACCGGGACGTTGTTCTCCGCCTGGCAGCCGATGACGCAGGCCGAGCATCCGGTGCAGGCGTTGAGGTCGACCGCCAGCGCCCAGTGGTGCCCGGTGTAGGGATGATCGTCCGGCCAGAGAGACGGCTCCTCGCCGCGGCTCTCCACCTTTCCGGCGGCCAGAGCTGCCAATGACATGTCCCGGACCGTCTCCCGGACCTCGCCGCCGGGGAGCGCCAGATGCCTCGGGACCTCAAGGGTGTGGTGCGTCTGGGTGCAGGCCAGCGGCTGCCGCGCGCCCGTGGGGGTCAGCGTGACGTCATCCCGCCAGAGCCTCCTCAAGCCGCCGCCTCCGGTGACGATGAAGCCGGCCAGGCTCACGCCGACCGGTGGGGGGGACGCCGGCCGGGGCGGCGCATCGATCCATTCGGGCCCGATGGTGGAGAACCGCTGGGTTCCCAGCCGCCCGTAACCGAGGGCGACGGCGACGGTGCCCTCCGCCTGGCCGGGTTGCACGAAGACCGGCAGCTCCACCGCGGCCGCCCGGTTGTCCGCGGACGAGATCTTCAGACGAACCACGTCGCCCTGGCGCACGCCGAGGGCGCGTGCATCGGCGGGGGCGAGGCTGGCCACGTTGTCCCAGGTGACCTTGGTGATCGGGTCGGGAAGCTCGTGCAGCCAGGGGTTGAGCGCCTGCCGTCCCGAGCCCTGCGCCACCGAGGGGTAGAGCACGAGCTCGTAACCCCGGGGCTCCGCCGTGGAATCCGCCGCGCCCGGGGCAGTTTCCGAAAAGGGCTGCACCGGAAGGGGTGGAGCGTTCACCTCTACGACGCCCCTCTGCAGCGCATGGTTCCAGAAGCTGTCGAACCCCTTTCCACTGCCGGAGCGGGGGTAAACCTCCTGGCGCCAGGTTTCGCGCACCAGCTCCCGCGCCGGCCGCGGTCCGCCGCTCCACAGGGCGAGCGTTTCGATCAGCTGGCGAGTCTTCCCCAGGGGAGAGATCGCCGGCTGGGCCAGGCTGAGGACGCCGGCCACCGGCTCCGCGTCCCCCCAGCTTTCGAGTGGGTGATTGTCGGGGCAAACGAACCCCGCAAGACGGGAGGTTTCGTCTTCCCAGCACGCGAAGCTCACCATGAGAGGCACCTTGCTGGCGAGCATTGCGAAATCCGTGGCGTGTGCGAGATCGTACGCCGGGTTGACGCCGGCGACGAGGAGCGCCTGGACCGTACCGGCCTTCAACTCGTCGAGAAGGACCGCAAGCTCCCGGTCGTTACCGGCCGCCTGGTTGGAGGGGCGCTCAAGGTCGATGGTGGTTCCGTAGGCGCCGAGCAGGTGGTTGATGCGGTTAGTGAGGAGCTGAAGATCGAGATCGTTGATCCCGCAGAGAACGAGGCCCTGGCCCCGCGCCTTCCACAGCCGCTCGGCCAGCGCCGTGATCTCCTGTGCGGGCAGGCCGGGGCCACCGGCCGCCCCGGCGATGTCGCTGCCGGCCAGCCGGCCAACAGCCGCCAGGAGGGCGGTCAGCGCCCCGCGGAAACGGCTCGGCCGGAGCGCAAGCCGGTGGTCGGCCTTGCTCCCGGTGACCGTCAGCCGGGGCTCGATCTGCACGTGGAAGGACATCTCGGGCTTCTTCGCCGTTGGCCGCCGGCGGCTCTGCCAGCTTTCCGTGAGCTCGACTGGGGCGATCCACGTGCCGAGGAAGTCGGCGTCGAAGCTGACAATCACGTCGGCCCGGTCCAGCCTGAAGCGCGGCATCGCCCGAACCCCGTGGGTCTTCTCGTGAGCGTCCAGGATCGCCGAGAAGGAGACGGCGTCGTAGACGATGTGACGCGCGCCGGAAAACCCCTTGAGAAAACCGTCGATCTGCCGCTTGACCGTCGGGCTGACCACCGTACCGCTGAGAAAGCGCACCGCACCGCCGGCCGAGCGGATCCGGTCCAGCTCCGCGATGATCTTCCCGTCCACGTCCGCCCAGCTCGCCGCCGTGCCGCTCACGAGGGGCCCTGCCAGTCTCGTGCTGTC
>JAADFK010000088.1 GCA_013152925.1 Acidobacteriota bacterium | reverse complement strand
GCCTGCGCGTGCTGGACCCGGATGTCCGCGCCGACCAGCCCATGGCTCACCCCGCCGGCGGCGTCCTGGTCTACAACGGCGAGGTCTACAACTTCGTGTCGCTGCGGACCGTCCTGGAGGCCGAGGGGCAGCCGTTCCGGACCACCGGCGACAGCGAGGTCGTCCTGGCGGCGCTGGCTCGCTGGGGGACGGCGGCCCTGGAACGTTTCGACGGCCAGTTCGCCATGGGGCTCTGGGATCCGGCCGCGGGACGACTGATGCTGGCCCGCGACCGCCTGGGCATCAAGCCGCTCTTCTGGGCGGAGGTCGAGGGGGGGGTGGTCTTCGCCTCGGAGCTGCCCGCCGTCCTGGCCCACCCGGGCGTCCGGCGTGACGTGGACGGGGAGGCCCTCGGAGATTGGCTGCAACTGGGGTACACGGCGGGGGAGAGGACCCTGGCCCGCGGGGTACGGAGGCTCGCGCCGGGCTCCATCCTCACGGCCGGCGAGGAAGGGATCCGGATCGAACGCTGGTACGACCTGCCCGGGCGGCTCCGTTCGGCCGGCGCCAACGCCACGGACCGAGGCTTCGCGGAAGCGCTGGACGGGGAGGTGCTCCGTTCGGTGGGCCAGCGTCTGGTCAGCGACGTTCCCCTGGGCTGCTTTCTCTCCGGAGGTATCGACTCGGCGCTGGTGGCCGCGGCCGCCGCCGCCGCGGGCGGGAGGCCCCTGGCCGTGACTGCGAGCTTCGAGGCCCCCTTCGACGAGACGAGCCGGGCACGCCGAACCGCCTCCGCCCTGGGGCTGGAACACCGGGTGGTGCCGTGTTCAGCAGAACAGATGCTGCGCCTCATGGACAGCTGGTCCGAGGTGGCCGGTGATCCGCTGGCCGATCCCTCCCTGGCTCCCACATGGCTGATCTCCGGCGCGGCCCGGCGGGAGCTGACGGTCGTGCTCTCTGGCGACGGGGGCGACGAGCTGCTCTCGGGGTATCCGCGTCTCCGCTTCATGCCCCGCCTGGAGCGTCTCTGGGGCCTGCCGGGTGCCCGGGCGGCCCTCCTGGGCGGCCCCCTGCCCTCGAGGCGATGGGCGGCCAAGCTGCGGGCCGCCGCGGCGGCGCCGACGCTCTGGCACGCCTACCAGTGCCTGCAGGGGGTCTGGCCCGGCCCGCGGGCCGCGGTTCTGCTCGGGCGTTCCGAGCTGCCACTCCCGTGGCCGGCGGCAGCGCTGGACGCCGCGGGCCGGGAGGATCCGTGGCGGCGGTACCGGCTGCTGGACTGCCTGACCTTCCTCCCGGAGCGGATGCTGGCCAAGGTGGACCGCGCCAGCATGGCCCACGGCCTCGAGGTACGGGTGCCACTCCTGGACCACAGAATCGCCGAGCTGCTTCTCGGCGCACCGGGTACGGCCGGCCGGGGCAAGGGGGTGTTCCGGAAAATCCTGGCCACGAGGCTTCCCGGCGTGCCGCTGCCCCGGCGGAAGCGGGGCTTCGAAGTGCCACTGGCCGCGTGGTTGCGGGGGCCCCTGCGGCGGCCCGTGGAGAACGCCCTCTTTGGCGCCACGGCGCCCGAGATCGGCCTGGATCCCGGGGTGCTGCGCTCGGAATGGGAGGAGCACCAGGCCGGCCGGGCCGACCATGCCGAACGGCTGTTCGCAATCCATGTCCTGGTACAGTGGTGCCGGACCCAGCTCGGTTGAGCCCTCCGTGGCGTCGTGCCGCGGTATACTGTACAGATGGAACGCACGGAGGATCGATCGTACGGGTACCTGGAAACGTGGTGCCCCATCTGCCGTGAGACGGTTCCCGAAGGGGCGTTGCAAGAATGCATCATTTGTCGTAGCCTCTTCTGCCACCGCTGCGCGGTGGCGGCCTACGGGCACGTCTTCTGCTCGATCCGTTGCAAGGACTTCTTTTTCTACGGTGACGGCGAAGAGTTCGAGGAGGAAGCGTGAAGCGTCAGTATCAATTGATGGGAGGCGGCCATGGGCCAGCGGCGTGATGCCTTGGTCGATCGGGCCGGCCTTCTGCCCGGATGGGTCGGCCGCGCCGGGCGGCTCCCGGTCCTCCAGAAGGCGCAGGGTGCCCGGGTCTACGACGTCGACAACGTCGGCTTCATCGATTACACGGGCGCCGCGGGCGGCGCCATCGTCGGTCACGCCAACCAGTTCGTGCTGGATGCCGTGCGCAAGGTGCTGGGTGCCGGTGTTCCGGGCGGCTTTCCCACCCAGGCGGAGGTGGAGCTGGCGGAGGGCCTGGAGGCCTTCGTTCCCTGGGCCGGCGCGTGGTTTCTGTTTGCCAGTCACGGCGAGGCTCTCCACAGGACGCTCGCCTGGGTCCGCCGGACCACGGGCAAGCCGTACGTGCTGGTCCTCGACGGCAGCGGGCCGGAGCTCGTCGCCAGGGCCGGGGACGGTCCGGCGCGAACGGTGCCCGCCTGGAATCTGGAGCGCGTCGAGGCGGCCCTGGCCGCCGGCGGGTCAAAGATCGGCGGGATCATCGTCGATCCCATCCTGTCGGGTTTCGGCGTCGTGCCGCCCCCCGAGGGCGTTCTCGCCGGGATCGGCCGCCTGTGCCGGGAGAGCGGCACGTTGTTCATCCTGGACGAGCTCCGGACCGGTTTCAGGGTGCACCGTGGTGGCATGGCGGGTCTGAGCGGCCTCGAGCCGGATCTGGCGATCTACGGGGGAGCCCTGAGCGGCGGTTTTCCGCTGGGTGCCCTTGCCGTCCGGAGGGGCCTCGATCTGCGCGAGGTGGAGGTCCTGCAAGGAGGCGCCAAGCCACAGCCCGTCGGCCTTGCGGCCGCGGAGGCGATCCTCTCGACCTTGAAGAACGACGCCATCTACGAGCGCCTGGAGGAGCGGACGGTCCAGCTGGAGGAGGGCCTGGTGGCGCTGGCCGAACGTTTCGGACGCCCCATGACGGTCAACCGCCTGGGGTCCATCTTCAGCATCTCCATGAGCCGTGGCCCGGTCATCGACAGGGAATCCTGGGAGGGCGCCGATCGCACGGGGTACCGGCGCCTGACGGCGGGGCTTCATGATGAGGGAGTGTTGCTTCCGGTCGAACCCTCGAGCCCGGCCTTCGTCTCCTCGGCCCACGGGGCCAAGGACATCGAGGATACCCTCGAGGCCTTCGAGACGGTGCTCCTCAAGCTGCACCAGGAGGACCTGCCCTAGCCGTGGTGATGACTGCCGAAGGAACCGGTCGGGAGAAGGCCATCCTGGTGGGCCTGGCGTACGGGGCCCTCCCCCGTTCGGAGGTGGACGATCATCTGGACGAGCTGGGCCGGCTGGTGGACACCGCCGGCGGTGAGGTGGTCGAACGCCTGGTGCAGGAACGGGCGGGGATCGACCCGGCCACCCTGGTGGGTTCCGGCTTCGTCACCCGGATCGGCAGCACCTGTGAGGCCACGGGGGCCAGGACGGTGGTTTTCGACGAGGATCTCACGGGCTCCCAGGTCCGGAACCTGGAGAAAGCCCTGCCAAAGGACGTCAAGGTGTTGGATCGGGCCGGCGTCATCCTCGACATCTTCGCCCAGCGGGCGCGGACCCGCGAGGCGCAGACCCAGGTGGAGCTCGCCCAGCTGACCTACCTGCTCTCCCGCCTGACGCGCCGCTGGCGGCACCTCTCCCGCCAGGCGGGCGGTATCGGGACCCGCGGCGTCGGCGAGACCCAGCTCGAGCTCGACCGCCGGCTGATCACGCGACGGATCACCCAGCTCAAGAAGAAGCTCGCCGAAATCGAGTCCACGCGACGGTTGCGCCGCCAGCGGCGGACCGCGGTGCCCACCGTGGCCCTCGTCGGGTACACCAACGCCGGCAAGTCTTCCCTCTTCCGCCGCCTGACCCGTGCCCGGGTCCGGGTGGAGGACCGGCTCTTCGCCACCCTGGATCCCAGGGCGCGGCGCGTGGCGCTCGGAGAGGGGGTGGCGGCGATCCTGACCGACACGGTGGGCTTCATCCGGAAGCTGCCCCACGACCTCGTGGCGCCGTTCCGGTCCACCCTGGAGGAGGCCGCCGACGCCGACCTCGTCCTTCACGTTGTGGACGCTGCCGACCCCGCCTGGGAGGAGCACTTGCGGGTGGGGGACGAGGTCCTGGAGGGTCTCGGTGTGGCACCGGAACAGGCGCTTGTCGTGCTCAACAAGATCGACCTGACGGTGGGGCGGCGGCTGCCGCCCGTTCGCCGGCGCCGTGTGATGGTCTCCGCACTGACCGGCGTCGGTCTCCCCGGCCTGCTGGAGCGAATCCGTGCCGAGCTGCTGGGCGCCCCGTCGGTGGCCGTTCTCTCCATCCCGCTCGACGAGGGCGACGCCGTGGCCCGGGCCTTTCACCTGCCCCACCGGGTGGCCCGGCGCTTCGGCGAAACCTCCGTGACCATCGCCGTCCGCACCGGGGAGGAGGGGCTCGCGGAGAGCGGCCTCGACCGCTTCCGGGTTCCCCGGTGGCCGGCCAGTGCGGCGGCCCTGGAGGAGTGATGACCGGCGCTGGCTTCGAGGGCCGAACAGTGCGAGCCGGGACCCGGGCCCGGCCCACCGGCCCCGCAGGCCAAGGCTTCGCCCGGCAAGCGCGCCCCGGCTCGCCCCCCGGAAGTCCTCAGAGCTTCCCGTGTCTTCTTTCCTCTGTCGTTTATCTCTTTCGTGTCCCCTCACCCCTTGCTCTTTGCTCTTCGTACCCTTCCCTCCTCGCATTCTCACCCAAAGGCCGTCGAATGACCGGCTCGCAACGGAGGTTGGATCATGCCCGTTTACGAGTTTCTCTGTCCGCACTGTAACGTGATCTACAGCTTCCTCTCGCGCAGGATCGACACCGAGAAGATACCTCGCTGTCCGAAGTGCGGCGCCGAGGACCTGCGCCGCGTGCCCTCGCGATTCGGCGTCGGTGGCGGCCGGTCCAAGGCCGCGGCGAAACCTGGCGAGGGCCCTGACCTCGACGATCCCCGCGTCGAGCGCGAGATGATGCGCTTTGCCGCCGAGATGGAGAGCATGGATGAGAACGATCCCCGCCAGATGGCCCACGCCGTGCGCCGCATGGCCGAAATCGCCGGCGAGCCCATCACCCCCGCCATGGAGGAGATGATCCGCCGCCTCGAGGCCGGGGAGGATCCCGAAAAGGTCGAGGAAGAGCTCGGCGACGCCCTCGAGGAAGAGATGGGCGAGGAGGGGGGAGGCGGCTTCGGCGAGGCTCCCACCCACGACGACGGTCTCTATCCGATGTGAGACGCCGTGGCACCGGAGGGCGAATGCGGGCAAAGGAGCGCCGGCGTTCCCCCGGCGCCGGCCAGCCTGAAGGCGCCGCTCTTGCCCTGGGGGCTGCCACGACAACGCTCTCTGTGAGAGCTTCTTCGCGACCCTGGAAACCGGGCTCCTGGACCGTCAAGCTCTCCGGTCCGCCCGCAAGGCCCGCCTCGCCATCTTCACTCTGGACTCGGCTACCTGTCACCCGATGATCCCGCAAGGACGTCGCTCCACTACCCGCTTCACCCAAGTGCCAACCCGTCCACTCAACCGGGGCAACTTCAGATGATGCAATGGAATTAAGCTTCAGTATCGGTATGAGTACCAGGTCCGGTATAGGTACGCTCGCCACCGGTATAGGTGCCAGGCGTGCGCCAGGCGAAGCCTGGGGAAGGGGGATGAGATGACGTGAGTCGAAGGTGACAGCGGTTTGTGAAACCTTCCGAACGCATCTTGCGGGTGGGAGTCCCGCCCGGGGGTGGCCGCCAGCCGGAAACGAGTCTTGCGCCGTGGGGGTAACCGAAGCGGTGAAGCGTAGACAGCGAGGTCGTAGGCTGCGCGGGGAGTTCCGAAATCAGTACTTGTGGACGCCGACCCTGTACCTGGAGTGGGAAGGCAACGCCGTTGATGCCGTCAATGTGTGCCAACGATCTACGCGTTGCACATCAATGAGCAGCTGCAAGATCGCCAGGACCTTCTGCTGGAAACATCCTTGTCATAGTGTGACACAGATCACATTGTATACCTTGACAGC
>JAADFK010000087.1 GCA_013152925.1 Acidobacteriota bacterium | reverse complement strand
GCATCGCACTGATCGCAACGCTCATCCTGGCCGGGACCCTTTCGGCCGCGGGGCTTTCCATCAACGGGGCGGGCGCCACCTTCCCCTACCCCGTCTACGCCAAGTGGGCCAACGCCTATGCCAAGGAAACCGGCGTCAGGCTCAACTACCAGTCCATCGGCTCCGGGGGAGGGATCGCCCAGATCAAGGCCTCCACGGTGGATTTCGGCGCCTCGGACGCCCCGCTGACCAAGGAGAAGCTGGACGAATTCGGTCTGGTCCAGTGGCCCCAGATCATGGGTGGCGTCGTCCCCGTGGTCAACCTGCCGGGGATTGCTGCCAACGAGCTCCGGTTGACGCCGGCGCTCCTGGCGGACATCTTTCTCGGCCGGATCACGCGTTGGAACGACCCGGCCATCGTCACCGCCAACCCCGGAGTCGAGCTCCCGAAAACGCGGATCACCGTGGTCCACAGGGCGGACGGCTCGGGAACCACCTGGATCTTCACCAACTACCTCGACAAGGTGTCGCCCCAGTGGCACACGAAGGTTGGCACCGCCAAGGCAGTGGCCTGGCCCGCCGGCGTCGGCGGCAAGGGCAACGAGGGTGTCTCGGCCTACGTGCAGCGCATCCGCGGCGCCATCGGCTACGTCGAGTTTGCCTACGCCTTGCAGAATCACATGACCGCCGTGAAGCTTCGGAACCGCGACGGCCGATTCGTGGACGCCAGTATCACGAGCTTCCAGGCGGCCGCGGCCAACGCCGACTGGGCACATGCGCCGGGCTTCTACCTGGTCCTGACGGACCAGCCGGGTGAGGCCAGCTGGCCCATCACCGGTGCCTCGTTCATTCTCGTTCACAGGAGCCAGAAAAACCAGAAGAAGGCCCGCGCCGTGCTGGAGTTCTTCTCCTGGGCCTTCGCCAAGGGCGACCACATGGCCACGGCGCTGGACTACGTGCCGATACCAGACACCGTGGTCTCCATGGTCAAGGCCGAGTGGGCGTCGAAGATCGAGGCGGGTGGCCAGAAGGTCTGGACCGGGAAGTAAGCCACGTCGTATGAGTCTGGAGAACACCTCCCGCCGGAACACGGGTGACGTGCTCTTTCACGGGGCCGCGGTCCTCGCCGCGGCCCTGGTTCTCCTGCTGATCGCCGGCATTTTCACCGATCTTGTGCGTCACTCCTGGCTCTCCATCACGACCTTCGGGCCACGCTTCCTGTGGTCCGGCGCCTGGAACCCAGTGACGGGGGAGTTCGGGGCCGCCAGCAGTCTCTACGGGACCTTCGCCACCACCATCATCGCGCTGGTGGTCGCCGTTCCCCTGAGCCTGCTCATCGCCCTTTTCCTGGTGGAGATCGCCCATCCGCGCCTGGCCGGGCCCGTCAGCGGAGCCATCGAGATCCTCGCTGCCATCCCCAGCATCATCTATGGCATGTGGGGCCTCTTCGTCTTCGCCCCCTACCTGGCCGACCACGTGCAGCCGGCCCTGGAGGCGCTGTTCGGCGGCATTCCGTGGGCTGGAGCGCTGTTCAGCGGCCCTCCCATGGGGATCGGCATCCTGCCGGCGGGGCTGATCCTGGCGTTGATGGTGCTTCCCTTCACCACAGCGGTCATGCGCGACGTCTTCGGGTTGGTGCCACGGGTGCTCAAGGAGTCCGCCGCCGGCATGGGTTCGACCACGTGGGAGGTCTTTCGGAATGTGATGATCCCGTATGGCCGGAAGGGCCTGGTGGGCGGGATCTTCCTGGGGTTGTCCCGAGCCATCGGGGAGACCATGGCGGTGACTTTCGTCATCGGGAACGACCACCGGATCGCGGCGTCGCTCTTCGCCTCCGGCAACACCATTGCCTCGACCCTGGCCAACGAGTTCACAGAGGCCTCGGATCCGCTCTATTTGAGCGCCCTGGTGGAGCTGGGGCTCGTGCTGTTCGTCGTCACATTCCTGTTCCAGGTGGCGGGCCACCTGTGGTTGCGGCGCCTGCGCGGCGGGGCGGGGGGCGGGAGATGAAGTTGGCAGGCGCCCGCCGGAGGAAGGCGGCGGACTGGGCCGTCAGGATCGCCGCGAGCCTGGGAGCCGCCGTTGGCATCGTCTTCCTGGTCTGGATCCTCTGGGAGGTGGTCTCCCGCGGCGCCTCGGCCCTGAGCTGGAGCTTCTTCACGGAGCTTCCGGCGCCGCCCGGGGAAGCCGGGGGGGGGCTGGCCAACGCCATCCTCGGCACCGTGCTGATCAGCGCCGGCGCGGGTCTTCTCGGCGTGCCGGCGGGGATCATGGCTGGTATCTACCTGGCCGAGTACGGTCAGGGGACCCGCTTCGGAGGGCTGGTTGGCTTCATGGTCAACGTGATGATGGGCGTTCCCTCCATCATTGCCGGGCTCTTCGTCTACACCTTGATTGTCGTCTCCCTGGGCCATTTCTCCGGGTACGCCGGGGCGGTTGCTCTCGCGTTGCTGATGCTGCCCATCGTGGCGCGGACCACCGCCGACATGATGGCGCTGGTCCCCGATTCCCTCCGGGAATCCGCCCTCGCCCTGGGAGCTCCACGCTGGCGCGTGATCGTCCAGATCGTCGCGCGCTCGGCCAGATCGGGCCTGCTGACCGGGATTCTCCTGGCCGTGGCACGGGTCAGCGGCGAGACGGCGCCCCTGCTGTTCACGGCCCTCAACAGCCCCTACTGGCCCCACAGCTTCTCGGGGCCAACGGCCAACCTGACCGTGACCATCTTCAACTACGCCATGTCCCCGTACCGGAGCTGGCAGCAGGCAGCCTGGGGGGCATCCTTCGTGATCACCGCCGGCGTGCTGGCGGTCAGCCTGCTCACACGGTACATTCTGAGGAGGACGACATGATTGCCATCGAGACCACCTCCCAAGCGGAATCCGCACCTCCGCGGCCCGGACCCCAGCCGGTCGAGAGCTCTCCGGCCCGCGGGGCCATCGCGGTCCGAAACCTCGATTTCTTCTACGGGGAGCACCAGGTGCTTTTCGGCAACGGCCTGGACATCGCCCCGCGGAAGGTCACCGCCATCATCGGGCCTTCGGGCTGTGGAAAGTCGACCCACATCCGGGTCTACAACCGTATCTACGAGCTCTACCGGGACCAGCGGTGTACGGGCGAGGTGTTGCTCGACGGGCAGAACCTGCTGGCGCCAACCGTCGATCTCATCGAGCTGAGACGCCGCATCGGCATGATCTTCCAGACGCCGACACCCTTCCCGATGTCGGTCTTCGACAATGTGGCCTACGGTTTGAGGCTCCACTACACCATGCCGCGTTCGGAGCTCGCCGACAGGGTCAAGACCGCTCTGGAGGACGCGGCCCTGTGGGACGAGGTCAGGGACAAGCTTCACCATTCAGGGATCGAGCTGTCCGGAGGCCAGCAACAGCGGCTGTGCATCGCCCGTGCCCTGGCCGTGGAGCCCGAGGTGCTGCTGATGGACGAGCCCACCTCGGCGGTGGATCCCGTGGGGACGGCAAAGATCGAGGAGCTGGTCCGCCGGCTCAAGGAGCGGTTGACGATCGTCATCGTCACCCACAACATGCAGCAGGCGGCGCGCATCTCCGATTTCACGGCGTTCTTCCTCGATGGACGGATCGTCGAGTTCGGTGACACGACGGAGCTCTTCACCAACCCCGTCGATCGCAAGACGGAGGATTACATCACGGGGCGCTTCGGATGATACGGTGGAGGAGCGGGATGTTCCGGTACAGGGTGTTGGGTGGGTTGAGCATGGGAGGCAGAGCATGATGCACCGTCACTTCGAGGAAGAGCTCGACCAGATCCGGGCGACGATCCTCGCCATGGCCGGCCTGGTGGAGCGTTGCCTGGAGGAGGTCACCCGGGCGCTGACCTCGGGGGACCGCACGCTGGCCCAGTCCGTCATCGATACGGACGATGCAATCGACGCCTACGAGGTCAAGATCGACCGGCTGGCCACCGAATTCATGGTGCGGCACCAGCCAACGGCTGCCGATCTCCGTTTCGTGGTGGCCGCCATCAAGCTGGGACCGGAGCTGGAACGTGTTGGCGACAACGCGGTCAACATCGCCCAAAGGGTCCTCGATCTGGCCGGCACCAAGCCGGTCAAGCCGCTCATCGACCTGCCGCGGATGCTCCACCTGGCGCGGGCCATGGTCTCGGACGGGATCACGGCGTACGTCGAGCGGGACTCCATGGCCGCCCGGGAGATCATCGGGCGCGATGACGAGGTCGACCAGCTCTATCTCCAGCTCTTCCGGGAGCTGATTACCTTCATGATCGAGGATCCGAGGACCATCACCCGGGCCATCGATCTGATCTTCATCGCCCGTTTTGCCGAGCGCATCGCCGACCAGGCCACCAACATCTGCGAGGAGGTGGTCTACCTGGTGGAGGGCACACCGATCCGCCATCAGCCGCTGGAGGTGGGGGATGAGAAGGCAAGAGCGAGGAGTGAGGAGTGAGGGGTGAGGGGACAGAAGAGAAGATAGGGGAGAGACGAGAGAGGTGAGGGGTCAGGAGTGCGGGGGGATGCGGGAGAATGGCGGATGGGGGAGCTCGGAGGACGATGAGGGTCACGACACGGAGGCGCGAAATGATGGGACCGGTGGATGGCAGCCCTCCGCCGGGGCTGCGGCCGTTCGGGGAACACCACATTCGCGCCGGAGCCGGTGGCACCGGGAGAGGCTTCCCCTTCTCACTCTCCACCCCTCACCACCGAAGGTGTCCCCATGGCCGGTGAGCGGATCCTGCTGATCGAGGACGACGTGGACCTGGCGGCCTCCCTGGGGCCCGCCCTTCGCAAGGAGGGATACGAGGTGGATCACCAGGCCACGGGCGCCGGCGGGCTGGCGGCGGCCCTGGACAACCCTCCGGATCTCCTGCTGCTCGACCTCAACCTTCCCGACATGGACGGCATTGCCATCTGCCGGGAGCTGCGGGACTCCGGCGCCGTGGGAGACCTTCCCATCCTCATGTTGACCGCCCGCTCCATGGAGGCCGACCGGGTACGTGGCCTTGACGTGGGAGCGGATGACTACGTCAGCAAGCCATTCTCCCTGCGGGAGCTCAAGAGCCGTATCAACGCCCAGCTGCGCCGCCGCCGCCTGGACCAGGGGACGCCGGACAACATCTACCGGGACGATCGCCTGGAGGTACGCCGCGAAGAGATGATCGTTCGTCTCGACGGCCGGCCCGTGAGGATGACGGCCAGGGAAATGGAGCTCCTCTGGTACCTGATCGCTTCACGCCCCAGGGTGGTCCCCCGGGAGTCGATCCTCGAACGGGTCTGGGGGCTCTCGGCCGAGGTGACGACTCGGACCATTGATGTCCACGTGCGGGCCCTTCGGAAGAAGCTGGGACAGGAGGCCATCGAGACCGTCATCGGCCGGGGCTACCGGTTCCGCGGTTACACCGGCTGATGGTCCGCCACCTGATCCTCGTTGCCGTTTCAGCGCTGCCTCTCCTGATGGTGGCCCTGCTCGCAGCGGGGGCCCACGGACCGGGGGCCATGGTGGCGGCCGCGCTGCTGTGGGCGGCAGGCGTGGCCATTCTGGCCACGGCCGTCTGGCGGGAGAACGTGGAGCCGCTCCGCCGTCTCCTCGACGAGCTGGGGACAGATACGGGACACGAGGCCCGCTGGCGGGTGCAGCGGCTACGGGAGGACCTGGAGCGTTGCCGCGACAGGCGGGCCGAGGCCAACGAGCTGCTGGGCGACCTTTCCGCGGGGTTGCCGGACGGGCTCCTCGTGGTGGACCGGAAACTGAGGATTCGCCTCATCAATCCGGGAGCCCTGCGGTTTTGCGGCTGGAACGAGATCCAGCCGGGGACCGAGCTCCTCGACGTGCTACGGGATCCGGAGATCCTCGAGGTGGTGGAGCGGGGGGTCAAGGGTGGCCGGCCGGAGCCCATCATCCACGAAAACCCCCGCGGGGTATGGGAGGTGCGCGTTTCGCCGGTGGGGCGGGGCGGCGCCGTGGTGCTCCTGAGCGAGGTCAGCCTCATCCGCCGCTCGGCCGAGCTCAGGCGGCGTTTTGTCCAGGACCTCTCCCACGAGATCCGATCGCCCCTGGCCGTCCTCCGGACGACGGTCGAAGCCCTCGAGGACGAGGTCGATCCCGACACGGCCGAGGTCCTGGTGCGGCAGGTGGAGCGGATCACGCGCCTGAGCGAGGAGCTGCATGAGCTGGCCCTGATCGAGTCCGGGGAGGTGGAGCTGACGCCAGAGCCCATGAGGCTTGCGGACGTGGTGGCCGAGGCCGCGGCGGACGCCCGGGGGAACGCCCGCCGCGCCGGCGTCACCCTGGAGCACGCCGTCGAGGGCGACCCCGAGCTCCTCAGCGACCGCCGGAGCCTCTTCCGGATCCTCTCGAACCTCCTGGACAACGCGGTCAAGTACAACCGTCCGGGCGGACGGGTTGAGCTCCGCGCCCGGCGGGAGGGCGCCCAGGTGGTCGTCGAGGTGGAGGACACGGGCCAGGGTATCCCGGCGGGCGAGATCAAGGCCGTTTTCCAGCGCTTTTACCGCGTTGAGCGGGGGAGAACGCCGGGCCAGGGCGGCCTCGGCATCGGCCTGGCCATCGTCAAGCACCTGGTCCAGCGTCTGGGCGGCGAGCTGACGCTGGACTCCCGCGAGGAGGTGGGCACCACCGTCACCATTCGCCTGCCTGCCGCCGGCTTCCCGCCCCAAGTCCGGAAGAAGCCGCCGCACGGCAGGGTCGGCGGCCGGTAGGAGCTGAATCTGCCGCCACCGGGCTCGTTCCGATCCGGGAGCGGCGCCTCGCTGCAATCGCGGCGCCGGTCCGTGGCTCACCCAGTGAGGCGCAGCGGGAGGCACCTGGGCGGCAAGCTCCCTTGATCCTGGAGGAATGCTGCTTCCGCCGGCATCGGGGAATGCACCCTTCCCATCCGTCGTTCATCACGCGAACCAGGTAGACTTGAGCCGGCATGAGGAGTGGAAAACGAGCATGAAGGACGACGCGACGGGTCCCTTTGGCCAGCAGGAGTGGGCGCTTCTGGGACTTCTCATGGTCTTCTACCTGGCGACCAGGTTCTGGAAGATCGAGCACTTCCCAATCTACTTCTTCTGTGACGAGGCCATCCAACCGGTCCTGGGCCACGACCTGATCCTTCGCCATTTCCACGACGCCCAGGGCACGTTTCTGCCCACCTACTTCCTCAACCTGCGGAACTGGAACCTTTCGCTCTCCGTGTACCTCCATGCCCTGACCTCGACGCTTTTCGGGATGTCCATCACGGTGACCCGAGGCACCTCGATCGTGGTGGGCGCTCTGGCGCCGCTGGCGGCCGCCGTGACGCTGCGGCGAATCTTCGCTGTTCGGCTGTGGTGGACGGCGCCGCTGGTGATGGCGCTGCTCCCGGCCTGGTTCCTCCACTCCCGGACGGCTTTCGAGACGGTGTTGGCCACGGCGTTTTACGCCTGCTTTCTTCTTGCCTATCTGCTCTACCGCATGACGTCACCCCGGTGGCTGCCGCTGGTGTTCATTGCCGGTGCCGCGACCTTCTACGCCTACACGAACGGTCAGGGCTTGATGGCGTTTAGTGGGATAGCTCTGTTGGTGGCTGACTGGCGCCATCACCTTCGGGTGGTTCGGGAGAACCGCAGGCTTGTCGTGGTAACGGCCGTGCTCGCCATGGTGTTGGCCGGGCCCTACGCGCGTTTTCGGCTGATCGATCATCCCCGCGCCGTGGGCCGCCAGATCCGCGACCTGGGATCCTACTGGGCTGAGGACATCTCCGTGGGACAGAAGCTCGAGCGTTACGGCCAGCGGTATCTTCGGGGGCTTGATCCGCGGTACTGGTTCCGGGACGATCCGCGACGGCCCGTTCGGCATCGGATCCCGGGGCGGGGGCATCTCCCACTTTTCGTGGCCCCCTTCGTTGCCCTGGGGCTGGGGCTCTGCCTGTGGCGCTGGCGGTCACCGCCGCACCGGACGGTCCTGATCGCCGTGGCTGCGGTGCCGTTCTCTCCAGCCATCGCCGATATCCTGATCACCCGCGTCTTGGCCATGATGGTGCCAGCCACGCTTCTCGCCGTACTCGGTGTGGATCTGGCCTGGCGCTGGGCCGGCCGGCTCGTGCCCGTACGCCCGGCTCGCGTGGCCCTCGGCCTGATCCTCGGTCTGGGCCTGGCGGCAAACGCCGTGGCTCTGGCGCGTTTCTGTGTGGAGAAAGGCCCCACATGGTTCACCAACTACGGCCTGTACGGAATGCAGTGGGGGGCGCGACAGGTCTTCGGCGCCGTTGGCGAGGAGCTGGACGCGCACCCGCGGAGCACTGTCGCCGTTTCCCATACCTGGGCTAACAACCCGGAGGCCTTCGTTCGCTTCTTCCTCGAGCCGGCGGAGCAGCGGCGGGTGGAGCTCTTCGATCCCAGGAGTCACGAGACGGAGCTCAAACCCTTCGATTCCGCGACGCTCTACGTGATCAGCGGCGAGGAGTATGCCAGGCTTCGGAATGACCCCAAGATCGTCTGTTCCGAACCGGTTCGTACGATTCCCTACCCGGACGGACGCCCCGGTTTCCTCTTCCTGCACCTGGCCTACGCTCCCGAGGCGCCCACGATCTTCGCGGCAGAGGAGGCCGACCGTCTGAGACCCAGGACCGAGACTGTCACCGTTGCCGGAGAGCAATGGCTTGTCCAACACCCCAAGCTGGATATCGGATCGGCAGCCGACGCCCTGGACGGTGATGCCGGCACCCTCGCCCGCAGCGCCCGCGTCAATCCTGCGATCTGGGTCATCGGGTTCCCCTCGCCGCGGCCGCTGGCCGGGGTCCAGCTGGACCTGTGGACCTCCAACTACGACATCGCCGTGACGGTGACCGGTGCGGACGGGAGGGTTGTGAAGGTCAGCAAGCGGCTCCGCGACCTGCCACTGGAACCCAGGGTACGGCTCCAGCTGCCCCGTGTGGTGCCGGACGCCCGGCGTGTGCGGATCTCCATCCGCAAGATCGGTGTGGATGCCTTCGTCCATCTTCGGGAGCTCAAGCTGCTCGCTCCAACGGGCCCTCCAGGAGGGCCATGAGACGGTCGTGCCTTCGAAGGCGCTACAATCGGCGGGTTGCAGCCGGGACGGAGGTGGCCGTGGGCAAGGACGAGCGCTACAGGACGTGGTTGGAGAGGACCTTCAAGCTCCTGGAGGGAAGACAACGCCGGAAACGCTTCACCACGAGCTCCGGGTTCGAGCTCGATCCGGTCTATGGGCCGTGGAGCGTCGAGGAGGGCCTGGAGGAACGGTTGGGCCTGCCCGGCGAGGCTCCGTTCACCCGCGGCGTGTACCCGACCATGTACCGGGGCCGCTTCTGGACCATGCGCCAGTACGCCGGCTTTTCCACGGCGGCCGAGTCCAACCGCCGGTACCGGTACCTCCTGGAGCAGGGACAGACGGGGCTCTCCGTGGCCTTCGACCTGCCGACCCAGATTGGCTACGACTCGGATGATCCCATGTCCGCCGGAGAGGTGGGCCGGGTGGGCGTGGCCATCGATTCCCTTGCGGACATGGAGACCTTGATGGAGGGCATTCCGCTGGACCGTGTCTCCACGTCCATGACAATCAACGCCACGGCGGCCGTCCTGCTGGCCATGTATCTTGCAGTGGCCAGGGCGCAGGGGGTCGGCTGGGACCAGGTTTCGGGCACCATACAAAACGACATCCTCAAGGAGTACATGGCCCGGGGGACCTACCGTTTCCCGCCCCGGCCCAGCCTGCGCCTGATCACCGATGTGTTCGCCTTTTGCGGCCGGGAAGTACCCCGGTGGAACACCATCTCCATCTCGGGCTATCACATCCGCGAGGCGGGCTCCACGGCCCTTCAGGAGCTCGCCTTCACACTGGCGGATGGCATCGAGTACGTGCGGGCCGCCGTCCGGGCCGGTCTGGACGTGGACCGTTTCGCGCCGCGCCTGAGCTTCTTCTTCAACGCCCACAACGACCTCTTCGAGGAGGTGGCCAAGTACCGTGCCGCGCGGCGTCTCTGGGCCCGGATCATGCGGGACCGGTTCGGCGCCACGGCCCCCAAGGCGCTGATGCTCCGCTTCCACACGCAGACGGCCGGCTCGACCCTGACCGCCCAGCAGCCGGAAAACAACGTGGTTCGCGTCGCCCTGCAGGCGCTGGCCGCCGTTCTCGGAGGCACCCAGTCGCTGCACACCAACTCCCGGGACGAGGCCCTGGCGCTACCCACCGAGGCCTCGGCCAGGATCGCCCTCAGGACCCAGCAGATCATCGCCCACGAGTCCGGCGTGGCCGACGTGGCCGATCCCCTGGGCGGCAGCTGGCTGATCGAGAACCTGACGGACCGGATGGAAGCCGGGGCCGAGGCCCTGATCGACGAGATCGAGGCCATGGGCGGCGCCCTGGCGGCCATCGAGGCCGGTTTCCAGCAACGCCACATCGCCGATGCTGCGTACCGGTACCAGCGCGCCGTGGAGGAGGGAGAGCAGATCGTCGTTGGGGTCAACGGCTTCACCGTCGAGGACGAGGAGCCGATTCCGCTGATGAAAGCGGACGAGCGGGTCGAAACCGAGCAGGTACGACGGCTGCGGGATCTCAAGGCCTCCCGGGACGGACGGCGGGTCCGCCAGACCCTGGAAGCCCTGGAGGCGGCGGCCCGCACCGACGCCAACCTGATGCCACCGATCATTGCCGCCGTGGAAACCTACGCCACCATCGGCGAGATCTCGGCCAGATTGGTCCGCGTTTTCGGCGAGTACCAGGGATCCGTGCTGGTGTGAGCCGTCCTTCCTGTCAACCAACGGCCGCGAGGCTCGTCTCAGAAGTGTCATGCGAGCTACCGCCATGAGATCCGTTGAAGACGAGCCCGGCCAGGAGGACATGGCCCTGTGGCGCCAGGCCCGGGAGGGCGATCCGGAGGCCTTCGGGGAGCTGGTCCGCCGCCACCAGCGGCGCGTCTGGATGATCTGCCGGCAGTACGTGGGCCCGGACGAGGCCGACGCGGCGGCCCAGGACACCTTCCTCAAGGCGTGGTCGCGGCTCGAGTCCTTCGACGGGCGGGCCAAGTTTGGAACCTGGCTGACGCGAATCGCCATCAACACCTGCCTGGACCGGATCCGGCGCAGGAAACGGCGCGGCACGGTGGCCGAGGAGGGAGCGGGTGAGGATGGCCCGGGGTTGCTCGAGCGGATGCCCGACGAGCGCGTGGATCCCGAACGGTGGGCCATGCAGCGGCAGGCGGTGGAACGGCTGGGCGCTTGCGAAGAACGACTGTCGGCGCGGCAGCGGGAGGTCTTCCGGCTGCGCTTTTACGCCGAGATGGACCTTGAGGAGATTGCGCGATCCCTGGGGATTCACGTGGGAACGGTGAAGACGCAGCTGCACCGGGCGGTGCACCGGCTGCGGCGCGAGTTGGGAGACGTACGATGAATCGGCATCTTTCAGACGATGAAATCGCCGCGGCGGTGGCCGCAGAGAAGCTGGCGCCCGAGCGCGCACGGCATTTGGAGGACTGCGTCCCCTGCCGGCGGGAGGTCGATGGGCTCCTGGAGCTGATTGCCGAGCGGCGGCGGGCTCTGGAGGCCGAGGGTCCGGACTTCGAGAAGCAGCGCCAGCAGATCCTGGAAGGGCTGGCCCATCCGGCCGCGCCGGTCGTGGCGCTGCACCGGCGGCACATCTGGCGGCCGATCCTGGCGGCGGCCGCCGCCCTGGTGGCCGTGGTGGGGATCTGGCTCCAGATGACGCGCCACCGTCCGGCGGCGGTCCTCCGGCCCCTGCCGGTGGAGCAGATTCTCAGCGATGTGGACGCCACGCTGGCCGATCGGTCCGTGCCGGGCTTCGAGAGCCTGGACAGCATGATTCCGGCGCCGGACGAGATGGCGTCAATGATCGACGATACAAAGACAGCGTCATGAGCGGCGGGCAGACGAGGAGGCAGCGATGCGGAACGTGAAGAAAAACCTGGCGATCCTGGTGGTCGTGATCCTGTCGTTGGCGGGTGTCGCCGGCACGGCGGCGGCGGCGGACTTCAAGATGCCCAGGGGGCGGTGGTGGGAGAACCCCAGGGTGGTCCGCGAGGTGGGCCTGACGCCCGGGCAACAGGAGCAGATTCACCAGCTGGTCTACCAACACGCCGAGGTGATGATCGGCCTCAACGCCGACGTCAAGCGCGCCGAGCTGCGCCTTGGTGAGCTGGCACGGAGTGAGAGCTTCGACGAACAGGCCGTCCGGAAGGCCTGGGCCGAGTACCAGGCGGCCCGGCAACAGCTCGAGAACGAACGCTTCGACCTCCTGGTCGCCATCCGGAAGGTCCTGAGCGCCCAACAGTGGAAGAAGCTCGACGAGCTCAAACGACTGTACAGGCAGCGGCGTCGCCCCCCGCAGGGCCAGCGCCCGGGCAGGAACCCCTACCGCCAGCCGCCCGCCGGCCAGCAACCGCCACCACCGCCTCCGGGAGGGCAGCCCTACGGCCCCGCGCCGGTGCGGTGAGCCGCGGGACAACGAGGACAGGCAGCACAGCGGGCCCCTTGGGGCCCGCTTCCCTGTCTCCCCCCGTGGCCTTGAGCTCTTGGAGAGTGCTCCTGATCACATTCCGTTTCTCATGTCAAGTTGCCCTCCGGAGAGGGTCTCCGATCCGGAGCAAGCGTTCTTCCAAATTATTTTTCTCGCTGGATTTGAGATCGCCGGCTGCCGGAGGGAACGCTTGGCGTTGGAAAAACCTTTCCAGAAGGGAATACACTTTTTCTTCGAAAGGAGCTCCTTGTTATGGATACCTCTGCCAAGCGACTCTTCTCCCTCGGCCGTCTTCTCCTTGTTCTTGCGGTCGCAGGCCTCGTCTCCAGCGTGGCCCTCGCCCAGGAGAACGCCCTGGACTTCGACGGAACAGATGACGGCGTCATCGCAACCAACGTCTCCGGCCTGGCGATCACGGGAGACCTCACCGCAGCGGCCTGGATCCACGTCAATGAGACCGGCCAGGTCCAGGATGTGGTGCGCTTCGGAGGAGTCGGCGAAGACCAGGCGACCAACGTTCTCTACCAGCTCTCGGTCATGGACGACGGGTCCCTGCGGTTCTTCTGGGAGACGGGCGCCGGTACGGACCATTGGGTTCAGACCGGGCCGGGCGTGGTCGCCGCCGGAGCCTGCGAGTACGTGGCAGCGGTGCGGGATTCCGGCGCGGGGACCGTGACCTTCTATGTCAACGGTGAGGTGGTGGGGTCGCCACAGAGCGTCGGGATGCCCGACGGTGGAACGAACGCCGTGCTCTCCGTTGGCTTCGACTCCGATGTGGCCCACTTCTTCGACGGGCAGATCGACGAGCTCAGCCTGTGGGACGCGGCGCTCCCCCAGAGCTCGATCCAGACGATGATGAGGCAGCGCCCCGACCCGGTCTCGGCCGGACTGGTGCTCTTGTACTCGATGAGCCAGGCGGATGGTGACGTACAGGACGCAACGGGCAATGGTCACACCGGCGTGCGTCAGGGCCCCAACGGGAGCAACGACACACCACAGTTCGTGCCTTCAACCTGCTTCCGGCAGGCCGAGCCGGTTCCTGTGCTGGGCCCGTGGGGTATCGCCACCCTCGCGATCGGCCTGTTGCTGCTGGGCACGGCCGTGTTGAGGAGGATCGCGTAACGGCCTTTCACCCGGGGCTGTGAACGGACACTGAAGGGGCTGGTGGGAGGCCGCGGAAGGGGCCGCGATGGGTGCCGGAGGTGTCTCCATGTGCCGGCGGAGAGGTGCTCCGGGAGCCGGCGGCGGTCCGGGTAGAATGGTCCCGTGGGGATTCGCCTGGCCCTGGACGCCCGCAAGCTGACGGACTACGGGATTGGCACGTACGTGACCAACCTGGTGTCCGGATTCGAGGGGCGGGGCGATGTGGACCTGACCCTGCTGGTGCGCCACGGACACCAGCAGCGGGCTCGCAGGCTGGCCCCGAGCGCGCGGATTGTCGAGGTGGCGGCGGGAGAGTACACGATCGGCGAACACTTCCGTCTTCCCATGGCCATGTGGAAGGAGGAGGTCGACCTGGTGCACATTCCGCACTACGTGGTGCCCCTCTTTCTTCGCAAGCCGGTGGTGGTGACGGTGCACGACATCATCCAGCTCTACTACCCGCCGCCCCACCGGCAGCAGGCCGCTGTTCGCTACCTGCGCTTTTTCGTCGGCCGGGCGCTCCGGCGGGCGCGGCGCGTGATCACCGTCTCCAGGACCTCCCGGAACGACCTGGTGCGCCTCTTCGACGGTGATCCCCGCCGGATCGCCGTTGTACCCAACGGGGTGGATCCGGCCCTGGCGGAACGTCCCCCCAGGGAGGAGCTGGACGCCCTGAAGGAGCGCTACGGGCTCAAGCCGCCGCTGCTGCTGACCATCGGCAACGACAAGCCCCACAAGAATGTCGACGTGGTGCTCCGGGCCTTCCACCGGGCGGTCCGCCACCGGAGGATCCCGGGCCAGCTGGTGATGGTGGGCGGCATCCTGCCCGGGGCGCCCCTGTCCACCCGTGCCCAGCGGATGGGCCTGGGCGAGCGCGTTCGCGTCCTCGGGAGGGTCCCCTGGAAGGAGCTGACCGGCCTCTACCACCTGTCCTCGGCCCTGGTGCACGCGGCGCTCTACGAGGGGTTCGGGTTGCCGATTCTCGAGGCCATGTGCGCGGGCTTGCCGGTCGTCACGTCGAACCTCGGTGCCATGCGTGAGCTCGGGGAAGGCGTCGCGCTGCTGGTCAACCCGCTCAGCGTCCAGGAGGTGGCCGAGGCCATGGAGCGGGTGTTGGTGGAAGATCCGCTGCGCCGGCGTATGGTGGAGGCCGGGCGCCGCCGTGCGGCGTCCATGAGCTGGGAGGCGACGGTGGAGGGTACCGTGGCGGTCTACCGCGAGGCCCTGGGGGGGTGAGCCCATGAAAGTGGCCCTGGTGCACGACTGGTTGACGGGGATGCGAGGCGGCGAATGGGTGCTTGACGAGATCGCCCGCCTCTTTCCCGACGCGCCCATCTACACGCTGGTGCACCGGCCGGGAAGCGTCTCGAAGGGGCTGGAATCCCACCCGATCCGGACCTCCTGGCTGCAGGCTCTCTCCTTCGGCGGCCGGCGGTGGCGCTACCTGCTCCCGGTCATGCCGGCGGCCATCGAGTCCTTCACCTTCCCCAACGCCGACCTGGTGATCTCGTCCAGTCATGCCGTGGCCAAAGGGGTCATTCCCCCGCCGGGGGCCTTCCACCTGAGCTATGTCCACACCCCCATGCGCTACGCCTGGGACCAACGGGATGTCTACCTGGAGGGGTATTCCCGCCCCCTGCGGCCTGCAGTGCAGCTGATGCTGGCCCATCTCCGCCAGTGGGACATGGTCTCGTCGACCCGGGTCGATCGCCTGATCGCCAACTCCCACCTGGTGGCCTGGCGGATCCGTCACTACTGGAACCGCCATTCGGAGGTGTTGCCGCCCCCCGTGGATACCGGGTTCTTCACCCCGGGCGAGGAGCGCGGGGAGAACCTCCTGACGGTGGCCGCCCTGGTTCCGTACAAGAGAGTGGAGGTGGCCATGGATGTGGCGGCCCGGGTGGGACGGCGTCTGGAGATCATCGGGGAGGGCCCCATGGAGGGGCACCTGCGGCGGACCGCCCGTGGCGATGTGGTCTTTCGGGGACGGGTCAGCCGGCAGGAGCTTCGCTCGGCCTACCGGCGGGCGGCGGCCCTTCTCGTACCGAACGTGGAGGATTTCGGCATGGTGACAGTGGAGGCACTGGCGTGCGGCACCCCGGTGATCGGCCTGACGGGCTCGGGGACGGCGGACATCGTCCGGCCCGGCCTGGATGGTGAGCTGGCCGCCGAGGCGAGCGTGGAGGGTCTGGCCGAGGCCGCCCGGCGCGTCCTGGCGCATCCGTGGGAGCGGGAACAGCTGGCCGCGCGGGCCGCCGTCTTCTCGCGAGAGGCGTTCGTGGTGCGCTTCCGCTTCCTGCTGGACCGCCTGGGCTTCGGCGGGGTTCTCGAGTGATCACGCGGCGGCGTCAGATCCAGGTGATGCTCCAACTGGTCGGAGATATCCTGGCGACGGCACTGTCCCTGGGCTTGGCCTACTGGCTCCGCTTCGACGTGGAAATCCTCCCCATCACCAAGGGGATCCCGCCGGTGACGCCGTACCTGCGCCTGATCCCGGTGGTCATGGTCCTCTTCCCCGTGGTGTTCTACTTCCAGGGCCTCTACCAGCGGCGGCGGGCACGGTCCCGCTTTGACGAGGCCATCCGCGCCTTCGTCGGAGTCGTCCTGGCCACGGCCGTGCTGACCGGCGGCCTCACCTTCTACCGGGAGTTCTCGTACTCCCGGCTGGTCTTGGGGATCTTCGCGGCGGTCGATTTCGTCATGGTCGTCCTGGTGCGGTGGGCCATCGCCTCGTTGCTCAAGAGGATCCGGCGTTCGGGCGGTAACCTGCAGAACGTGCTGGTCGTGGGCGCCGGCGAGCTCGGGCGGCAGGTGGTCGGACGTCTCCAGGAGCACCGGGAGTTCGGATTCAGGGTGGTTGGCTTTCTCGACGACGACCCGGGCAAGCAGCAGCGGCGGATCGACGGTATCCCCGTTCTGGGGACGACCCAGGAGCTTGCCTCCGTGGTGGCCGGCCGCCAGGTGGACCAGGTGCTGATCGCGCTGCCACTCTCCTCCCACGCCAAGACCGTCCGGCTGATCCGCGAGGCGGCCCAACTCTTGCTGGAGGTCAAGGTGGTGCCGGACCTTCTCCAGTACTACGTGCTCCGGGCGGGGGTGGAGGACCTGGACGGGATCCCTATCATCAACCTGACGCAGATGCCCCTAGAGGGTTTCAACCGGCTGGTCAAGCGGCTGTTGGACGTGACGGGGGCACTGACCGGGCTGATCCTGACGGCGCCCCTGTGGCCGGTGATCGCCCTGCTGATCAAGCGGGAGGACGGCGGGCCGGTGTTCTTCAGGCAGCCGCGGATGGGCCTGGACGGACATTCCTTCGAGATCCTCAAGTTCCGTTCCATGCGAATGGATGCCGAGGCGGATGGCAAGGCCCACTGGACGCGGAACAAGGACCCGCGGGTGACGCGCATCGGCAAGCTCCTGCGGCGGACCAACCTGGACGAGCTCCCGCAGCTGATCAACATCCTGCGGGGGGACATGTCCCTTGTGGGGCCGCGGCCGGAGCAGCCGGAGTTCGTGGAGCGCTTTCGCAACCGGTACCCGGAGTACATGGCCCGGCACCGGGTGCGCGCCGGCCTGACCGGCTGGGCCCAGGTCAACGGCCTGCGCGGCGACACCTCGATCCGCAAGCGCATGGCGGCCGACCTCTACTACATCGAGAACTGGAGCCTGGCCCTGGACCTGAGAATCATCTGGTTGACCTTCCTATCCCTCTGGATACATCGCGGCAAGCGCTGATTCAGCCAATGCCCGGCCGGGTGGTGCCGTGTCCGTCCCGGAGGGTCAAGCGCGGTACTCGTCGTCCCCGGTTGGAGGAAGCCCGGCGGCCTGGCGGAGGACCTGGGCGGTGGCCTCGGCGGCACGGTCCCAGGAAAACGCCGCCGCCCGCCGCCGTCCCTGTTCGGCCAGATGGATGCGATGGTCCCGGTCCTCCAGGAGGGCGGAGACGGCCGAGGCGATGCCGTGCGGACTGGCGGGATCGACATAGATGGCGGCCGGTCCCGCCACCTCGGGCATGGCGGAGCGCCCCGAGGTGATCACCGGCGTTCCGCAGGCCATGGCCTCGATCAGGGGCAGCCCGAACCCCTCCAGCCACGAGGGAAAGAGAAGCGCGTCCGCCCCCCGGTAGAGGGCCGGCAGCTGGTGGCGGGGAACGTAGTCCAGGTGTACGATCCGGGAACGGGCCGGCGAGTTTGCCATGGCGTTCTCCAGGGCCTCGGTGTGCCAGCCCCAGCGCCCGGTGAGCACCAGCCGGCCGGGATACCCCCAACGGTGGAGCAGCTCGAAGGCGCGCAGGACGCCGAGAACGTTCTTACGCGGCTCCAGGGTGGAGACGAAGAGGAGGTAGGGCTGTTCCAGCGCCTCGGGCCGAGGTCCCTTCCCGCCGGTGACGAAGGCCGGGTCGAGCCCCTCGTGGATCGTGTGAATCCGGCGCGGGCTGACGGGGAAGTACTCGACGAGGTCCGCTCGGGTGGCGTCGGAGACGACGATGAACCGGTCGGTGTGGTAGCGGGCGCGGGGGAGGTGACGGCGGAGCTCGGCCAGGGTGGCGGGCGCCACCGTCTGGGGCATGGCGGCGAAGGCCAGGTCGTGCACCGTGGCCACCAGGGAGCGTCCGTGGCCGTCCTGGCTGGCGTGGGGAAAGAAGTTGGGCGCGAAGAGCACGTCGTTGGCATCGAGGAGCTTGAGAAGGGGTTCGATGAGGTGGCGGAGCAGGAAGAGGGTCGGGCGAAGAGGGAGCGCGAAACGGTCCGGGAGGTGGTGGACACGGAGCCGCATGTGACGGCTGCCGGGCATGGCCGGCGGTGCCGGTTCCCCGGGCGCCAGGAACGTGTGGGCGTAGAGGTTGAAATGGAGCTCGTCGTCCCGGCGGTCCAGTGCAGCCAGGAGGTTCCACTCGTACCAGCCGACGCCGGTCATCCGTTCGAAGAAGGGATAGACATCGACGCCCACGGTGGCGCGGGCACGGCCCTCGACGACCCGTTCCCGGAACTGGCGCCAGCGGGCCAGGAACGTCCCGGCGAGATCGCGGGCCACGCTGATGAAGAAGGCGGCGGTTGCGTACAATGGGTTTCCCATGACCGGCGGTCATCTTACACCACGGCGTTTCCCCACGGCGTTCCTCATCGGCGCTCTGGTCATCCTCCTGGCCGCTCTGGGAGGGCTGTGGTGGCGCCACGCGACGGCGTTGCCCCAGGCACGGGCTGGCAGCTTCCTGGCGGATTCGCCGGCGCTCCGCCTGCCCGGCCCGCCGGAGGGTCTGGTGGTGCTGGCGCGGCCTGGCGGGTGGGCGCGTTTCCTGGCCCGGAACCCCGAGCGGCGGGTCCTCCTCGATCCGGGGTGGTGGAGATCGTTGTCCGGCGGCCCGGCGGGAGCGGGCCCGCGCGCGGCGGTGCCGGGAGCGGCGGCGGCGCTGCTGCTGGACCAGTTCCGCCATGGTGTGACGGTCGCCTGGTGGCAGAACGCCTGGATCGTCCAGGGCGCGGTTCCGGGAGGTGGCGCGGCCCGGCGTCTCGCGGGAATGCTGCCGCAGTCCCTGGCGGGGCGGTGGCGCCTCCGGGAGGGTGTCCTGCGGATCGCCTCGGATCCGGCGCTTCTCGAGGGCGACTCCTGGACCGTGGCGCCTTCCGTCGATCCCACGCGGCGGCTGGCGTGCTGGCTCTGGTTCCACGGCAGCGAGTGGCCGGGCCACTGGGAGGGCCCGAGCCTGGTGCTGGAACATGGCAACCCGGATACGATCGCGCTTCCGGACCCCCGGGGAACCGTGCTGGCCCACCTGGAGGATGGCCGGCAGCTCCTCGCCGTCCTGGGAAACCGGCTGCCGGTGCGGGGCGTCCTGGCCGGGGTCGCCGAGAAGCTGGACGGCCTCCTGGCGCGCCCCGTGGGCTTCTGGCTGCGGCGGCTCGAAGGGGGGTCGGCCCTGCCCCACGCCCGGATGGCGCTGGATCTCGGCCTCCTGGAGGGAGAGGACGGGGAGCAGGTTGCCGACTCGCTCCGGGAGGTGCTGTGTCCCCTGGGTTGCACCACGGAGGAGGCCGGCCTCAGCGATGGCCGTCCGGCACGGCGGTGGCGTTCGGCCCTGGGAAGCTGGTGGGCGATCGTCCTTCCCGGCGATGCGGTGGTGGCGGCGACGGGCCAGGGCCAGCTGGAAACCCTCCTGGGCGCCAGGACGGGCTGGCCCGGCGGCGACTGGGCGGTGGTCGGTGGGGGTGCGGCGGCCTCGTCCCTCGAAGCCCTGGCCTCGGCGCGGCTGCTGGAGGTGTTCGGAATCCTCCGCCCCGGCCAGCTGAGCCTGCTGCGACGCGTTGCGGTACCTCTCCGCGGGGTGGGGGCCGTCAGCTGGCAGCGCGATCCCGGCGGCGTCCGGATCGAGCTCGAACCGGCACCGTCCCGGTGATCAGGATTCCGTGTCGTCCTCCAGCCAGTCGGGTGTCGACTTGGTTTCCAGGAACGATCGGACGCCGCGCCGGCACTCCGGGTGGAGGCGCTGCCGGGCGTTGGCGGCGGCCGCCGCCTCGAGGGCCTGTCGCCACCCCATGCCGACGGTCTCGTTGAGGAGGGCCTTGGTGGCGGCGAGGGCGGCCGGCGAGGCCTTGCTGCAGATCTCCAGCGCCAGCAGGCGGGCTCTGCGGAGGGCCTGACCCTCGGGTGCCAGCTCGTCGGCCAGGCCCATGGCCACCGCCCGTTCTCCGCCGACCGGTCGAGGGTCCAGGAGGAGCCGCCGGGCCATGTGGCCGGGAAGCCGGCGGGTCAGGAAGGTGGAGACCAGGGCGGGGATGAAGCCGATCCGGACCTCGGTATAGGCGAAGCGTGCGGAAGGTTCGGCCACCACCATGTCGCAGGCGGTCGCCAGGCCGCAGCCCCCGGCGATGGCGGCGCCATGGACGGCGGCGAGCGTCAGCTTCGGGTGGCCCAGCAGGGCGGCGAAGAGCCGTTCGAGGCGACGGGAATCCTCGAGGTTGGCCTCGGGGTCTCCCCCGTCGGCCACGGCCTCCAAGGCCGCCAGGTCGGCACCCGCCGAGAAGTGCTTCCCGGCGCCGGTGAGGATGACCGCCCGGATGTCCTCGGACGATGCGGCCGCTTCCAGCGCGCCGGTCAGGGCCTCCGCCATGGCCGGCGACAGGGGGTTGGCCCGTCCGGGATCGTTGAGCGTGAGGAGCAGCAGGGGGCCGTCGCGATGCTGGAGGAGTGTCTCGCGTTCCATGGGACCATGGTACCCCGGGTTGGGAGACCGGCGCCTGCTCCCAGATGATGTCGTTCTCCGTCGCGCAGGCAGTGATGTTCATCTTGAGAGCCAGGGCGAGCGCCCGCGGCCGTACACCCCATGCGTCGAACTCAGGGGAGAAGGCCAAGGAGCCAGGGCATCGCCAGGAGGAGGACGATCCCGGCCCAGACGCCGGCCGCAAGGTCGTCCACCATGATGCCGAGACCCCCGGAGAGCCTCTCCAGCTGACGGACGGGCCACGGCTTGACGATGTCGAAGATCCGGAAGGAGACGAAGCCGGCCACGACGAAGAGGAGCACGCCGCGGGGGCCGCCCGCCGGGAAGCGCCACAGGGCGATCAGGAAGGTCAGCCACTGGCCGGCCACCTCGTCAATGACCACGGCGCCGGGGTCCACCGAGCCCCGGCGGAGCTCCTCGAGGCCGGCCGCCCAGACGCCGGCCGCCGTAACGGCAACGATGAGGAGCGCCGTCAGGATCGCCAGGGGCAGCGGCGAGGGCACGACCACGGTCAGGGCCAGCCAGAGGACGGCCGCCGGGAGCGAGCCGGCGAAGGTTCCAGGGGCAACAACCCGATCCCCGAGGCCGAAGGTGGTCGCCAGGTGGTAGGCCAGGCGGGAGCGGCCCCTCAGATCCGGCACAGGACCGCGCCCCAGTTAAGGCCGGAGCCGAGGCCGACGAAGCAGACCAGGTCACCCGGTGTGGCGCGGCCGGCCTCCATGGCCTCGTGGAAGGCGATGGGAATGGTGCCGGCCGTGGTGTTGCCGTAGCGCTGGATGTTGTTGAACACCTTCTCGTCGGGCAATCCCAGCCGCTTCTGCACGGCCTCGTTGATGCGCAGGTTGGCCTGGTGCATGATCACCAGGTCCACGTCGTCCAGGGTCATCCGGTTCCGCTCGAGGATCTCCAGGACCACCTCGGGCATGCGGGTGACGGCGAGCACGTAGACCTTGCGCCCCTCGACGATGGGGATCTGGTCTCCGGAGTAGTACATGTCCGGGTGGAAGTACGGCCGGAAGGCGCTGCCCCCGGCCGGCGTCCACAACCGCTTGACCTCGGTGCCGTCGGTCCTGACCAGGACGTCGAGGATGCCGCGGCCGTCACTGGCGGCACGCAGGACCATGGCGCCGCCGCCGTCGCCGAAGAGCACCGTCCGGTCCCGGGTCTCGGTGTTCTTGGCGATGACGTCCGGTGGAAGGGGCTCCTCGCTCTTGCCCATGGCCACGTCCCAGGACTCGTCGGACCACGGCATGAACATGACGTGGGCCTCGGCGCCGACGAGCAGGACGTTGGCGTACTGTCCGGAGCGGATCAGCGCGTCGGCCAGCTGCAGGCCGTAGATATACCCGGCGCACTGCTGCCGGATGTCCAGGCAGGCGGCATTGACCAGCCCCAGCTTCTCCTGCAGCACCGGCGCGGTCCCGGGGAAGTAGTAGTCCGGTGTCATGGTGGCGACGATCAGGTACTCGATCTCCCCGGGCGACAGCCCGGCGGCCTCGATGGCCTGGCGGGCTGCGGGGAGCGCGACATCGCTGGTGGCCATGTCGGGACCGGCGTAATGACGTTCCGAAATCCCCGTCCTCACCTGGATCCACTCGTCACTGGTCTCCATGATCCGGGAGAGGCCGTGGTTGTCAATGGTCAGGGGCGGCACGTACATGCCCGTACCGGCGATCACAGCCCGCATGGTCACCTCCACGGCTCAACTATACCGGAACGTCTGTTCCGCGCGGAATCAGCCGAGCGCCGCGAGGAGACGGCGGGGCAACCCGCCGAAGTCGCCGGAGGAACAGACGACCACCACGTCACCGTCGCGAAGCGCCGTCGTGAGCATCTGAGCCGGATCGTCACCAGGGTCCGGCAGGAGAACGAGGGCGCCCTGGCGCTCGAGGTCCCGGGCCAGCGCCGCCCGGTCGAGAACGTCATCGCCCAGCCGCTCGCGGTGATAGACGGGAGCGACGAGGACCACGTCGGCGCCGGCGAGCGCCCGCGCATAGGCTTCCTGGAAGAGGGCCCGCCCGGCCGTCAGCGAGCGTGGCTCGTAGGCCAGCACCAGGCGCCGTCCCGGCCAGCGATGCCGGGAGGCGTCCACGGTCGCCGCCAGAGCCGTCGGGTGGTGGGCGAAATCGTCGACGATCGTGATGCCCCGGTTTTGGCCGACGATCTCCAGGCGCCGCCGGACCCCGGGGAAGGTCGACAGCGCCTGCAGGGCGGGCTCCATGGCCACACCGCTGGCGAGGGCGGCGGCCAGGGCCATGGCGCCGTTACCGACGTTGTGCGTCCCCCAGAGCGGTAGCTGGAGGTGGTGTTCGCGGCCCTCCCAGCGAAGGGTCGCGGACATGCCCCCCGGACCGCCGGCGATACCGCGGACCGAGAGATCGTGGGCGGAGTCCGGCCCGACGACCAGGGTGGGGGCGGTGGCATCGCGGACGGCGGCGAGGGCTCTCCCGCTCCAGCCGTTGACAACGATCCTCCCCTGGCGGGGTACCTGCGCCGTTCCGGCGCGGAAGGCGGTCAGAACGGCATGCTCCGAGGGGAAGATGTCGGCGTGATCGTACTCGACGGGGCCGAGCAGGAAGATCCTCGGCCGGTAGTGGAGGAACTTGGGCCCCCGGTCGAAGAAGGCGGTGTTGTACTCGTCCCCCTCGATGATCATCCAGCGGCCGCGTCCCAGCCGGAAGGAGCGCCGGCTCCAGGAGAGCAAGCCGCCGACGAGGGCCGTGGGATCGGTGCCGCAGGTCTCCATGATCCAGGCCAGCAGCGAGGCCGTCGTGGTCTTGCCATGGGTTCCGGCCACCACCATGGCCTCCCGGCCCTCGGCCAGCAGGTAGTGTGCAACTGCCTCGGCCTGTGCAAGATAGGGAACACCGCGCCGGAGGATTTCCTGTACCTCGGGATTGTCGCGGCCCACGGCGTTTCCGATGATCACGCGGTCGATGTTCCGGGGGACAGCGGCCGGATCGAAGCCCAGCCGAACGGGAATGGCGAGCTCGTCGAGGAGCGTGCTCATGGGCGGATAGAGAGCCGAATCCACGCCGCTGACAGCATGACCGGAGGCGGCGAGAAGGCCCGCGAGGGTGGCCATGGCGGTGCCGCCGACGGGCAGGAAATACAACCGTTCGCGGTTCTGGAATGCCTCTTGCAAAAGCTGCTCCGGACGGGGGTTGCAGGACGCCGTACGAACCCCTACTATTGACGCCGTTCGCGCGGAGGATACCACGAAGGAGGACGCGCTATGCTACGGAGATTCGCACTGCTCGTGACCGTTGGAGCCCTGCTCCTGACACCGATGACCGTTCTCGCCCAGGCGGGCGGGGCCAACGCGCCGAAGCTTGATGTGCCGGAGAAGATCAAGGATTTCGGGACCGTTCCACAGGGTGAGATCATCCATGCGAACTTCCAGCTGGTCAACGAGGGTACGGCCAAGCTGGTGGTCAAGGCCGTACGGCCCACCTGTGGCTGCACCGTCGCCGAGTACGACAAGGAAGTGGCGCCGGGACGCGCCGGCCTGATCAAGGCCAAGGTGGACACCAGCGCGTTCACGGGTCCCATTACCAAGTCGATCCTGGTCCTGACCAACGATCCGGAAACCCCGACGACGACCCTGGTGGTCAAGGCCAACGTCAAGCCCTACCTGGAGGTTCTGCCGCGTCCCATCGTGCGGTTCAACACCGTCAGGGGCGAGGCCGTGGAGCACGAGCTCAAGATCGTCACCGACGATGCGGTTGATTTCAAGATCACCAAGGTGACGGCCAGCGTGCCGTTCATCACGGCGACGATCCATCCCCTCAGCGGTGACGAGTTGGTGGCGGGCAAGTACAAGGTCCAGTACGGGGTCAAGCTGATCCTGAGCGAGGATGCTCCTATCGGGGCGATCAACGCCACGGTCACCCTGCACACGAACCATCCCCATGCGAAGACTGTCAAGATCAAGGCCTTCGGCGTCGTGCGTTCCTTGCTCCACGTGACGCCCGGCAACCTCCAATTCGGGAGCGTCGAGGCCAAGTTCAAGCCCGGCCGGAACGTCATCGTGGTCAACAACCGCAAGGAGCCGGTCGAGGTAACCGGTGCCAAGGTGGACGATCCGGCCTTCACCGCGGAGGTCCTCCCCATTGAACAGGGAAAGCGGTATCAGGTGACGGTGATGATCAAGCCCGACGCCAAACCTGGCGTTCACGAAACCGTCCTGCACATCATGACCACGGACCCGCAGCACAAGGATCTCCAGGTGCGGATCCGGGCCAGCATCAAGTAGCACCGGAGGCGGCGACCGGCGCGGCGGGGGCCGGAGCGCCTCCGCCGCGTTGGTGTTTCTGGAGGGTTAGATGACCCGCATTCGCGCGTTGGACTGGGAGGACGGAGCCCTGCTCCTGCTGGACCAGCGTCAGCTGCCGGCGCGCACGGCCTGGATCCGGTGCGAGACGGTGACCGAGGTGGCCGAGGCGATCGCCGGCCTGGTGGTCCGCGGTGCACCGGCCATCGGGGTGGCCGCGGCGTGGGGGATCGCGCTGGCGGCCTCCGCCACGCCCGAGCAGAGCGCCCTGCGCGCGGCGGCCGCGTT
>JAADFK010000086.1 GCA_013152925.1 Acidobacteriota bacterium | reverse complement strand
GGTACAATCGAGCCATGGAGTACCAATTGCATTCCATCGTTGGCAACGAGGACCTCGCCGGTCCCGGTTCCATCGTCTCTGTCGCCCCGGCCACGGAGGAGGAGATCGCGACGGCCTCGGCGCTGGACGGGGAGGGTGCGGCGCGAGCCGTGGCGGCAGCGAAGGCGGCCTATCCGGCGTGGTCACGGACCCCGGTGGCGGAGCGGCAGCGGCTGCTGGCGCGCTGGCTGGAGCTGATGGTCGAGGAGGAGGAGCGCCTGGCGGAGCTGGTGTCGCTCGAGGGGGGTAAGCCGGTGCTCGAGGCGCGGCTGGTGGACGTGTTTCCGGCGTGTGAGACCCTCTCGTGGCTCGCCCGGAAGCTCCACAAGCTGCTGGCTTTCCGGCCGGTGGCGCCGGAGCAGCTGCTCTTCGCCCCCTGGAAGGCGGGGTACCGCTTCGATCCCCTCGGGGTCATGGCCATCATCACGCCGTGGAACTACCCCGTGGGCATCCCCATGGCGGAGATCGCGCCGGCGGTGGCGGCGGGCAACACCGTGGTGTTCAAGCCGGCCTCGGCCACGGTGCTGACGGGGCTGATGATCGGGGACATGGCCCGGCGCGCCGGCTTCCCGCCGGGGGTGATCAACACGGTGGCCCTGCCGGGCTCGGCCACCGACGCGCTGCTGGACCACCCGGACGTGGTCAAGGTGCTGTTTACCGGCTCGGTGGACATCGGGCGCCACGTGGCGCGGCGCTGTGCCGAGCGGCTGGTCCCGGCGCAGCTCGAGCTTGGCGGCAAGGACGCCGCCGTGGTGGCCGCCGACGCCAACCTGGAACGGACGGCCCGCGGCCTGGTCTGGGGCGCGTTCATGAACTCCGGCCAGACCTGTGCCTCCATCGAGCGTGTCTACGTTGAGGAGGCGATCTACGAACCGCTGCTCGAGCGCGTGGTGGAGCTGACCAATGAGCTCAGGGTAGGCGATCCCAAGGAGGTTGGCACGGACATGGGCCCGCTGACCACGCGCGGCCAGCGGGAGATCGTGGCGGCCCAGGTGGAGCAGGCCCTGGAGGCCGGTGCCCGGGCGCTGACGGGCGGGAAGATGCCCGACGGCACGGGCTACTACTACCCGCCCACCGTGCTGGTGGACGTGGACGAGTCCATGGCCGTGATGCGGGACGAGACCTTCGGGCCGCTGATGCCGGTGGTCAAGGTCTCGTCGGTGGAGGAGGGGATCGCCCGGGCCAACGCCTCGCCCTTCGGTCTGACGGCCTCGGGCTGGACCCGGTCGCCGGCCACGGCGGAGCGCTTCCAGCGGGAGCTCGAGGCCGGAGTGGTCACCATCAACGACCACGTGGTGGTGTTCGGAGAGCCGTCGGCTATCTGGGGCGGCGTCAAGGAGAGCGGCATCGGCCGGGCCCACGGCGAGTACGGCTTCCACGAGATGGTCAACGTGAAGTACGTGGCCCACGATCCCGGGACGCGAAAGGCGGCGCCCTGGTACTACCCCTACGACGCCGATTTCGCCCGGTTCATCCGGGTGGCCTTCCCCGCCCTCTACCTGCGGGGCAAGCAGAAGTACCGGGGAATTGCCGCTCTGATGGCCACCCGGCGTTTCCGCGAGCGCGGCCTGAGTCTCCCGGTGCTGCTGAAGTCGTACAAGTTGCTTTGAACGCCCCCGGCCCGGGATGATGCGTCCTCTTTTGGGTCGCGGAAATCCTGGAAGGCGACGTGGCCCCATACATCTGGAGGTTCGGGGTTGACCCCTGCGCACCAGAACGCGCGGATCGCCATGGCATTCCATGGCATGACGGAGGTCCTGCAGCGGGGCAACCCTGCCGCCTGCCATGACCTTGCGTTACCGGGTCCGGAAGGGTCCCGGTGGTCTGGCCCCTCCCGGAAGCTCCCGTGATCCTGCAAGGCTCGAATGTGCCCGCCTGGTATGGGAGAATGCGGCGGGCATGAGCTCTTCGAGATCCATGGTGCTTCGTGGTCTGGTGATGCTGGTCCTGGCGGCCGGGGCGCTGGCGGCAGCGTGTCGCGTCCCTTACGGCGGATCGCCCGATGCTGGAGCGACCCCGGGAGAGAGGTACCAGTTCCGGCGGGTGTTCGAGGTGGCGGGGCGCCAGGGGATCGCCACAGACGGGGAGCGCTACTATGTCAGCGACAGCGCGGCGCTCTACGCGTACTCCAGGGATGGAGAGCTCCTGAAGTCCAACCCATCGCCCTTCGAAGGTCTGGAGAAACCGGCCAACCACATCGGCGATATCAGCGTCCACGGGGGCGAGCTCTACGCGGGAGTCGAGCGTTTCGTGGACGGTCATGCGACCGACATCCAGGTGGCCGTCTATGGTGCGGCGACCCTTCGGTACCGCCGGTCCATCCAGTGGAAGCCCGCCTCGGGCCAGGTGGAGGTCAGCGCCGTCGCGGTCGACGCAGAACGCGGCGTCGTCTGGATGACGGACTGGGTGAACGGCGCGTATGTCTACCGGTACGACCTGGGCACCGGGAAGTATGCGGGCAAGCTGCACCTCCGGCCCGTGCCCCAGTGGCAGCAGGGTATCGCGGCCTTCCACGGGAGGTTGTACATCACTGCCGACGACGGCGATGCCGACGCCGGTGAGGCCGACAACCTCTGGAGCGTTCCGGCGAAGATGAAGGCCTCGGCAGCCTTCGTTCGCCACGAGAAGCTCTTCACCGAGTTTCGCCGGGTGGGGGAGATCGAGGGGCTCGATTTCGATCGCGCCGCGGGCGAGCTCCTGGTCCTGGCGAATCGTGGCAAGCGGATCATCCTCGGGATGCCCAGGGGGCTCTACCCGGGCTACGATCGCGAGATCCACGAGGTCTACGTCTTCGGCCTCACCAGGGGGAGGTAGCGCATCTCAGGGGCGCCATTCGGGATTCCAGGTAGCATCTGGGACAATGGGGGTCATGGAGATCCGAAGAGCGGCCCGGGCGGCGCTGGTGGTGGTGGTCGGCCTGTGTGCCCTGGTGTCGGCCGCACGGGCCGGTGCGGCCACGATCACGGGGCACGTCACGGATGAGACCGGCGCGGCGCCGGCTTCGGTGTGGGTTGCCGCACTGGACCCGGTGGACGATACGGTTCTCGACTCTTCGCAGAGCACTGACGGCGCCTTCGCCTTGGACGTTCCGGACGGATCGGACGTGACGCTGGTCGCAGCGCCCTTTTCCGGCCACAGCCTGGCCGGGTACGTGCTGCACGAGTCCACGGATGCCATCGCGCGCCTCGGCGCCGTGGAGGGTGCGGTGGTCCGGAACCTTGAGGTGCGGCGCTGCCGGGAGTACATCCTTGAAGCCCGGCGGCCGGATGGGACGTTGTACGGTTCTGGCGACCTCCCACCCGGGTCGTTCCCCGTCGACGGGAGCGGTGAGGCCACGGCAGAGCTGCTGTGGGCCGTGGACAACCCGGACACGGGCGTTCGCGTGCCGTCGCTCTGCGTCCCCCTCGGTGAGCGACGGACCCTGATCTTCAGGCTGGAGCTTTCCGGCGCCGGCCTCCTGGACCTGCCGTTGACCCTCGACGGCGGCGGGTTCACCGCCGATCGGCCGGGCGGCGAGCTGGTGGACGCCAACCGCGAGCTGGCACGGACCCAGCTGGATCGCCTGGACAACCGGATCGGCGAGCTTGAGAGCAGGGGCGTGGTCGTTCCACGGGAGCTGAGAGCCCGGGCGGACGCTGCCCGGGCGCTCTTCGACGGTGCCGAAGGCATGCTGCCGGCGGCCCGTGCCGGAACGGAGCTCCAGGCGGCCTCGGAGGCGGTGCTGACGCTCGAGGAGATCGAGCTCGCGAATGCCGATCGCCAGGCGATGGTGAGCCGCCGCGGCACGCTGACGCTGCGCGTGATCGGCCGGGGGGGCGTTCCGGTTTCGGGCGCCCGGGTCGTCTACGAGCAGACCTCCCACGACTTCCGCTTCGGGATCTTCGGCCAGCTGGCCACCACGGGCCGGGCGGTCTACGAGCGGATGCAGCAGGCGGGCCTGAGCTTCGTCACGGCGGGGTTCTACTGGAGTGACATCGAGCCCCAGCGCGGCCAGATCGACTTCCAGCACATTGACCACGAGGTTGGTGTCGTCGACCTGGCGGACAGCGGGTGGCAGGTCAAGGGCCACCCCTTGACCTGGCTGTACGGGTTTGCCATGCCGGACTGGGTGAGGACCATGGGGTTCGAGGAGCTCAAGCAGACCTCGGTGGACCACGTGACGAGCCTGATCACGCACTACAAGGATCGGGTGCACACATGGGACGTCAACAACGAGGCGGCAAGCTACTGGGCGACCGGGGGGCTTTCTCGCCAGCAGCTCGACCAGTACGTGCGGGCAGTCTATGCCGCCGCGCGCGCGGCGGACCCCTCTGCCGAGCTGGTCCTCAACAACGCCTTCGACTGGTTCGGTCGCGATCGCCTCGAGGAGCGTCTCGATGGCCGCAGCTCGTACGTCACCCTCTCGATCCCGGCCTTCGTGCGGCGCGCCATGGATTCGGGCGTCGACTTCGACGTCATCGGGCAGCAGATGTACAACGGTGGCGGTATCACGCTGTTCCACGACCTGGGCATCGGTCCCGTCCAGGGGGCTCCCAGCCGTGATCTGGGCTTCCTCGCACAGGTCTTGCGCCGCTTGTCGGGCTTCGGCAAGCCGATCCATGTAACCGAGAACTCGGTCAGCTCCACCTGGGACCCCGCCTGGGCCGGAATCGGTGCAGGGTACTGGCATGCTCCGTGGAATGAGCAGGTGCAGGCGGATTTTCTCGAGGCGTTGTATCGCGTTTGCTTTGGAACGCCGGCGGTCCGAGCCATCACCTGGTGGGATGCCGTGGACGACAACCCCTTCATGAGCCACGGCGGACTCTTCCACGCCGACGGCACGCCCAAGCCGGCCTTCCTCCGTCTGGAGTCGCTGATCGACGGTTGGACCTCGAACGGGGAAACGGCGACCGGGCAGGACGGCATGGCGACGGTCCGGGGCTTCGCCGGCGACTACCGGATCCGGGTCGATACGGGCGGGGAGGTTCACGAGAGGAAGATTCACGTCTTCGAGGGGCGAACGACCATGGTCGTCGTCGATCTTCGCGGTCCGCGGTCCCCGCGACCTGCTCTCCGGGCGCGCCCGGACGGCGCCTCGCGCTGAGCTCGTTCTCGCGGCGGACGGAGGCGGGCGGCGGGGCGGCCGCCGCCGGCAGGGCGCGGACGGTGTGCGCTAGGAGGCGTTCTCGTAGCCCTTGAGATCGGCCGTCAGGCGTTGGACGAGGGACTGGTCCCTGGCTGCCTGCGCCTCCCGGAGCGCCTCCCGGGCGATGGAGGCGGCCTGGAGGTAATCTCCGTCAGCCGCGTGGGCCTCGGCCAGCGTGCGGAGATAGCGGGGGTCCCGCCGCCCGGTCAGCTCGCAAGCCTTCGTGGCCAGCTGCACGGCCCGGGCCGGGTCACGCAGGCCGGCGTCGGGGATCCGCGCCAGGATCCACGCCAGGCGGTTGAGGAGCGCCGGATCGTCGGGGCGCACCGTGACGGCGGCATCCAGCTGGGCGATGGCGTCACGGTTGCGGCCCATGCGAAGGTAGGCCTGGGCCAGGTTCTGCCGTGCCTCGACCAGCTCGGGATCGAGCTGGACGGCCTTCTCCAGCATGGGGAGAGCCTTGCCGAGGCCGTCCCCGGCACCCTGCTTCTTGAGGGTGACCAGGGCGAGGTTGAGCCAGCCGCCCGCATCCTTCGGGTGAGATTTCAGAAGGGCGCGGAGCTGGGCCTCGGCCTCGCCGAGGCGCCCCTGTTGGGCCATGGCGACCGCCAGGAGGTTCCATGCCGCCGTGTCGGCCGGGTCGGCCTCGAGCCGGGCCCGGGCGGCCGCCTCGGCCTCGGCGGTTTTTCCCGCCTTCAACAGCTCGGCCGCGCCGGCGGC
>JAADFK010000085.1 GCA_013152925.1 Acidobacteriota bacterium | reverse complement strand
CCGCCGCCTTGACGGCGAAGCCGCTCTCCCCCGCCAGGCGGGAGATGGTGGGCTCCCGCATGCACGGCAGCACCGCCAGCAGCTCCTCCAGCCGAGCGGCGGTCACGTTGACCTCCACCATCACCCGGCGGCGCGCCTCGAGGACCGATCTCAGCAGGAGCACCAGCTCGTCCACGGCGGTGCGCCGTCCGGGATCCCCGAGGGCCGCCGGATGGGCGTAGAGCCGGGTGGAGGAGCGCATCAGCTCGCCGACGATCACGAGGCCGTTGGCGGCCAGGGTCGCCCCGGTCGCCGTGTTGTCGACGATCAGGTCGGCGTCCTCGGGGGGGAACACCTCGGTGGCGCCGTACGAGCGGACGAAGCGCGCTGCAAGCCCCTGCGCCGCGATCCACTCCCGGGTCAGCCGCTCGTACTCCGAGGCCACCACGAGCTCCCCGGCGGGGAGCCGGCCATCCTCCAGGAGACCGGCCGGTGCGGCCGCCACCACCCGGACCGGGTCGAGGCCGGTATCCAGGAGCTCCACCAGCTCCCCGTCGAGCTCGGCCACCCAGTCGGCGCCGGCGAAGCCCACGTCGCGCGAACCCGCGTGGAGCATCTCCACGATGTTCTGGGGTTTGAGGAGCTTCACCTCCAGGCCGGGCAGGTCCACCGCGGGCCGGTAGCTGCGCACCGTCTCGGTCAGGCGGATGCCCGCATCGGCGAGAAGGTCCACCACCCCCCTGTTCATGCGCCCCTTGGGGAGCGCCAGCCGAAGCCGTCGTGTCTCTTTCATACGTCGCCTCCTGGCGGCCCCGGGGTGGCGGCGCTTGGTGACACGAAAGCGCCGGCCCAGGGGCCGGCGCTGTGGTTTCGGTCGAAAACGTACCTACACCATCACCCGGCCCTCGAGGGGTTCCGATGATGATGGTGATACCGTGCGGTCAACCTCATGGTCTGAACGTAGCGGAGCTCGGGCCCCCTGTCAACTCCTCGCTCCAAAGACCCAAAGAGGGTGCCGGACCGCCGGCCCATGTGCAGGACGCCCCCCGGGACGCTCCACAGGAGGTCAGCCGGGTGCTCGATGGACGCAGTGGAGCTCACCGCGCGTGGCTCGCCCGTCTCCCCTCTCACGGGACAAGGGCCTCGCGAAGGCGCTCCAGCGGAACGCGCTCCTGCTCGCCGGCGTCCATGTGCCGGAGGGCGGCCTCGCCGGCTGCCAGCTCGTCCTCTCCGAGGATCACGACCGCGCGGGCGCCCAGCTTGGCGGCCCACTTGAGGCCGGCCCTCAGGGAGCGTCCCGTCACCTCGACCTCGGCACGGATCCCGGCCAGGGCCAGGTCGCGGGCCAGGCCCAGGGCCACGGCGGCCGCGCCCTCGGCCACGGGGAGGAGGACCACCGCGCGCTCTCCCAGGAACCGATCCCGGGCCGCGGCGGGAAGGACTTCGATGAGGCGGTCCTCGCCGATGGCGAAGCCGATGCCCGGCACCTGGGGGCCGCCGAGGTCGGCGATCAGCCGATCGTAGCGGCCGCCGCCGCAGAGAACCGTGTTCTCGCCGAGCTCGGGCGAGATCACCTCGAAGACCGTCCGAAGATAGTAGTCGAGACCCCGCACCAGGCGCGGAGCGCGCCGGACGGTGATGCCCAGGTCTGCCAGCTCCAGCTCCACGGCGTCCACGTGGGCCCGGGACTCCGCCGAGGCGGCCTCGGCCACCGGCGTGGTGTCCTCGACGATCTCCCGGCAGGACGGGACCTTGCAGTCGAGGATACGGAGGGGATTTTCGTCCCAGCGCCGCTGGCAGTCGCCACAGAGGCGCTCCCGGTGCGGGGCCAGCTCCTTCTTGAGCAGGGCGATGTACCGCTGCCGGTCCTCCGGGTCGCCCAGGTTGTTGAGGACGATGACCAGGTCGTCGAAGCCCAGGACCGCCAGGAAAGTGTGGAGGGCCAGGATCACCTCGACGTCGGCCTCGGGCGTGGAGGACCCCAGCAGCTCGATCCCGATCTGGGAGAACTGCCGGTAGCGCCCGCGTTGCATCTTTTCGTACCGGAACATGGGACCCATGTAGGCCAGCCGGAGAGGCTGGGGCCGCTGCCCCAGCCCGTTTTCGATGTAGGCCCGCGCCACGCCGGCGGTGCCCTCGGGCCGCAGGGTCAGGGAACGGCCCTTGGGATCGGAGAAGGTGTACATCTCCTTGGAGACGATGTCCGTGCCCTCCCCGACGGAGCGGACGAAGAGATCCGTCGGCTCAAGGACCGGAAGGCGGATCTCGTCGTAGCCGAAGCTCGAGAAGATCCGCAGGGCCTCGGCTTCGACGCCGGCCCAAAGGCGGGAATCGGGCGGCAGGATATCACGGGTTCCCTTGACCTTGCGGATCATCGTTCCTCCCCGGTCAGCTCCGCGGCCTCGGCCGGCCGTACCGCTCCGGCCAGGTAACGGCTCTTGTACTCCAGGTAGTGGCGGGCCGTTGCCACGATGCGGTCGTACTCCTCGTCGTCGACGGCCCGCTTGATCACGGCGGGAACGCCGGCCAGCAGGCGCCGGGGCGGCGCCGCAAAGCCCTCCCGGACCACGGCGCCGGCGGCGATGATGGAGCCCTCGCCGATCTCGGCGCCGTTCATGACGATGGCGCCCATGCCGACGAGGCAGCGCGCCCCGATGGTGCAGCCGTGAAGTATGGCGCCGTGGCCCACGCTGACCTCCTCGCCCAGCACCGCCGGCCACTGGCCGTTCTCCACGTGGACGATGACGCCGTCCTGGAGGTTGGAACGGGCGCCGATACGGATCCAGTGAATGTCGCCCCGGACGACGGCGTTGTACCAGAGGGAAACGTCGTCCTCGAGTGTGACGTCCCCCAACACCAGGGCCGTCTCGGCCCCGAAGACCCGCCGTCCGAGCCGCGGCGTCCTGCCGTCGATCGATCGAACCAACATCTGCGAACCCTCCCCCAGGCGACCGGTCGAACGCTACCACAGGCCCTATCTTCCGGCAAGGCAGGAAGATGGACCGGAACGCTCTGGCCGTCCCGGATTCCGGAGCGATCCGGCGCCCGGAAAGGTCCACAATGGCACACCTTGTGGAACTCGCCGCCGGATTTCCATTTTGCAACGCGCGGTCCATCAGTGACTTAGATGTAAGTGTCGTTCAATCAGATAGTTAGGAGATTTCCACAGTACCCCCACCTGGAAAGACAAGTACGCTCTTTACATGAGCTTAACGAGTTTTTGACAGGGTTTTCCACAGGGTTTTCCACACACTGCGATTGGATATCGGAGCGCCCATGGAGTGGTGCTTGGCAACCGGAATTCGGCGTTCTCACACGGTCGGATTCTCACATTTCACTGGCACACCTGCGACGGTCCTGCGCAACGGGTTCCTCCTCAGCCTTGTCGATGGGAACCGGCTAGCTCCAGGGTGCAGGACCGACTCGCAGCACCCTGGGCTCGCCCCCGCTGAGGTCGACCAGCGTGCTCGGAGGCCCCCCCGCGGTCTCGCCACCGTCGAGCACCAGGTCCGGCTCGCCTGCCAGATCGGTCGCGGCCTCCAGGGCCCTCGTGTGGGCCGGGCGCCCCGAGCGGTTGGCCGAGGTACCGGTGACGGGTCCCACGCGGTACAGCAGGGCGCGGAGAAGCGGGCTCCCCGGGATACGAACGGCCAGGTTGCCCGAAGGGGCCGCCGCCAGCTGGCGCCGCGACGGAAGAATGGCCGTCAACGGCCCGGGCCAGGTCCGGGAGAGCCGGAGACGCCAGGCCGGAGGAACCTCCACCAGGGCCTCCACCTGCTCCCAGTCGGCACAGAGCACCAGGAGCGGGCGTGCCGCGGAACGGTCCTTGAGCCGGAAGACCCTGTCGACCCCTGCGCCCGAGCCCGGAGCGGCGGCCAGCCCGTAGTAGGTCTCGGTGGGCAGCAGCACAACACCGCCGGCCCCGATCACGCGGCTCACGAGTCCGGCCACGCGCCGAACGTCGTCTCCATCCCGGAAGGCTTCGATCCTCATCGGCCTTCCAGGAGAGCGCGAGCGTGCTCCAGGGCCGAGGGGCCGATCTCCTCGCCGGACACCATGCGGGCGATCTCCCCGATCCGTTCTTCCTTGCCCAGGGCCCGGACGCGGGTGACGGTCCTGCCGCCGTCGGGCACCTTCTCCACCAGGAGCTGGGCGCCGGCGCGGGCCGCCACCTGGGGCAGGTGGGTCACCACCAAGACCTGGTCCTCGCGGGCCAGCTCCTCGAGAACCGAGCCCAGCGCGGAGGCCGCACCGCCGCCCAGCCCGGCGTCCACCTCGTCGAAGAGGAGGGTCAGGCTGCCGCCGGAGCGACGGCCCCGCAGGGCCGTTCGCAGGGCCAGATGGACCCGGGAGAGCTCGCCCCCCGACGCGATCCGGCCAAGGGGACGGAGCTCCTCGCCGGGGTTGGCGGCGATCAGGAGCTCGCACTCCTCCACGCCCTCGGGACCGAAGCGGACCGGTACGCCGTCGCGGAGGAGCGGGCTCGAGGGCGCGGGGACGGCCTCCCACCTGAGCTCGAGCCGCGTGCCGGCCATGGCCAGGCGCCCGAGGATCGCCGCCACGGCCCCGAGAAGCTCCTCGCCGGCCCGCCGCCGTGAGCCTTCCAGGGCGGATGCAGCGGTGTCGTACGCCTCCAGGGATTCCACCACCGCCCGCCGCGCCGCCTCCAGGGTGTCCTCGATGGCCAGCAGCTCACCGCGTTCGGCCAGCAGGGCCTCACGATGCTCGAGCACGGCCTCCAGGGGTGAGCCGTACTTGAGCATCAGCTGCTCCAGACGGTGGAGGCGGCTCTCCACCGCGTCGAGATCGCCGGGGCCCTCGCCAGGCTCCACGCCGACGCCCTGGACCTCGCGGATGGCCTCCTCCACCAGCATGCGGGCCTCGGCCAGACGCTGCACGGCCTCTCCCAGGGGGAGGCCGCACCCCGAAAGCTCGGCCAGCTCCCGTTCGGCGCGGGCCAGCCGGTCGAGGGCCGCGTCCTCGCCATCGGCCAGGCCGGCGAGCAGGGCTGCACGGAGCTCGGCGATCCGGACCGCGTTCCGGAGCTGAAGACGGCGCCGCTCGAGCTCCTCGTACTCGCCGGCCCGTGGTGCGGTCTCGTCGATCTCGGCCAGCTGGAAGGTGATGGCGTCCAGGCGGTCCCGGCGCCGCGCGCGGGCGCTCTCCAGCTCACGGACCCGGCCCGCTGCGGTCTCCCACCGTTCCCAGGCGGCGGCCACCTCCCCGAGGAGCTCTCCGTGGCCGGCAAGCTCGTCCACCAGCCGGCGCTGCACCGCCGGGGAGGCCAGGCCGTACTGCTCGTGCTGGCCGTGGATGGCCATCAGGTGGGGCGCCAGCCGTTGCAGCGCAGCGGCCGTCACCGGTGTGTCGTTGATCCAGGCGCGGCTCCGCCCCGAGGCACCGACCTCCCGGCGGATGACCAGGCCCTCTTCGCCCATGGATACGCCCAGCTCGCTGAGGAGCGTTGTCGCCCCCGGTGCCAGGGGTTGCTCGAACCAGCCCTCCACCCGGAGCAGGGAATCTCCCGTCCGCACCATCTCGGCCTGCGCCCGCTGACCCGCCAGCAGCTTGAGCGATTCCACCAGCAACGACTTGCCCGCGCCGGTCTCCCCCGTCAGGGCCACCAGGCCGCGCGGGGGCTCCACGACCACCCGGTCGATGATCCCGAGCCCACGGACTTCCAGACGCTCCAGCACGATCGAATCGTAGCAGAATGGGGAACCAGGAAGTGGGCGCCGGGCGGTTGCGTTATGGTGGACGGGAACCCGGCTCGTGGAGGTGACCATGCACGCCGTCATCCGCAACATGAACAAGGTCCGGCCGAGTCCCGTCGGCAACTCCCGCGGTGCCTCGATCCAGGTGCTCCTGGGCCCCGCCGAGGGCGTCCCCAACTTCGTCACCCGCCGCTTCACCCTCGCGCCCGGCGGCCGTATCCCCAAGCACCGGCACGAGAGCATCGAGCACGAGCAGGTGATGCTCGAGGGCGAGATGGTGCTGACCCTGGACGGCGAGGAGAGTGTGGTCCGGGCCGGCGACTGCGTTTTCATCCCCGCCGGCGTAGCCCACGCCTACGCCAACCGGAGCGACGGGATCGTGCGCTTCCTCTGCATCGTTCCAAGGACCGAGGATTACCAGACCGAGTGGCTCGAGCCCCCGGCACGGTAGCCACCCACCCTTGAGCCGCTCCGGAACAAACGAGCCAAGGGAGCGAGGGGTGAGGAGCAGTGCGCCGGGAAGAAGAAGATAAACGAACGACGAGAGAGGATGGAGATGCGACCGGGGGTGTTCCAGCGTGAGCCCTGGCACGCTGGCGGAAGCGCTGCTGGGCTGACCGCCAACGGCTCGTGGGTGAAGGAGCGCACCGCCAGATCGGACGGTCCCACCTCGTCCCACCAGAGGTGGGCGCGCGCCAACAGGGCGGCGAGGACAACCCCCGCGCCGCCGCTGCAGAGAGCTTCCTTGAGGAGGAAACGGCCGGCGGGCAGCTCTCCCACGGCGGGCGGCCGCACACGTCCTGCAGCGCCGGATGACCCGTCCCCTTCGGGAGCCCAGCAAAGTGTTCTTTCGTCCATGCGCACGCCCCCACCCGCTGGTGGATACCCGCCAAATCCCGACCCGGAACGTCATGGCACCGGCTGGAAGGAAGACCAAGGAACGAAGACCTCTCATCTCCATTGTCATCAATTCTCGGAGCAACCCAGCCCGACATCAATTGAGGTCTGCTTCACCCAATTGTGCGGCGCATCCTTCAGCACGCCAAGATCTCGAGCCTCCCGCCTCGACTGACCGCTCACCCTCACCAGGTTGACCACCTCCACCTTCTTCCTGAATAGGAGAGAGCAGGCACTCGCCATGGAAACGACTCTGAGAGCGGGGGTAGAATGGTTTTGGTGGAACACCCAGATCGGATTGCGTAATGGAAGGCGATTGGGATATGAGGCGACCATGACAGAATAGGAATAGCTTCCCAGGGAGTTGGAGGGGGGGGTAAGACTACAATCCCGGTAGCAACTCTTGACATGGTTTTTGCGCCGTAATCTTTTTCTGTCAGATGTCCGAGTTCCAAACTGGCCAGTTTTGTTTGATGTCCTCGCAAGTGGCTCGAGAAGGACAAGACTGTTGGAGTTTCACACGCCAATGCAACAAACGTCACCTACGGAGGATCGGGTGGGGGAATCACGTCGATCTCGAGGATGATGATGACGGCACAAAGGCTCAACACCGGTGATAAGTTGGACACATCCGCCGGTTTTGGTTGGACATTCCGGGGAGGAGACCGATGGCCGGTGGGAGAGCGTTGGTAAAGGGTCGTTCATGCGGAGGCGCCCAGAGGATGACTGTTCTTGTTGACCGTCAGAGAAGCTCTTTGTTTGTCGATTCCCCGCCAAAGCGATCGTGGCGTGGAGTTTGCAGGTTTCGCTCGGAGAATCAGATGTTGCCGCTGGGCGAAGTTCAGGGAGGTCCTGTGAGATGAGCACGAACAACGAAAAGCGTTGCATGAGGCTGGTTGGGGAGATCGACGGATGTTGCATGATCTTTGACCTCGTAAAGGGCGAGTACCGAGTTGGTCTCAACGAGAGTAACGACATTGTTATTCCCATGGCAGGTGTTTCGCGGAAACACGCTGTTGTTCGTTCTGGAATCGGCCAGATCGAAGTGGAAGACGTGGGGAGTAAGAATGGCACCTACCTCAACGGTGCGAAGGTGAAGCGGGCGGTTGTGCGTCCTGGCGAGTGGATAGGGTTCGGGCCGGCAGTGTTTCTGCTTTCTGAAGTTGATCGCAAAGACGCCGAATTGGCGATCTCAATGGAAGGCGGGGTGCTGGGTACGAACAATGAGGCTTCCCCCTTGGAACACGACACAGATACCCGGGCGGGTAATCAAGGCAGAGAGTCCCGGCAATGGCTAAATGTATTGAACAAGGTGGCAGGTTTTCTGATCGGTGCCTATGACCCGGACGTGGAGTTGGCGTTGAAGACTCTTCGCATGGGACTTGACGCACGTGGAGCTTGCCTTTACCAGTGGTCGGGAGATGAAGACCCGATTGTGCTTTGTGCCTCGGGAGATCCGTTTCATTTCCCGGATGATGGCGCCCTGAGGATTGCAATGAGAGCTGTGGCCGAGGTTGGAGAATCCGAGGCGACCATGCTCTCGGGTGCGAAAGGGCAAGGTGAGAGCATTGCGTGGGCCGTGACCGCTACCCCTGGAAAAACCCCGTATGGAATTGTGTTGCTAGGAGGTTTCCAACCCGCTCGGGCGATGGGGCCACTACTTGAAATATGTCTCCGCATGTTTATTCACTCAAAGTCCGAGTTGGCACCATTGCGAGTCAGCGGAGAGAAGCGCACATTTCCTCACTTGAATTTTTCGGACGGATATGTAGCCGGAGAGTCGGATTCCATGAAGGTTGTGTACGATCAGATTCGCCAGTTACTTAAGGGTAACCTGCCCGTTCTTATCACCGGAGAGACTGGTGTGGGTAAGGAGTTCGTGGCCCGTTTGCTTCATGCATCGTCAGACCGTAGCGATGGACCTTTTGTGGCCGTGAACTGTGCCGCCATACCTTCAGAACTCCTTGAGGCCGAGTTGTTCGGGATCGAGCGCGGCGTCGCGACGGGTGTTGAGGCGAGAAAAGGGAAGTTTCAGCTGGCAGAAGGAGGTGTCCTCTTCCTTGATGAGATTGGAGATATGTCCACAGATCTCCAAGCGAAGCTTCTGAGAGTTCTCCAGGAGATGGAGATCACGCCAGTGGGTGGTCGCTGGCCGCTGGACGTCGACGTTCGTGTAATCTCGGCCACTAACACGGATCTTGAACGACGATTGGCATCAGGTACGTTCCGGCGGGATCTCTATTTCCGGCTCGCGGGGTTTATTCTTCCGATTCCACCGCTGCGTGAGCGACGGGAAGACATTCCTGCACTGGTGGAACATTTCCTGCGTCGTTGTGCGCGAGAGCTTTGCAAATCGATTCGTGGCCTCACGGTCAAGACGCTAGAGGCGCTCGTATCCGCTCCGTGGCCCGGCAACGTGCGTGAGCTCGAACATGAGGTTCGTCGTCTCGTTTACCTCTGTCCAGAGGGGCAAGCTATCAGTTCAAGGCTTCTTTCCCACTTCGTTCTATTCCCCGATGAGGCCAGCATGCTTGATCAACCGGATCCTGGTGGCAATCTCGTTCTCGAAACCCGTCTCAGCGAATTGGAACGGAAGCTCATCACAATCGCTCTTGCCAGAACAAAGGGCAATCGCTCCAAGGCTGCCAAGTTGCTGGGCATTTCGCGCAATGGCTTGGCAATGAAGATGAAGCGCCTGGAGCTCGAATGACGCGAGTGATTGCCAAGAAACATCATTGACCCTGGTTGATGTAACAGGGATTTTTCTTCCTCGGAACCGAATTGCCTCACGGGATGGATACCCAACAGAAGAGTTACGGCTGGTGTCATTTCTCTCATGGAGGGCTGGAAGGAATCGAAGCCTCCGGGTCATGGCTTTCGGTGTTGATCGGGGAGCGTAATTGGATCACGGAGCCAAGTGGCCCGGGAGATAACAGCCGGTCTGACAGGATATGAGGGAATCGTCAGTGGCGTCGCCACGATCAGCCACAGTTGGTAACGGCAGCGACGGGCGGAGTAGGTTCCCGGGAACCCCATTGCGGCGACATGTTGGTTGAATTGAGGAGCGACGAGAGTTCGGGTTTGACTCATAGGATGATGAGCGGGGCAGCAAGAATTCGTCGGCTACCTACCAACTTCCCAGCTATAACATACGAAATCTCACTGTTTTGTCTATTGGCACCCTCCTTGCTTGAGTATGACGCGTCCGATTGTCATCGAAGGAGGAAAACCGAGATGAAAGCTCACAGCCGTCTAGTGGTATTGGTGTTCGGGCTCATCGTCCTAGCCCTTGGCGCGCCCCCATCGTGGGCACAGATGATTCTTTCGGGAAGGCAGGCCGGTTCCAAGGCGCTGGCGTCAGTGGATGAGGGAACATCAGGCCGTTCCGTAATGGACGAGAGCAATCTCGAGATTCTCTTCGTGAGGCCGTGGGCGAAAAGCCCTCAAGGTCTCCCGGATGGGTCGAAGGTTTTTCTATTAAAGTACCGTGTTGGCAGCGATTTCGTGTTGAATGATGGCGAGCATGTGGTCTTGCTGGGCTCTTCCGACGATGTTATCGAGGCGAACGAGCTCAAGATCACTGATGTCACTGAGTTGGAACCTGGAGAACATTCGCTCGAGGTCGATTCCGCTCAGCTTTCCCTGCTGCAGGGGCTCGGTCGTGGCAACCTTGTCCTTTCATTGGTGGTCGTAGACGAAAACTACAACCCGGTGCAAACGGCTGATCAAGAGAAGTTGATAGGAGATCTGGCATCCATTTGTACTGGTTACGAGAAAAACCCCGTTGACCTGCGAATCATGGGACCCGGGCCAGGAGATCTCGAGGATGTGAACGAGACTGATCTAAGCGATGGCTACCTCATTGACGCCGACAAAACGGATAGCCGGCAGCTGAATCCGCCTCCGGCGACTACCGTTCCTTCTCTCAGGTGGGATGCAAAGAACCAATGCCAGGGTGAGCTCGCTGACCTTACAGACGCGTGGGTCAACGAGGTGAGGCTGGCGGAAGATGATACGGCCGGCGGTCCGTCCAAAGACCTTCGGTGCAGTGTCAACCAAGTGGCCTTCGATATCTGGTATGTGGAGGATGCCGCCGCCGGGCCAGCCGATGTTGCTTCTGAGGTAGACACCTTGAAGCTCAAGGATCCATTGGCGGTTCATGGAGACGAAACGGGTTCTGGTTATTTTCGACTTTACTCCAGTCCCCTCAGTACGATGCCGGGGAATCCAATGACCTCTCTCGACGAAAGCACAAATTTCCCCAACGAAGTGGGCGAGCTCGGAGATCCGGTCTACGGGGTGTGGGGATATTGGGGCAATGCTCCACTCAGCAGGAACAATCTGTACAACATGGTGGCCCGCATCGAGCGTGAGGGGCGAATCCGACTGGAGAACCGGTATCTCGGTGGCCCGGCACCAGAGCGGGACGGGCGGCTCTTCCTCTATGTTTACGATCCGGCATGGTACGGCGTGCGTTGGGCCGGTGACAGCACTCAATGGAAAGGTCATTGGATCAGAATCGATGGCTTCACGCCGCAGGTGCAGGACGGTCACACTACGTATGACATCCATCTCGAGAACAACGTTTTGGAACTGGACGGCTCTCCGGCGATCCCCGGCTACGAGCTCGCCGTTGTGGGGCCTGACAGTGCGCCGTGGTACGACCCCACGGCAGAGGGGCCTGAGAAGCCGGCCCCGGCCCATGAGATAGCAGGCACGCCCATCACGGTTACCCTCAATGCGACGGAACTGGGGAACTGTCCCGATCCTGTGGCGGCGGTGGTTACATACGCCGATCCCGACGACGATGTGGACCTCTCGGGAGAACTGGCCAGCAAGGGCCCCGACACGAGTCGCGAGGCGCGGCTCGAGGTGCTTTCCTCCAACGTCGATCAGACCAAACAGAAGTATCGTGGCGTTTACAAGATCGACAGCAACCAACTCGGCACGAACATACCCCTGACTGTGATGCTTCCTTCCTCGGTTCATGGGGTGGGTACGATCAAGGTCCTGCTTGTTCCCTGGCAGCAGGTAGAGGATGGCGACCTCATCGATGCTCAGGCCAAAGGGGGCGACCTCTACAAGATGACCGGTAACGTTCGACAGAAATGTCGCCTTTTCTCTGAGCGTGATCGTATGCTCCAGATCGAAGCGGTGGCAGACGTCGGCTTCAATGCAACAGAGGAAACCTTCCCCTGGCCAGATCCTTTCTTCCAGAAAAACAACAAGGAGTATCGGCACAAGGGCGTCCAGCTTTTCAATGCGGGTGTACTCCCTGCTGAAGTGACCTTACAGGTGCTCTTGGTCAAAGCTTCGGCTAAGACCGATTTCTGTACTGCCTCCGTTGAACCAAGTTGGGCTCGTGAACTGGCCGGCAAGACCATTGACCTTGAGAGCCGGAGCTCTTTCCAAACCGACATTTCGTACACGCTTCCAACCTTGCACTCCGACGAGAATCGAGTCGTGATTCGGCTCCTTGGCACCGGGGATGGCGGGAACATGAGGTTGCGGTGTGTGGAGCGCGTGTTGGTGGCTCCCTTGGACCGGAACGGACTATTAAAGGCGTACACCGTCTACGGTCGACAGGGAGACCAATTTACCCTCAAACTGAGGACGAACCGTGGTGGTCCCGGTTTCACTGCGAAGCTCGACCTCGTACCCATGCCGGGAAACGAAACTCCGGATAGTGTCGTTCTGAAGGATGCCAAGGTGGTTGTGGAAGATGCAACGTCTTCCGTTGATGAAAATGAGGCAACCCTGCAGTTTGATATTGCTGGGAATGCCAACGTGCTGGCCTCACACCAGTACTACCTCCGGATGACCACCGACGATCTGTTCTCGGAACCGGTCACGGCCAAGATTCCATTGGCTGTAAATATGACGCAAGCTCCACCTTCGGTAGACGGTTCCGAGCCGATGACAGTATTGCCGGTGGTCGCGGCACAGCCCGGTGTTGGTGGCGTGGTGTGGAAAACTGCGGCGTGGTTCTTCAACCAGGAGAACAAGGCCCGGACGTACGAGGTGGGTTACGTCATCACCAAGGCCGGCGTGCCTGGGAACCCAAACAATCAGGCTTCAAATGTTTTTCTCCATCCGGAGCAAGATCACGAAACAGCGATCGTTCGTCGTCTTCGCCTCGAGGCCAAAGGCCGTCCAAACTCTCTGCGCCAGTATGACGACATCCTGGACCAGCTCTTCGGGATCGTGACCGCCTCGAAAGGTTGGATCTACGTCAAACCCGTGACGACAACTGGTACGACCGTGCAAGATCCCTGGCCCGCCAAGTTCCCGATGATGGCTGGGGAAGTGTATTCGGTTGCCGAGGTTTCTGACCCAAATTCGGACAACCCTATCGTGGCCAGCCGGGGCCAGTTCGTCGTCGCGCAACCTCTGAATTGGGTTGCTGTCATTCCAACGCCTTTGCGTGTGGCTCTGGTGATTCCAGGAAACGACGGTGATCACGCAATCTCGACCCGGGTCAACCTTCATTTGACGGTTTTCGGGGACCAGGAAGCATCCTTCAAGATTGTAGCGTTGAACGACACAGGCGACGAGATCTGGAATCAGGAGGTCACAGTACCCCCTCGAACGCCGCTCTACGTCAGCCTCGGAAACTCGGTGCATCCAGCACGCCTCAATGTGGAGCCCGTGGGGCCCGATGGCGTCAAATACTCCGTGATGGTCAGCCAGGTCGATAACGACTCCGACGACCCCATTTCGCTTCCGGGACGCACAACCGGGCTTCTGGGCTCGGGAGGGGACAGGGTCATCGTACCCGTGATTGCCCGGCTTCCTGGGAAGAACAACAGTTTCTGGGTGACTGATCTCACGCTTGCCAATACAGGAAACAAGGACGTAACGTACGGCTTCCGTTTCTTCCCCACTGATGGGGAGCATGAGATTCCCAACCCGCCCATGGCCCCAGTGTCCTTGCTGGCCGGGCAAACCCTTTCCATTCACGACGTCTGCCGTTACCTTGATCCGAATTTCAGCGCCGGTAAGGGGCTTCTGCTCGTGGAAATCGATGGTCCGGGGAAGGACGATGTGTTGGTGACCTCCCGAACTTACACGCTGGCCACCTGCGAGGGTGAGGATGGAACGGTCCCATGCACATATGGACAGAGGGTGCCCGGGTATGCCGCCACGCCCCAGGTTCTGACCGCCGGTAGTGATGCCGGCGTGATCTTCGCGTTGGACCTCAGGTCGAACGCCATTCGAGAGAGCTTCGGACTGGCAAACGTCGGCGACAAGAAGGCCACGGCTGTGCTCCGGCTCATGGATCATGAGGGTGCGGCTCTCCAGCTCAAAGGTGCTGATGGTAGCCAGGTGATATCGATGGCGGTAACGGTCGATCTGGCGCCCCATGCCCTGCGCCAGAATGAGCTGGGACGCTTGAACTGCGAGGAGGACACGGCTCCCTGCTTGTCTTCCTTCTTCTCAACCCCGTTGGTGCCTCTCAATGAGCAGGTGGATAGCAACGGCATGAGCCTTCTGCAGGGCTGCCTGCTTGAAGTGGCGGCTCAGGATGGTGAGTTGACGGCATATGTGACCAGGACCGACAACGTGACAAATGACTCGCTCTTCATCCCTGTGGTACAGCCCGAGGGCTACGGGACGGCACTTCCGGACTCCCAGCACTCCGCGATTTCAGTTGCAGAAGAATCTTCGGAAGTGGGTGCTTGGGAGAGGGTGGATATCACGTTAAGGGATAGCAACGGCCGGCCCCTGCCGGGGTATTCGGTTACCGTGAAGAGCTCGAGGCCGTATTATTTCCGTTTCGAGGGTGCGGGTGACGGTTTGGACTACCCGCAGTGGCAGGTGACGGATGCCGACGGAAGAGCTTCCTTCGAAGTAACCTCCCATGCTCCTGGTATTTCCTCCTACAGCGTCGAGTATGCAAAGAGGTCAACGGTCAATGCGGATGGGGGCGTATTGTCCAGCATTGATCTGGACACGTCGGTTCAATGTGAATGGCAGGTGCGGAAGATCGAGTCGGCGGTCGCGGAAGATAGCGTCGTTGGCCGCAACGAAACCATGACGGTGACGTTGAAGGAAGCGGATGACTCCCCCGTTTGGCCTGGCTTTACGGTGGAGCTGTCCTCCGACCGGCTCGAAGACACGCCTTCGGACAGCACACCCATCCAGGCCAGCACGAATGAGAATGGTGAGGCAACCTTCACCGTCCATACCAAGACAATTGGCCTGAGCAAGTGGAGCGCGGTCCTGTACAACCAGAGCGACCAGAACACAGTGGGTGACCGTTCGGAAACCACGGTGAACGATGAGACATCGTGGCGCCTCGACGAGGCTGCGTCAACAGTTGTCATGGGCAATTCGAGCCCGGTCGCCGGTACGACGGACGGCAGCGATTGCAATGGCGACGGCATCGTGGATACCGGAGAAACCGTCCAGGTGACTGTCACGCTCATGGGCGAGAACAACCAGCCGGTGGTCAACGCCCGCGTCGAGCTCAACAAGTTCCTCGATCCAAACGACCCACAAGACTACGCGAAGGAGACCATCCTTACGAGCATGCCTGTTATCACCGACAGCGATGGTATGGCGGTCTTCCAAGTGATCGTTCCGCCGGTCAACGATGACGTTCCGATAACCGTAACTCATACGGCAACGGTCAGCCCCAACAGTGGCACGTCGGAGGACCCGGTACAAACCGTGGGAACGGCTCCGAGCAGTCAGGCCGCGTGGCAGGATGAAAGCCCGGCCAACATAGGGGTATTCCAGTGGTTGTTGACAAATGGTTTTCTGACGGATGCCACGCATCAACTCGATTTCGACGCACACGAATGTATCGGCCACGTGGATGCTTTCGACGTCATGATTCAACGTGTGGACGATGGCAGATATTGGAATCCCACTTCCCAGCAGTGGATCTCCTCTCAGGCGTGGTTCTCGGCGACGGGTCAGCCTCAGCTCGATCCTGCCAAGGAAGAGAACACCTGGAACGGTAACAACAATTGGGGCGACCTTACCCTCGACATGGCAAATCGCTCCAACGCCGAAGGGTTCTTGGTGGTCTGGACCGTTCGGGCGACCGACGGTGGTGGAAACACGAGCGAATCTTCCAATGCCAGCAATCCGATCCCGGTTGACTACCTCGTTCCGGAGATCACCGGTGGCTTCGTCAGCCGTGAAGGCGCCGGAATCGGGGGAGATCTTCCCGTGGCGGGAGAGGGGTTCGATATCTGGTCCACGGCACGGGAGTACAACCCTGCCAGCGGTGAAAGTTGGTACCAACTCCAGGGCGGCGGTGCCTCGGGCAATCCGACGGCTGCTCCCAGCGCGGCCCTATCGGGCTCGCCGGATGTGCTGCTCCAGCCGGTGACGGTCAGTTCCGTCACTTTGGGAGGAGATCAGGAGCTCGCCGCCCTCGGCGGTCGTTTGCTGGACCAAGCGGCGCATGACAGCTCGGCCGTCCTGAGGCCAGATTGGGCGGTCTTTGTCCGGCCCCTTTCTCCAGACGGCTTCCAGCAGGGTGAAGCGGACAATCCCAACAGCGGCAATGTCGGTTGCGGCGCCACCGGATTGAATGTCTTCCTGCAAAGAAACTCGGCGGATCCAGCCGTGGCACGGAGTACGCTGCAATACGCTTTCCTGCTGGATGCCGATGGCAATGGAGCCATATCGGCAGGCGACTACTGGCTCGCGGTGGACAGCAGCGGCAACCGAATCTGGAGGGACCAGACAACTGGGCCCGTCTACCGCATCGCCAGTGGTTGGGGTGTGGCATCCGGAGATTGGGCCAACGCCCTCGCCCTGCCAGTGAACGATGCCAACGGGAATCCGGTCATGCCCGTGACGTCTGACCACCAGATCCTCGTCTATGCCCACAATCCACAGGAGAACGTGGCGCCCAAACCGGGCGAAGACCCCAATACCGTCAGCGATCCGGCCACGGTGGTGACCGAGGGGCTGCCGACCATCGAGACCTTCGTCCTCGGCAATGGGGACGCCGCCCTCCACGAGTGCGAGACCGGTGGTATTCACGGCACCTTCAGCGATGACGACGGCCAGGTGGCCGAGGTGCGGCTACTCATTCAATCGGGGAATGAGTATTTCGACGGAGCGAGCAACCAATGGGTGACGACTGAGACGTGGTTCACGGTGAGCCATGACGATGCGGCTCACACCTGGAGCTGGCCGATCCCGCACGAGCTCCTGGCGGGCCACGTGAACCACGACGTACGCATCTCGGTGCTCGCGGTGGACAACGCCGAGGGAACCTGCACGGCGTGCCAGGGAGAGATCCATTCCTGCAACACGCCCACCCTGACGGCGACGCTGGCCAACGACGATCCCGCTGTGGCGTTCGACAACGCCTCCTACCCTGACATGGACGACGACCAGGCCGTGACCGGCACCATGAGCGATAGCGAGTACAACTCCTGCGGCGATGCCAGCGACTACAGTTTGCAGATCCAGATCGAGGCCGCGGATTCTGGGAAATACTGGAACGGTTCTGCCTGGCAGTCCTCGGCAACCTGGGTTCCGATCACCGTGGTCGACTGGACTGCTGGCACCTGGAGCTACACGCTGCCGAGTGGCTTCCACGATCACCTTGGTGGTTCAAACGTAACTCTGAAGGTTGAGACTACGGATGACCTCGGCGCCACCACGTCCGCGACGAGCAGCGGGAACATTGCCAACATCCCGCCCCAGGTGGCGCCGGACAGTTACTCGACGAACGAAGACACGCAGCTGACGGTAGTGGCACCCGGGGTGCTTCAAAATGACACCGACGTGGATGGCGTCACGCTGACGGCGGTGCTGGACACGACTGTCTCGCACGGGACGCTGACCCTGAACAGCGACGGCAGCTTCACCTTCACGCCGGCGGCGAACTACAACGGGACAGATTCTTTCACCTATCACGCCAACGATGGACATGCGGACTCGGCGACGGTGACGGTGACGATAACCGTCAATGCGGTTAACGACCCACCGGTGGCGGCGGCGGACAGCTATTCGACGAACGAAGACACCCAGTTGACCGTTGCGGCTCCTGGCGTGTTGACCAACGACACGGACGTGGACGGTGACGCGCTGACAGCAGTGTTGGACGCGACTGTCTCGCACGGAACGTTGACCCTGAACAGTGACGGCAGCTTCAGCTACACGCCGGCGGCGAACTACAACGGGACGGATTCCTTCACCTATCACGCCAACGACGGGCATGCGGACTCGGCGACGGTGACGGTGACAATAACCGTCAATGCAGTCAACGATCCACCGACGACCACGGGCATCTCGGATCAGACCAACAACGACGGTGATGCCATGAGCCTCAACGTTTCCACGAGCTTCACCGATCCGGATGGTGATGCGCTGAGCTATTCGGCGAGTGGTCTTCCGGGAGGCCTGACGATCGGCGGTATAACGGGGGTGATTGGGGGAACGATTGCAGCCGACGCTTCCGCATCGAGTCCCTACACGGTCACGGTCACGGCGAACGACGGGAACGGTGGCACCGTCTCCACATCTTTCACCTGGACCGTAAACAATCCGGCGCCCGTGGTAACGATCGACGGGCCCTCTCCCTTTGTTCTCAACGATGGTACGACCATCGCGGGCACGGTGGTCGACGATGACACGATCAGTGGTGTCACACTGACGATCGAAGACACGGACGCCGGTCTGTTCTGGGACCAGATTTCCGGAACTTGGGCTGGGATTCCGTCAAACAATCCCGCCACGGGAACGAACAGCTGGACATTGATTCTTGGTGCAGGTTTCCATACGTTGACCAACTCCGGACACAATATTTCGGTTGTCGCCGCATCCGGCGACGGTCAGGGTGCTGTGGGTTTCAGCCCGGCTCAGACCGGTACGATCGCTCCATAAAACGACCGATGACGGGGCGGGTTCTCCCCCTGGAGGACCCGCCCCACGATTACCTTTCGCGGGGGGTATACCATGGTGAGTTGCAGCTCGTTGCCGGTTCGGGCCGTCGCTGTTGGCCTGCTGGGTGGTTTGATGGCGCTCCTGTGGGGATGCGCCTCGAGCACCTGCGACGTGCCGCCAGGACTGGCGAACCGCTTGACGAATCTGAGAAAAGCGATCAAGCCGCTCGAACGAGCCAGGACTGATTTTGAGCTGTATCACGACAGTGATAGCGACGTGATCGGGCGGGAGGTTCGCGACATCCAGTCCGAGGTGGAACGCCTGTCTCAGCCAGAAGCGTGCGCGGAGGTGACCGATCGGAAACTGACTGTCCTGGAACAGCGGCTCCGGGCGGCCACGGACACCGTGCTTGGCTATTGCCTTGATAAGTCGGCCCAGAAACGTGTCGAGCTCGATCGGTTGGGGAAGCACGAGAAGCCGGCCTACCCCACGGAGCTTGGCCAATGTCTCGACCGGTTGACGATGCTGAACGAGAGGTTGGCTGACGCGCAGCAGGAACCCGCGCGGCCGTGTAGCACGGAACCGGCCACATTGAAGGATGTCCGGCATGTTATCGCCAACGGGGACCAGGGAGGCCTGAGGCGGTTGATGATGCAGGCCGACAGACGGCTTGCGGACCTCGAACGGGGGCTGAACAAACTCATCGAATCGACCAGTGAGCCCCCTCTTGATGAGCGTGAATCGTTCCGGAAAAGTCTCGAGTGCGCAGGAACCTGGATCCTGGCTCTGGGCAGCCGCGAGGATGTCGAACAGCGGTACCGCAAGCTTCACCTTCGTTTCGAGAACCTCGATAAACATCGCAAGTTCTTCGCGACGTGCAGCTCCATCGTTGGAGAGGCCGATAACGGCAGACTGAAAACGCTCGGACGGGAGGAGCTCGAGCAACGACGTCGGCAGGTGCTGAGCGCTTTTGACGAGATCCAGGTACCGTTTGAACAGGAAACCGACCTCAAGGCGACCGCTCTCGGGGCGATCGGTCGCGCGGAGGGTGCGCGTTTGCGGCAACTCGCCGATGCGGCCATCGGTTCGTGTGATCAGAGAGCATTTCAATCGGTTCTAAATGATCTCAAGAAGCTGGGTTCCCCGGCTGCTGATCTGGAGGATCAATTCCGGGCCAATTGCTCCGAGAACGTGGAGGGGTTGGCCAAAAGGCTTCAGGATGACATGAAGGCGTTTCAGACGGCGATGGAAGGACGAAACGTGGCCGTTCAGGATCACGCCATGGAGTCTCTTCTCGCAACGTCAGCAGCGGTGGCGAACCTTTCGACGTCTGGTCGGAGGCTTCTGGCTCAGCGGGTGAATCTCGAGGCCGTCGCCACGATGCAGGAATGTGCTGAGGCCCTCCTCAAGGGGGACCGTGCGGTGGAGGCGGGCAACCCCTCAGTGGCCGCATCGGCGTACCAGCAGGCAGCCGAAATCGCGGGCTGTCGGTCGGGTCGATACCGTAAGGCGCAGGTGGACCAGTTGCGGGCTCGGGCGCTGATACGAAAAGGAGACGTTGAAAGAGCTTGGTCCCTACTCCGCACTACGGTTCCGGTTCTGGGAGCGGGGGCAGAGCGGGAGCTCGAGGAGCTCTTGCGGGAGGGTGTCCGTTCGGCTCCGGCGGGAAGCTCCCAGAAGCTCACCTGGTTCCGGCGGCTGCGGCAGCAGGTGGGCCTCGACAGGCTCCCGGAAAAGGAGCTGCTGGAGCTGGCCGCTCTTGCCGCCGACCGCGCTGGAAACGACCCTGAAGTGTGGCGTGAGGTCTGGGCAGCTCTTGGAGCCTATTTCAAGAACAACCCGGCGGTACCGTCACTCGATGCATTCATCTTGGCTTCCCGAACGGCCCATGTTCTCGATGTCCTTGGCAAGGGCTGGATGTCGGGTGCATGGAGGAATGGCGGAGCGCCGCACATCCATCGTTATCTTGAATGGTGTCAACACTACGGTCGCCGCCTCGGAGCGGCGATGGTCCTTCGCCTCCAGAACCTCGCTGGGTACCAGGAAGTCGTCTACCTGACACAAGATAGTCTCGAGGCTTTGTGGAACGAGATTCAGGGGCTCGATGCCACCCACCGGCAACGGGTCCGGGAGACCGCTCTGCGGCGGCTTCTTCAGGCGGTATCGAAGACGCCTCTGGTGCGAAGTGCGGGCATTGGTGCACCGGGGTCCGATATCGGTGGTACGACCCGGCAATTAGTTGACCAGGCAATGGCGCGAGGCCTCGCCGTGTCGTCGGATGGCCGTCTGGTGGCAAGTGCGGCAGCAACGCCATGGGGCAAGCTCATCGTCATTTTCGACTCGGCCGCGGTGACGCGTTCGAGTGGTGTCGGGGGTAACTTGAAGGATCGCCTGGCCATAGCGAGGGCCAAGGCAATGGGGACAGTTGCCGCCATTCTCGTTGAGTTGATCTCGGGGAGAACGGATCTCTCCGTTGGGCAGCGGAGGGCTGGCCTGGCCGAAATCATCCAGGGATTACGGTACCGGATGGGTTACGGCATTCTGGCGTACGCCGGGCTGTTTAGCCGTGACGGCACACTCGAGGTTCCAAGGCGGCCCAGCGAGTTTTTCCTGAATTCTGACCTCACCAAGATGGGGGTGCCGGTGTTCCAGGATCCCGTCAGCAGGAAAGCGGCAAGTAGCAGCAAGGTGCTGGTACAGCGATACGACCTCAAGGGACGACAGATGGCCGACGTGGCAGTTCCCATTCAGAGGGGCACCAACCGCATCGGTATGTTGCGACTCGGTGTGACCCAGTCCAGTGGGGCTCAAAGATAGTCCGGAGGAGGAAGAGATGGCGAAAGTAGTCGTACGAAGTGGTGACGTGGAACAGGGGATCTTCGACCTCCAACCCGAGGGGGTGACGTTGTTTGGAAGGCCCCACAACTCGGCGGGATTGGAGCAGCCCGACGTGCCCCTTCCCGGCAAGGAGGTGTCGCGAACCCAGTGCCACGTGGTGGGTCGGGGGGGCACCTACGTGATCTACGACGGATGGCCAGGTGGCCGTGCCTCGGCCAACGGCACCAAGATTCAGTCCGGGAGTGGCTGGGTGACCGTCTCCACCGACGAGGGCACTGGCTCCGGGCTTGGCGAGGGGGCGACTGTCGTCGTGCCGGCCAACACCGAGATGATGCAGGGGTTCAGCCTGACCTTCTTCGAGATGCCGTTACGAGACGAGGACACGAGGCATGTTGGGGCGAACCAGCTCGACGAACACACCAAGGTCGTCAACGACGAGGGCTTTGGTTTGGAAACGGACATGCCCACCGACTCGCTCCGGGTGAAGTCCGAGCTCATCGTGGCCAGTCCGGTCCGCAAGGACGACGTGCTCCGCATCGCCTTCGACCGGCGGGTTGAACCCAAGGCGATCGCATTCGACGGCAAGGTGTTCGATCTCAGTGTCGCCAACAAGGCTTCCATTGGCAGGGGCCCCGAAAACGACATCCACCTCGTGGAGCCCGACCGGACTCGTGCACGCTACGTTTCCAGGAAACACGCCGAAATCGTTTTCCACGAGGGGGAGCAGGCCTATCACCTGGTCAACTATTCTCCCAATGCCACGCTCGTCAACAAGCGGCGGATCACGGACCAGGTCGTGCTGAACAATGGCGATGTCGTTGAAATCGGCTCGACGGCGCTGCGGTTCCGGATGGCTTCCAAGACGCGGCGAGCACCGTGGTATGTCCGGCATCGGTCGTTGACCAGGGCGGGCTTGATCCTGGCCCTGCTGGTCATGATCGCGGGGCTTGGCCTCTTCGGGTATTCCCGGCTGATGAATAGGATGCCCGACCGCATCCTCAGCCACAAGCTCTGGGCGGCCAGTCAGCCCAACGGCCGGGAGGCATCATCGACGCCGGCTATCGCCGATCTCAACGGCGACGGCATCCTCGACGTGGTATATGGCCTCCAAAATGGTGTCGTGTGGGCCATGGACGGGTTGCGGGGCGGAGAAATCTGGAACCGTCCACTTCGGGAGGTGCCGAAGCGGCCGGGAACGGATCGCGCAGCGCCACTTGGGCCGGTGGTGGGTCCCATCACGGTGGCGAACGTGGACCACACCGGAGCTCCCGAGGTCATCGTGCCGGCGAGCTCGTTCCTCGTTCTTGTGGAAGGTGACACGGGAACGATCAAGTGGTACGTGCCCTCGGAAAGTGCCGGGTTCGTCGGCGGAGCTGCCGTGGGTGACATTGACGGTAATGGTGTGGACGATATCGTCACCGTTGACGGTAGCCAAGCCGTGGCCCTCCGCGGCGAAACTGGTGGTGTTTTGTGGAGAAGCAAGGTTCCGGTGCCGTCCACGGCACCCCCGGCCCTGGCGGATTTCAATAAGGACGGCGTACTCGATGCCGTGTTCGCCTGTCGTGGCGACGGGCAGGTCAAGGTCCTGGATGGTCGGGACGGACGGCAAATCTGGGCATCGCCGGTGTTCTCGCCGCCGGAAGTGGCCCAGACGGCTCCGGCACTTTCCGCGCCGGCGGTCGGCGACCTCACAGGAGATGGCATCCCAGATGTGGTGGTCATGACGCCGGACTACATCGTATATCTTTTGGACGGCCAGTCCGGGAGCCAGCTTCGAGAGCACAAGATGGAAGCCTCCATGATCGTGCCCGACCAGATTTCGCGCCGTCCGTTCGTGACGGCGCCGGTGCTCGCTGATCTCAATGGCGACGGAACGCTGGATGTCTGTGTCTTCAACTACGGCAACCTCCCCGGTGCGAAGAACTTCATTTATGCGCTGGACGGCGCCAATCTCGATCATGTCCTTTGGTCCTTCTCGTGCGGCGATCGCGTCATGTTTTCCCCGCCGGCACTGGCTGACGTGACGGGGGATGGTATTCCTGAGATCGTGGCCTCCCTCGGACCTTTGGATCGCAATGGCAACATCTTGCCTGGCGGAGCAGTGGAGATCATCGATGGCAGGTGGGGCCGTTCCAAATGCCAGTTGACGGTGCCAATGTCCGGTGATCACCTGCCTCAACTCGAAGGTACGCCATTGCTGGCGGACATCGACGGTGACGGCAGAATGGACGTGATTGTTCCTGAAGGCTCTGGAACGATTGAGGCCATTGGCCTCAATGTCCCGGTTCAGGAGGATGGCGTGGCCTGGGGCATGCAACGAGGAAACGCAAGGGGGACGGCTGTCTACCAGAGCGTTCCCAGGAAAACGGAACGGATTCTGTTGGCCGTTGCTGTTGGAGCGTTACTCTTCGGGCTCTTCCTCGGTCTGCTTTCAGGCCTCTTTGTTGCCCTGGCGCGACGCTGGACGAGACATGGAGGCATGCTGCCGGATGTGTGAGCCGGTGGAACGCCGGGCGGAAAGTACTGAACGGTTTCCCAGGGAGGTCGCGACATGTGGGGATCGATGGGCAGGGTTGAGCTGATCCTGGGAGGGTGGACCGACCCAGGTTTGAAGGAGCCCAACCAGGACGCATTCCTCGTCAACGAAGGTCTCGGCCTCGCCGTGGTCTGCGACGGCGTGAGCACCGGGGGCGGTGGCGAAATCGCCGCGATGTTGACGACGCAGCAGATCGAGACCTTCGTGCAACTCTCCGCCGGGCGAAAACTGGAGGACCGGCTTTGCCGGGCCGTTGAGATAGCTGACGGCTCGCTGGTGTTGTTCCGGGGTGAGGACGCGAGGCCCGGTCTTGGCCGGTCCGGGAAGGGTCTCGAGCTCTCCGGAATGAAGACGACCGTGGTGGCGCTGGCTGCCAGTCGGTATGGCGTCGAGCTCTCCTGGGCTGGGGACAGCCGCTGTTACCGGTACCGTGGGGGTCGTCTCGAGCAATTGACCGACGATGATGCGCAGGCCGAGGGTGGTGGCGCCATCACGAGTGCCATTGGGGGGTTGAGGTCGCACGGTCCCAACTACAAGGTCGTAACGGGTGTGGAGACGGGTGATATCTTTCTCCTCTGCACGGATGGTTTGTACAAGCGAGACCGTACGCTCGCGAAAACCACGGAGCTACTTCGGGGAATCAGTGCGAACATCCGTCAGCTCGGTGATACTGATGAGCGGGCAAGCACGGCAACGCTTCGCCGGATCGTCAGCAACGCCAGCCGCCAACTTGTGGAGGCCGTGGAACCACGAAGCCGGCAGAGCGGCTCGACCGATAACATCGCCGTGGTGCTGGCCTATGTCCGGAGCGTACCATCACGGGCCAGCCAGGGCCTTGACGAGCAGACGGGGCATCCCCAGGGGCGTCCGGAGACGGCTCAGGATGCTGGGCCCCCCGTGCCACCGGGTCCGGCCGGCCGGATCCCGCCGGGTCCGCCGCCTCCCCCATCATCGCCTCCTCCCATGGCTCGCCAGGCGCCCCAGCCGCCGCCGCGGCCGATTCCTGGGAGGGTTCTCCTCGCCGGCATACTTGCGCTCATCGCCCTCCTGGCCGCCGTTTACGGCGCGTTGCGATGGATCCATCGGCCCGCACAGCACGATTTCGTGAAGGAAGAACAGCAGAGGGTGAAAAAGGACCTTGACCATTGGCCCTACGATGGAGAGTGCGAGCTGCTCGCCCAGAACGAGCTACAAGGCCAGCTAACCGGCACCTACGCCGAGGCGGAACAGAAGCTGCTCGGCGAGTGCCGTGATGCGTACCTGGTCCACTTCGCCCAATTCGCCAACAAGAAGCAGGCTGCCAAGAGGAAGGTCGGAAAGGAAGACCTTGCGAAGCTCAGTGCCGATCTCGGGAATCCTGACGACCTTTGGCTCCGACGCTACGCCATCCTCGGATGTGGGCACCCGAAGGACGGGACCCTCACGCCCGCTGGCGCTCCGCAAGTTGGGACCGCCAACAGCGATGGTGTGAAGGCCCATGCCAAAGCCAACGGGGGAGCGGCATCCCCCGCGGCATCCCCGACGTCTCCGGCGGACCCCTGTGCAGGGCTCTTCGCCGCCATGAAGAACGTGCTGGGAACAAAGGAGACCGCCGAAGATCGCGCCCGCACCGTGGTCCGCTGGATCGGAAACGACGGCGCCTACGACAACGAGAGCGAGCCGGGCGGCGACAAGACCGACTACTGGAAGGCCATCAGGAAAGGCCTTGGGGCGCAGGGCTTCAAAACCGGTCAGCTTGCGCTGATCGGTCAGGCGCTCCACAAGCTCGAGCCCACCCCGACCCCCACGCCGACCGCCACCGCCACGCCGACCGTCACACAGACCCCAACGAGGACCGCCACACCGAGACCGACGAGGACCCCAACCCCCACGCCCGCGGGGCCGACTGCCACCCCGAAACCGACGAGGACGCCGACGCGGCCGCCGACAAGCACATCGACACCAACGGCCACGCCGACGGTGACCGTCACGCCGACCGAAGTGGGTACCTCTCTCGCTGGCGATCAGGACAACACAACTACCCCGGCGTGCGGGGTCCAGTACGACGCTCTGAAATCGCTCCTCTGTACCTATGTCCAAGGGAACACGTCGGAGTTGGAAAAAATCAAGAATCTCCTGAAAGCACAGTGCTCCGCTAGGGGGAAAAACCAAAAACTCGGTGACTTCATCGGGACGAAGCATGGTGAGTTGATGTCCGGCGATGGTAAACCAAGCCTCCTCGCCCCCTTCGGCGACAGCTACATGGTGAATACGGGATGGCTCAAGGATAAGGATCACAAGGCTCAAGTTCTGGGTTGTCCGGAGCGAACCTCGGGAGGCAACACGCAATGATCCGCAGAGCACCTCTCGTGGCGATCCTGGTGGGCCTGGTGGTCCTGGTGGCACCGGCGCGGACGAGAGCCGCGGATGGGCCGGTGCAGCACCGGAGCGGGCGCGAAATCCTGCGCGATGCGGGGGCACGGCTGCTGGTGGACGGGGCGGTGCTGCGGACCTTCGGCGCCCGTGGAGGTCCGAAGAAGGTGCTCCTTGCCACGGGATCCACGGTCGGTGTGGAGGCTGGCCGGCAAGGACTCGAGGGGGCGAGGCTGGGGCTGAGATGGAAGCTCCGGGACGATGAGGCCGATGAGAGGGGGGGGGGGGTCTTCTGGAGCTCGGCGGCTGGGGAATGGCAGGGAAAGATGGTCTGGAACAAGGTCCGTTTTCCCGCCGGAGAGACCGATTGTGCGCGGGATGGCGACGGCACGGACCGTGTGGCCGTTGCCATCGGTCCGTTGCCGAAGCTCCTCTTTGCCGGTCGGCGGGGGCACCGGGCCGAGCTCACGTTGCAGGTGGTGCTGGGTTTGAGTGAACAGGAGGGGGCCGTTTGCGAGGATTCCATGAAGGTGCGGCTTCTCGATCTCGGGCTCTTTGAGCAGCAGGTGGTGCGGGAGATCGAGAAGGGGACGTTCACCAAGAAGGAGGGCGGATCGGAGCCGACCTGTCTCGAGCTTTGGGACGAGCCGTTGCACACCTTCTGGCTGTGGTCACCGTCCATCTCCCTCAGGCTCCGGTGGTACCTGCTGGCCGACTACTGCTCGGCGGCGTACATCCAGCACCTCTACGAGACCGGGGTGGAGATCGGCGAACAGCTGGCCGACCCCCGCGTGGCCTACCTCCGCCTCCGGGCGGAGCAGATCAATCAGGAGTGCGCCAAACAACCGCTGGACAGTTGCGTGGCGAACAACGTCAATGATCTTTACCACCTGCACTTGGGATTGCAGCAGGGGGGGGAGGGCTCCCCCTGGAACACGGTGGAGGAGAAGTGGCGCAACCGAGGGCTTGCCTCCCTCCGCTTCGCCGCCATGGTCTGGAGTTGGGCGACGCCAACACCAACGCCGACGGCCACACCGACGCCGACCCCGACAGCGACGTGGACGCCGACGCGGATACCAACCTCGACGCCGCCACCCACGGCCACGCCGACGCCAACGCGAGAGCCAGCGCCTGAGACGACGGCGGGGCGGACCGAGAACAATTCGACAAACGGCGGGGGCGCGGCGGCTGGCGGACAGGCCGGCGCGGCCGCCGGATCCCGGGGCCGGCACGTGGGCGAGGGGGAGAAAGCGATCCGGATTACCGTGTCGTATGCGAAGGCTGGGAAGAAATGGAAGCAAGCGGGTAAGCCCAGCGTCGATGAGGTTTCGCTCGACGAGCTGGGAAGAGCGGCCAGGACGGTGTTGAACGCCTCGGCGGCGAAGCCTCACTTCGCCGTGTGCGTGGCGGATTCGCGACTGAGCTCCTGGCTTCGGGGAACCAAGAAGTACCATTGGGGTGGTTTTGCGAGCACGAACTCACGTGGAGAATGTTTCGACCCGGAGAAGCTTTCGGGAATAAATAAGAAGGCAAAGGCAACGCTGGGAACTGTACTTGAAGATCTCGGCATCTTCGGTACCCGTACGTGGAATCTTCCGGTTCTCTTGGTGGTGAAGAAGGTGTCCGAATGAGTGTACGGGGAGAATTATGGATGCCTAGTGTCTTACCGAGTTGGTTGTCTCCAATGCGCGTTGGAGTTGGGGAGTGATCGGACGGCTGCTGGTTGGACCCGAGATCGGGCGGGGCGGGTATGCCATCGTCCGGCAGGCGTTGGAGCCGGACCAGGGACGGCAGCTGGCCTGGAAGGAGCTTCGGGAGGAGAAGGCACGGCAAGCGCACCTGGCCACGGCGCATCAGGCCGAGGCGTGGATCCTGAGCTCCACGAGCCACCCCTCCATTCCCCATATCTACGCCTATCTCCGGGAGTATCACGCCTTTGTCATGGATTTCGTGCCCGGCCTCAGTCTCGACCGGTTGATGGATCGCTGGGGGACCGCCCCGATGGATGTTCGTTCGCGGCTGGTCACGGAGCTCGTGGGAGCCGTGGTGGAGATCCATCGTAGGGGGTTTCTTCATCTTGATCTCAAGCTGGCGAACCTGCTGTTGACGCCCCATGGCAATCTCTATCTGGTGGATTTCGGTGTGGCCGCGCTGCACTGGATGAACACCCATGCGGGCACGCGCTTCGCGTTACCAATCAGTGCTGGTTATGCTGCGCCGGAGCTTGTTGCAAGCCGGCCAGTGTACGACCAGAGGGCCGAGGTCTATTCCCTGGCGGTCGTGATCTACGTGCTCCTGACAGGCAGGCGGCCGTACCGCATCGAGCAGGCGAATATCGACGAGACTCGCGCGGCGATCGATGCTGTTCACGCTCGTGGGATCCCGACATTGCGCTCGGTGATGCCGGCGATTCCCCTCGAAGTGGAGTCCGTCGTTCTCGGAGGCATGCGCCATGATCCTGCGAAGCGTCCTCCGACGGTGATGGCCTTCGGTAAACGCCTCGTGGCCGCCTTGCGGAGTGTTGGCATGGCCGACATGGCGGCCATGGAGAAGTGGGCGGCGGACGTCCTTGCTGAAGTTGGTGGAGAGAACGGCATTCCAAAGCCATGGGATGGTGCCGATCCTCTCTTGCAGCTGAGCCTGGAAGAGGAGGCTCTGGCTGTGGCCGAACCCGTCCTGGTGACCCGCGTGGACACCCTGGAGGTTGAGCCGGAAACGGTTTCTCCCGGCGGTGAAGTCCTCGTCAGGTGGAGTCCGGCCATGCCAGGCGAGGAGTACGAGCTGGCCGTGTTGGGACCGGGAGACATCAGGCCCCGGACCATGCCCACGAGGAGCTGCCCTCATCTTCTCTTTCTTGAGCAGGTCGGGTCGTATCGCCTCCATGTTCGGGCTGTCAACGAGGGTTTGCGCGGAGCCTGGAGTCCAGAGGTCACGGTGGAGGTCCTCCGGCCGGGCCTCGATCGGCGTGTCCTCTTCACCGCCGGCGGCCTGGCGGCGATGGCCATGGTCGCTGTGTTGGTGATCTTCTTGATGACGGGGCGTCTACAATCCGGGCAGGAACCTCTGCGGACACCAACACCTGCGGCTGTGGCGGTGGGGTTTTCACCGGTACCGTCACCTGCGACGTACCGAGGGCGGGAGCGGAAAGATGTCTGGTTCGCCACCCCACGGCCCGTCGCGACCTTCAGGCCCGTACCAACCGATACCCCTGTGCCGGAGGCGCCCACGGCAACGCCGAGTCCGACAACGCCGCCGACTCCCATGATCGCGCAAGAAGTGGTCCCGACCCAGGAGTCCGTGCCACCTGTAGTCCCGAGCACGCTGCTTGCCGGACGGACAGTTCGCGTCATCAGTACGGGCGGATGGAAGCTCGTGTCGATCAACGGCGTCGACCGCTCCGTGCGCGGTCGGAAGCTGAGGAAGTCCTTTGAAAAGCTGGACGGTAGCTGCCTCAAGGCGGGGATGAACACGGTGTGGGTCCGCCGCGGGGGGCAACAGCTCGACAGCGGGTCGATGACGGAACGGAGAGAGGAGCTCAACCTTACGGAATATGAGCTCAAAAGGATCGCGGAGGGTCAGGAAGTCCGCAAACAAACGAACCTTCCGGGTCACCAGTTGAGGATCAAGCTTCTGGGAACGGGAACCGGAACGGATTGACGGGATCGAGAAAAAGGAGGAGATGATGATGAACAGGAGAACGGTAATCGTGGTGGCGCTCGTGGCGGGGCTCGGGATGGCCCTTCCGGCATGGGCACAGTATGCGGGTAACCCTGGAGCCTTCGTGGCCATCAGTCAGACGCAGCTCGGCAACCTGGGCTACACCCGGTACCGCGGCTTCGGCGCCCGGGCCCTCGGCATGGGCGGTGCATATATAGCCCTGGCGGATGACCTGACGGCGGCCTCGTGGAATCCAGCTGGATTGGCCCAGCAGGCGGCGCCCACGGTCAGTGCTGGTCTGGCCTACGGTTCTCTGGACGCTGACCAGACCTCTGTACTTCACGGTGTGTCCGACGTCTCTGGAAGCTGGTTTGACATGCAAGTGGATCGAAATCAGCCCTTCCGCTTCAATCCTTCGGACTCGGAGACACACCTGGACTACTTTGCCGGTGCCTATCCTATGCGTGTATCTGATAACTGGCGCCTTGGATTTGAGCTTTCATACTTCAAGAACCTCGTTTTCAATCAGGACTTGAGCCAGAATCTGGGCCACGTGACGGTTGATTATCATGTGTACAACGACAACCCTGGCTTGGGAAATGTCGAGCCCATCAGTCACAGCCGCTTCCTCATCGATAGCGGTCGCGCTGCCCAGCATCATTCGGGGGATCTCTCGACGATCTCTCTGACGGCGGCCGCCAGTTGGAAGGAGACGGTCTTTTTCGGCATGAGCATTTCTCGCTGGGATGGCTCCCTGGATGGCTCAGACCTGCTGTATGAACATGGCACCTTCGGGCGTCTCGATACGAGCGGCAATATGCCTTCTCCCGAGATCGTTGAGCCCTTCAGTCAACGGTTTCTCAACCTCGATTTCAGCGGCTGGTCTCTCAGTTTGGGAGCACTCTTCAAGCTGCCCAAGGGGTGGCGTATCGGATTGGTCTACAAACCATCGTTTTCCCTGGATACCAACGGTTGCATCGACAACCTTCAGGGGGAGCAGGGTTCGCCCGATGGTGTCACGTGGGGAGGATGCAAGCAAGCGGGGGTACCGGAGGGAATGGTACGGAATCTGTACGACTTCAATGGTGGCAAGGCGGACTATCCGGATGCCTACGGTATCGGAGTGGCCTGGCAACCGGCGTTTGGGTGGGTCGTGACCGCGGACTGGACCCACACCTCCTGGGGCGGCGCCACGCTCAAGAGTGCGGACGGCAGTGTCGTGCTGACGTTCCCCTCGTTGATGGTGCTCCAGGACTCTCGGCCAATTCAGCCGTCGGAGACCGGCAACGACGTTCAGGGAACCACACAGGGATACGAGCAGTTCGACGGCAACGTTTTCCGGGTTGGCGGTGAATACCTGTTGAGCATCGGGAACGGCTTCGATCTGCCGATTCGTCTGGGCTTCTTCACAGAAGACGCCTATCGGAACCTGCCTGGTGTGGGCCATTCCATGAACGTGACCGGTTACACAGCGGGGATCGGCCTGTACCGTCTGCCCCACTGGATGCTGGATTTTGCGATCGTCTACGAGTCGATGGACCAGGGCCTGGGCTCCGGAGATGTGTACTATGACCTCCGCACCTTCGCGGGACAGCAGTATTACCGGGTCAAGCTGGACTATGGCTCATCGGGGAGTGATTTTTCCCAGTCCTCGCTCCGGATGCTGCTGAATTTCAGTTACATCTTCTGATTGGCAGCTCAAGCTGCCTGTGAGAGATGAGCCGGGAAGCAGGAAGCTTCCCATGAGTGTGCGGGGTGTTGCGATCATCGATTGGAGGCCACGTGCCCGGTGTGAGCCGAGGGCAGACACTCTGGCCAGCGGCCGGCGGGCCGCGTAGGTTGGGGTGCGTCCGGAGTGCCGTGCTCGTGCTCCTGGTCCTGCTGCTCATGGCGCCGGCCGTCGCGGCCAAGGAAAAATCGAAAGGGGTGGACCTTTCGCCTTGCCGGGACTACCTGATTGACCTCGCCAAAATCGCGGGGGAAGGATGGCCTCCAGAGGAACCCAGGCAGTGCGCGAAAGCGATAAACCTCATCGAAAAAACGATCGCGAAGCATGGCCAGCCAGTCACGAAGGGTTACCTCAACAGTTACATCGCACTGAACGTCGAGGGGCACAAGGGCAAGGCTAGGTATTACTACTTTCCCTACCTGTGGAAGGCGGAGGTGCTCCTGTGCCTGGGGCGGGTCGATGAGGCCAGGGAGGCCCTGGCGACGTCCCGCAGCTATGGGGTCGCCACGGTGAGCCCGCGGTTTCAGGAGCTGGAAAAGAAACTCTCGTGGTGTGCCGTGAATCCCCGGGCGGACTGCGCGGAGCTCCGAAAACGACTCCAGGCTACCGGTGGGAAGACGCTCGACGAGCTCGAACGTGAATGCCCGGAATTGAGCCCCGAACGGGCGGGAATGCTGGCTTCGGCTGCAAGCAGATGTGGGCTTGACAGCGTGCAGGAGACCTTCAAAAAGGCAGAGGCGGGCCTGATCGCCCAGGATATCCGAGTGTTGAGACGGTGCCCCGGTTTTCCGGACGTTCGAGTCGATGGGGGGCAACTCCACCTCTCTTGGGCATCGTGTCGGCCAAACGGATCGCCGGACTGGTTCAAGGGCACGCGCTACGAGGTTGAGCTCGCACAATCTTCGAGGTTTGACCATCCCGTACTCACGCGTCATTTCAAGAACACGACAGCAGCGACGATAAGCTGGCCGGAGGGTGTGGCGACCTCTCTCCACCTGAGAATCCGGAGTGTCATTCTCACTGCTGCGGGCGAGTTTCCGGGCGACTGGCAGGTCCATCCTGATGTATTCCGGCGGACAGTACCGAGTCCGATGGCCTCGCCGACTGTGGTGCCCTCCGAGACACCGACGCCGAGTCCTCGCCCCACGGAAACACTGACACCAATCCGGACGTCGACACCGTCCCCGACGCGGACCTCACGTCCCACGGAAACACCGACACCCACATGGACACCAACCCGTATGCCGACACTAACCCGAACACCAACGGCAACACCGAGTCCCCGCCCGACCCGGACCCCCACATGGACGCGCACGCCAACACCGGTGTTGACCAGAATGCGGGCACCTTCACCAACCGAGCGATCGACGGCAGTTGTTGTGACATCACCGCGTGTGACGGTGGTGCCGATTGTTACCCCGACGCGCGTGCCGACCCGCAGGCCAACGCGCACACCGACCCCGACCCGCACGCCGACGCGCACGCTGACGATGGGATGTACCCAACGACGATTGCAGAGGATCAAGGCGAAGGTAACGCAACATTTCGAGAACTACGACTTCCGTCCCGCCGAGCAGTACCTGAGGAATGTAGCTCCCCCGTGTGCCAGGGATCCAGAGGTTCGTCTGTACCGGGCGCTCGCCGAATGTGGCCGGATCGTGACGGATGAGGGACAGATCAACGATCCCAAGATCAGGGAACGGCTGTTCCGGCGGATTGTTCAGGCCCTTCGTGAACGGCCGAGCCTGGCGCAGCAGAGTACCCTTCCCGATCCTTTCTCTGAGCAGGGGAACGATGTGGCGGTGCTTTACGAACGAGCTGTGCGACAACTGTATGGAGGTCGATGATGGACGTATTCGATGACAGGACAGAGGCCAGTGACGACGGCTCAGGGCCGGAGCTTCGTTGGACATGGGGCGGAGAGGAAGGCGTATCGAAGGGGACGCTCCTGCTGGAGCTTCGTTTTCCGAAAGCGGGGCGTCCCACCGTTTATCACCTTCATCTCCTGCTCGACGTCTCCACCTCCATGCGGGAGCCGGAGCGTTTCGGCGCGGCACTCGAAGCGGTACGGCTGGCCGTGGCGGTCCTTCGTGAGACGGATCGCTTCTCACTGACGCTCTTTTCTCACGAGGCGGAGAGCGTGGTGCTGGGCGCCACGGCCGCTTGGTGCCGGGATCACCTGGCAACAATCGAGGAGCGTATTCGGAACAGCCGTCTACTGTTTTCCCCCAAGACCTACCTGGGGGGGGCGTTGCATCAGCTGATGGCCATCGAACCAAAGATCCGGGGATGGATTACGCGGGTCGTGGTTCTGACGGATGGAGAAATCATGGACGCGGAGGCGTGTGGCAGGCTCTCGTCCAGATTGCCTCGTGGTCAAGAGATTCGTGCACTGGGTTTCGGTGGCGAGTTTCGTCCAGAAAGGGTTCGGGACGCTTTGGAACACGCCAACCTTGGCCCGGTTCAGGCGGTGGCTTCGGTGGAGAGTCTGGGTGAACAGGTGGAGCACTTGGCAACGACAGGGGAATGGATTATCGGCAAAGAGGCAATGTTGAGCTTCACAGCCCGCAGGGGTCTTCACAATGTCCTCTGCGTCCGGCCCAGTATTCGGGGGCTCCAGCACCAGCAGGCGGGCGCGTTTGTCGACAGGCGTCCGTTGGTCGAGACGGGTCGCTCGTACGTCTACCTCGTGGAAATCGATGGCGAGGACGATAATGAGCAGCCCGGCCAGTTGGAGGTGTCGTACCGGTCGACGAAGGATGGCCGGAAGGTAACGTTTCTCCGTGACTTTTCTATCGGGAAGCCCTGGTTGATGGCTGATATTGACCCACACCGCGTGGCGTTCTGGTACGTCCGTGCGGGGCTCGCGAGACCCGAAGAACGGGAAGGTCTCGGCCATGCGCTTCGAGCGCTCCACCGGGCCGAGGCGGCCAGGCCGGATATGGATCAAGCGCGCCTGCAGGAGCTCTTGGGAATGGCCCGATACCTAGAAGCGGCTTCAGTGGTTGATCGGGGTAATGTGGTGGAGATGCACGCGATCCTCGACGAGTTCACCAGAGTGTGGGGTCGTGGGGAGAGATTGCCTTGATGTCGCGTCCTACCGGCGAGACCGCAGCTGAGCTTGACCTGTTGCTACGGAAAGCTGAGCGGGTACCTGACCTTCTTCCGGGTGTCCAGGCCGGTGTGGAGGCCGCTACGCTCGGCCGAGTAGTGGCGCTGGGGGGCATGGCCGTGGTCTACCGTGGTTTGACCACGTCGGGCCAACTTGTGGCCATCAAGATTCCCGTAGAGTTCGTCAGCCACTGGGAGGAAATTGGCCGAGAGGAGCTAAGCAACCTGCTGGCGGCCTCGGTGAGACGGCTTCAAGAAGAAGCCGAATGGCTGGAACGGCTCCAAGACACCGGTCTTTTCCCCGTAACGTTCTACCCGCAGGTGGGGCAGTCCGTGTTGCATCCGGCCGGCAAGGATCACATTCCTGTGCTGGTGCTCCAGTGGGGGGAGGGTATGCCTCTCCGGCAGGCGCTGAAGATGGTGTCGGATGCCCGTAAACTCCTTCGGCTCCAAAGCGAGGCCATGCGGGAGGCTACCACCCGCGTTGTCGCCAGGTGGATGGAGGGTTTGGTCACCGGACTTCGGACCATCCTCGAGTGCGGTGGTGTGTATACCGATGTGGCTCCTGACAATTTCCTCGTGCAGGCGCAAGGTGGCCCCGTCGTCTTCCTGGATGCGGGTGCCATCGTTCCCGTGGGACACCGGGGGCCTACGCAGCTTCGTCCGAACTGTCTTCCTGTTGGATATCAAGAGCATGTTCAGGCACTCGTAGAACGTGGCGGTAAGGATCTCGAACGGCTGCTGGTTGGCATGGTGAGCAAGTTAATTACCGCAGGGCTGGGAGGAGAACCTCCAACGGCCGGAGAGGATCCAATTCCTGCGTGGGTCGAGGCCAGGGTGCCACTGAGTAGCTGGCTCTTCCGAGTTCTCGAAACCTGTCTCGAGGGTGGTGATGGGGTGTGTTTCGAGAGCGTGCTCCGGGACCTTCGGTCGTGCACCGGTCGATTGAGGACTGGACGGGATCGCGATGAACCGTCGGTATGGCGCGTGGTCGGAGGCGCGGCATGGGCCAGCCGGCCGAGAGGAGGATGACATGGCCAACACGGCAACACGCCCACGGAGTACGGCTGGACTGTTGAGCCGGCTATGGGAGACCAGCCTCCTGCGGCCAGCGGTGGTGCTCGTAAGGGTCTTGTTGGTTGTTTTGCTCGCCGTGGTGGAGTTGCGGCTTGTCGTGGCGTTGACACGCTCGTCCAGCGCGATCCAGGCGATCGTGTTCGTCGCGGGGATGGTGAGTGCGCTCATCATTTTCTTCGTTTTCATGCTCATTCCGGACCTTTGGGCAATACTCCTCAGTTGGGAAGCGTCCGTGGGTCGTGGCACACCTCCGCGTGGCCGCTACCGTGGGCTCTTCCTGGCTTCCGACCTCGGGCGTTTGGCGGCGGTCTCCCTTCTGGTGGCTGGAACGTTGCATGTGGTGGAGGCCCTGGTTCCCCCAACGTTTACGGTTCATGGAGGCCTTCTGCCAGGATGGTGGAGGGTGTGGTTGAGCCTTGCATTCCTGGGAGCCATGAGCTTCTCTGGCTGGCAAATGACCTTGGCTGTCCGCGATACCCGGAGAAGGCGGCTTCCTTCTGGGTGGAGTGTGCTTGGCCTTGTGTCGTTGATCGCTCTGGTGCTTGTTGTCGAGGGGAATGCGGCCATCGCGGCAGTCGGGGTCGTGGCACTACTGACGGGCTCTTGCATCGCAGGCGTCCGTACCTGGTGGGCAATTCGCCGCGACGACTTCCCGCAAGCCATGGCATTCGGAAGCGTGGCACTGGCGCTTGGCTTCCCAGCCCTGTTGAGGGTCGGTGATCTCAGGAACCTTCCAGCTGGTGTGAAAGCGATATGTGCTCCCTGGTGGGATCTCTTTGTCGCACAGGCTTTGCGTTCGCTGGCGCTCCTGTTGGGGGGTGCCATAAGTCTTCGCGCCCGGGGGGCCGCTGTCTACATCTTCGTTCTCCTGCTGATCGCGCTGTTTGCCGCGTTTTTTTCGTGGGTGCGGGCAGACGCCATGAGGACACTACTTCGAGTGGGTGAGGGCATGGGAGGCGACCGGTATCGCCGCGTCCACATGCCGGCCTTGATATTCCTCCGTGGAGTCGTTCTGGTGGTTCTTGCCGTAGGGCTCATGTGGGTCGCTCTGAGATCCGGAACTCATGCATGGATGTTGCAGCTATCCAACGGGGCGCTTGGCGACATCCTGAGGAGTACCTTCTCCTTACTTGCTGTCGTTCTCGTGGATGGGCTGGGCTTGTTGGGTCTGGTGGACATCTTTCAAATGGCCGAGGATGTGGCTGTGGCCACGTCGGGTGGAAATACTCCCAGGAGTCTGGATTTCAAGTGGCTCAAAGCGCTGATCGGACTGATGACGCTTCTCTTGTGGTTGGGCGGAGCTGCAACGGTGGTGGTTGCGCTCAAGCTCCTGGCGGAGCTGCCACGGGGTGGGATGGTCGTGGTGCTGATCTTCGTTCCGCTGGCCGTGATGATGCTTCTGATTCTCGCAGTCGTTCCCCGATTCATCCGAAATCTCCTCCGTATCGAGGCCAACATGAGACCTGAAGGTTTGGGTCGGGTCTCAGTGGCACCGGGGTTTCCTGGGATCTCGGCCTACCTGATCTGGGGTCGAATCCTGGCCTGGTTCTCGGTGTTTGGTGTACTGGCTGGTACAGCGCTGGTGGTCATCGTGGCCTCAGATCATCTGAGCGGCGGTGCAATCCTCGGTATCGTTGTCGGCGGTCTTGGAACGGCGCTGGGCATTGCCATCGTTCTTGGGAGTTTTCCGGATTTCCTGAGCTTGCTCCTGACACTGGAAAGAAACCTGCGGCGGTGGAAGCCGGAATCAAGATCCGGTGTGGAGATGGACCCCCTGGCCGTTGCCCCCACACTGGCCGGCGATCCGGAAAATCCGTGGCTGACCCCGGAGCTCCTTGAAGAGGCAATCGTCGCCTCGGGTGACCGGGTGGTGGCAGCCCCCGTCGTACCGGCAGGAGAGGGGGGTGTTGTGCTTCAAGGTTGGGGGGCCCGCGGCAGATACCAGGTGGTACGCCGTGGACAATCTCTCATTTTGCTGGGACCGGCGGGAGTTGAACTTGGCCAGTTCGAAGAGGGACGTTTCGTGGGAGGGCGTGCCCCACAACCGGACGTGCCAGGGCTTGATGTCACATCGTGGGAGCAGGATGTCTACCGGACGCCGGCCATTCCCATGGAACGGCTCATCGGAACACCGGGTGCTCAGGACGTCTCCGGCATGGGGGAACGGGAAGAGGAATGTCGGAGTGCGGGGGAGCCCGATACAAAGACCCGGGAACAAGAGGTTTCCTTCGAAGATGTGGAATCGGTGAGAGCCGACGACGTGCCGCCGAGCGCACTTGACGAGGCCGGTCCTCCTCCAGCTGTCGCGCCGAGCCTGCGGGAGCCAGGAACTGGCGCGGGCACGACTAAGGAGCCTCTGATCGACGTGGAGCGCACGCCGAGGGTGAGTGAGTCGGTTTCCCGTTCGCCAGCTCCCTCCCCACCTCCACCGGCGGCCCGTGTACGGACCTTTCCTCGGCAGGAGCCTGGGGCGATCCCCATCGCCTCCATTCCGATTTCCGTTGCCATGGAGGCAGAACACGTGCTCGTGGCCCTCGTGGAAATCCTGTTGCTCCGTCATGAGATACGGCAACTGGGGACTGGAACATTGCGGTCCCACCTCGCCGGCTCCAGCGTGGAGTTGGAGGGTGTCGGGCTCGACGCGGCGCTCTTGGCCCGTCTACAGCAGACCTTTCGGTCTGAGCTTGACCGGACCGTCCGCTTTGCAACATCCCTGATGGAATCCAATGTCTTCGAGCTCAAACGATACTCGGCGGGTCGGGTTCGTTGCCGCCGTGCTGCGGATGGCCACGTCTTGGCACCGGGTTGGACAGGTGGGGCGATGCCCCCGCTTGGCGGCATCGTCGTTTCTCGCAGCGATGGCAAGCTCGTATATCGTGGCAAACCGAGACGCCGCTATCCGATAAAGCTGGCCGTGCTCCAGGGAGAGGATCTGGTCATCTACGGGATTCGGATGTGAGAGCTCAATTCCCCGGGCTACCTGATGGCCCGTTCGCGGAGAGCACGTCCCGTACCGGGTGGCTCGCAACCAACGGAACGACAAGATGGAGGATCGACACATGTATCGAATGGTGATGCGACCGTCACGTGATGGCACAGTGTCGTCGAAGGGGTGTCCAATAGGGAAGCGGTCGGCGATTGCAGGACTCCTGGTGTTGTGCTGCTTCGTGGCCCCATTGGCGCCGGCGCTCGAGATCGACCGGGTCATCGCCCGGCGGGACAGCTCCGGGCAGGGTAGCTATTCCCTGCTCTTCTGCTGGAGGAAGAGCCCCGGGTGGAGCGAGTTGCCGGGGCACGCCTTCGTGGTGTGGGCCTCGGAGGATCCGGATCGCTGTTTCAGCTCGGCCGAGGCCTTCGGTTTCTACCCGGTCAAGGGGGATACGCTCGGCGTGGTCCGGCAGGTCGTGGGCCCGGTGCCGGGCAAGCTCCGGGATGATCTCCTGACGCGACACGAGATCGGCGACATCCTCGAGGTCCGCGTCAGCCGGGACGCCTTCCGCCGCACGGAGGCCGTCCGCCGCCGGTGGGAGTCCCACCCCTACCGCCTGACCACGAGCGACTGCGTCACCGTCCTCATGGAGGTGGCCCGTGCCGCCGGCCTCCAGGCCCCCCCACGCTGGCAGGCCGGGACTCCCCAGGCCATGATCGACCAGCTGATCCAGCGCAACCCCGCAACGCCTCCCCCGGCCAAGAGTGAGACATCCCCCGAACAGGTCCAGCAAGAGCGCGGGTCGCCGCCGGAGGGGGGATCGAGGCTGGGGGCTCCCCCGGCGGGTCAGGATGTGGAGCCGAACACGGGCGCCGGCGAGTACGGTCGCCTCTTTCAGGAGGAGGCGGCGCGGACGACGTTGGATCGGATGAAGGCGCTGGGGCTCGCCCTGGAGAAGTACCGGCAGGTCCACGGAAGCTTCCCGGTTTCGACTGACGCCTCTGAGGGCCAGCCCGCCACGCCCGTGGCGGCCATCCTCGACGGGTTGCGCAGCGTGGGTGCCACCGGCCTCTCCGCGAAGGATGGCTGGGGGCACCCCATCCTCTTGAAAGGGGACGGGAACACCTACGGAATCTATTCCGCCGGGGCGGATGGTGAGATGCAGACATCGTTGAGATACCTGGGGCCATCGGAATCGTGGGATACGGACATCATCTACGCCAACGGTCGATTCCTCACCTGGCCCTGCGGTGTGCCGAACCCTCCGGATCCGGACAGCCCCTGCTTTGTCATGGTTGGGAATGGTGGCACCGTGTTTTCCATCAAGAAGCCGCTCGTCGGTGGTGATGGCGATACCTCTTGGGAGGATGCCAAGGCAGCGGGAGCGACAGGCTTGAAGGATCTTCTCGAGGGATTCGGCTGGGACGTGCTGATCAAGGGCGCCGTTTCGGGAGGACCGAACCCCGGCATGGCGGCGTTGACAGCGCTCACAACCTACCTTCAGCGCAAGGCCCACCGCCTCTTCGATCCGGTCATGGTCCTGCCGCTCTCGCCAGCCCTCCGGCCATCGGAGGGCTTCGACGGCGAGGAGCTGCTCAGCGGGCCTGGAAAACCGATGATTCTGCCCGTCGTCATCTTCGACTTCCTCAAGGTGAAACGGAACGGCCGGCCCATCGATGTCAACCGGTACTCCGAGCCGCTGACCTTCACCGTCCTCAGCGCAGCGAACCGTTTCGATGTGCTCGAAACCCGGGAGCTCCTGAGCGCGGAGCAGCTTCACAAGCTCCGCCCTGATAGGATCTACATCATCAGTCCAGACCGGGCAACCAACGCCCGGACCTGGCTCGAAAAGTGCAAGAGTTGCGGCGCAGCGGACGGCTCGGCGGTCTTCGTGCTTGAGGCCGGCGCCCGCTACGGCGCCATCGGCCACCCTGGAACCATCCACAAGGACGAGGCCGAGATCCGCCTCGTTGGGGGGAAGACACACCACGGACCCAAGACAAGGCGACCATTTCCGACGGAAGCGCTTTGGAACGTCAAGTTAGGAGAATACCAGCTCAAAGGCGGGCGATGGGAATCTGATGGCCGAGGAGGAATTGACGATCGCGAACCGCTTGCAGGGGTCTGGTTTCTTCGAGATTCTGTTGCACGAGGCGATCTCAACAACGACGGAATTGATGATGCGGCAATAGCTGTTGTCGAACAAACCTGGGGTACGGCTGGATGGGTTTCGATCGTGGTTTTCGTGGACAAGGATGGACGGCCGGTCTCCTGTGGCAATCTGTTTATCGAAGATCGTGCGCGCGTGGATTCCCTGAGGATTGGGAATGAAGAGATCCTGGCCAATATAACGGTTCACTATCCAGCCGACGGACTATGTTGCCCCACCAAGAGAGAGCGGTGGCGCCTCGTGCTTCAAGGATGTGATCTCAGGGTTGAATCGAAACAGAATCTGTCCGAACGTGAAGCTGGTAGTCCAACCTCGATGCGCAAGACTACCGTGGACCATGAGAAGCAAACTCGGACCATGGCAACAATGAGGACTCTGGCAACAGCGATTTTGATGTACCAAGTGGACTACGATCGGTACCCGTACACTGGCGGTTCTTGGGTCGATGCTGCTGCACTCGCGCCCGTGCTTTCTCCCGCCTACGTGAAGAAGTGTCCCCAGACCGATGCTTGGGGACACCCCCTCCGCATCTGGAGCGACGGCGAATCCTACCTCATCGTCAGCCCCGGCAAGGACGGAACGATCGACCGCGATTGGCTTGGTCAGTCAACTGCGAAATCGTCCACCAACTTCGCCTCCGACATCGTCTTCAAGAATGGGAGTTTCCTTCAGTGGCCTCAAGGGCTACAGGTCACCCGCCCTTTCAAATGATAAGCGCGGGATGGAGAACTGCTCCTGGGGCGATGGGCGCGAGGATTTTAGGCGGCAAGGGAACGGGCGGGCCGAGGCTTCCTGTTGCTCGGGCAGCCTGGACGCTCGAGGTCCGGTCTCGTCCCGTGCGATGGGAGAGAGGTGGATGACCGATCCTCCGGGACGCGACGGCCAGTTCGGGCATGATCACAACCCGGCGGAGGGTCTGGGCGCCGTGCGGCTAAGTTCGGCGCGGCGCAGCGTGGAGGCGGCGCGGCCGAGCGACGTTATCTTCCCGAAACGGAAATCGTTACGGGCGGAAGACGTGGTGGCTCATCCATGGATCGGCGACATCCTGCGCAGGTGGTGGACGTGGTGGGAGACCAGGCTGGGGGCGATGTTGTGGTTCCTGAAACGTTGGTGGGTCGTGGTGGCGGCCCTCCTTGTGACGGTTGGCCTGGTCCACTTCGGGCGGGCGCAGCTGGAGGCCCGGCGGGAGGCGGATCGCATCGCGGCCATCCGGCGGCGGGCGGAACGGGACGTTCACGATCTGCTGGCGATCGTAGGCCACGGCATCCGGGTGTCCTCGGTGAGAGTGGTGCCGCTGCCCCCCTACGTCGGCGGCTCGTACGAGACGGAGGTCCAGGTCGTCTCCTTCAACTCCACGGTCGGCTGGCCGGAGCCCGAGCTCCTCTACGTGGCCGGTCACGAGTGTGTGCACGCGCTCTTCTATCAGGCGGGGCTCTCTCGCTACGGGAACGGCATCGAGAGCCAGGTCCTGGAGGAGAGCACGGCCGTGGTGCTGGGAGCGCACCTGGCCGGTCGCGTGTACAGCCGGAGAGGGCACGACGGGGCGTGGCTGACGAAGGAAATCGTCACATCCTTCAGGTCGATGTGCTCCCGGGACAACCCCTCGAGCCCCGGCGCCAGGATCATGCGGGAGTTCCTCCAGGGCCGGTTCCGGGAGGTGGATCCGGGCGAGGTGGAGATGGTGGTCAGCCACTTCGGCAACGAGCACCTCGTCACGGCTCTCGACACCATCTGCCGGCAGCACCGGGATCCCTGGGACGCGGCCCACGAGGTCTTCCGGAGGTTCAAGATGGGCAGGAAGTGGGGAGGCCCGGATCTTGGCGAGTGACGCTGCCCTCGGCCCGGAGCCTCCCAACGTCCTGCGGCCGGGAGGTCGTTGTGCCGTGCCGGGAACGTTGTACTGGCCGTTCCTCTCTTCACGGGCCGGCAGAGCCGAGCTCAAGGCGGCGCTCTGGCAGGCCAGCAGAGCCGCGCTTGGGGTCGCCGGGGATCAGGAGGTGGTCTTCTTGAACACCGAGGGGGCTGTCTTACGCCTCACAATTCCGGTGCCTTCGCTCGGGACAACACCGGGGAGGGAGCAGAGTCCTTCAATCTCGTACAGCTCCTCGACGACGAGGGCGGCTGGCTGGCCGGAATGCGCGTCGAAACGCCGAAGGTATCCCGTGTGACGGACACCAGGTATGAGACGAGAGGACCTGTTCCGGGAATCGGGCCCTGTGCCGCGGAGGTGCCGATCCCTTGCCTTCCCGCCATGTTCCCGAGGTAGGGAGATGAAACCATGCTGGTACCCGTCCACAGAAACTTCCATCTCGGGATTTTCCGGTCATCCATGAGAAACGGGTTGTTTCATCCCGTCGCCCTTCTCGCTAGGATCGTGGCGGCCGGTGTTCTGGCAGCGTCTCCGGGTTGCGGCAGGGGAAGGCAGCAGGCCAGGGTTACCTACATCCGGACGCAAAAAGAGGCGACACGAACCATCGACGAGGTCGGCAGATCGCGAAGGCCCTCGATTCTCGTGATCTCGGCAGAATGGTGCTCCTTCTGCAGGGAGCTGGAAAGGGCGATTCTCAAGTACGCCGACGGGTCCCGCCGGGTGTACATCTCCCTCGCAGACCCGGGTCAGTCCGGGCTGATCGATCATGTCAATGAGGTTTTTGGAAACGTCATGACCGCCCACATGATCCCGAGCACGATCATCACGCAGTACCTGGGAACCGTCGTGTTCACGCAGGGCTACGATCCGGCGCGGGAACAGTTCGACGGCGGCGTTCGGCTGGATGGGACACCAACGGGCCCGATCCCGATTCGATCGCTGTTTACGGAGGAGCGGCATGGGTCGGATAACTGAGTGGGGACAGGCGGGGCGAAGCCGACGTTTCAGCTGGAAGCGCTGGTCCGGCGTTCTCCTCGGGTTGGCACTGGCTGTGGGCACGGCGCGCGGGGCCGGACTACTGTGGCATCGGCTGCACGAGCTGCGCTGGATCGATGGAGACCTGCAGCAGGGATTGAAGGTCGCGAAGCGGGAGAACAAGAAACTGCTCGTGCTGTTCACGGGGGACTGGTGAGGTGTCTGTCATCGGCTGGAAGCCGACATGGAAACCAGTCAGACGCTGCGGGACGCGTTGAAGCCCTTCGTCCGTGTTCGACTCGATGTTCCCTTGGGTGAAGATGGGCCCGAGGTCAGACGCTTCAAGATATCTTTCGTCCCCACAATCGTCATTGAAGACGCATCTGATCGGGAGATCGACCGGATCATTGGCTATGGGGGTCCGCGGTCCATGGGGGAGCACATCGAGAAGATCCTCCGTGGGGACACGTTCGACCGATGGTTTGCCGGCTATCGTGCGCAGACCGAGCACAGCCGGGAGGAGGTAGAGAAGTGCGTGCGCCGGCTTGCGAGGCGCGGGCTCTACGGGGAAGCCGTGGCCGAGGCGGAGAACGAGGGCCTGGCGAAGCTCTCCAAGGGGATCCGCGATCTCGTCATGTCGGCACGGCTCGAGGCGTTTGCGATGCTCTATGACGAGGCTGCGGACGGCGGCCGGAAAAGTGGATGGACCAGGCTCGATCTGCCGGAAGATCCAGCGGAAGTGGCAGGCCCCGGGCTTGTCGGGCTCGTGTTTGCGAGCCAACATCATCACCTGGAAGTTGGTGGGGCGTTGCGCCGGGCATTGCGTGAGGCTCGTTCGACCGATGCGGATCGGATGGCTCGTTTTCTTCTCGAGAATGCTCAGGGCTGGGGATCTCGAAGAAAGCTACTTCGACTTGCACGGATGAACGGGTGCAGAGAGGCGGTCATGCTCTTGATCAAGGGTGTGACGTACCGGGGAGTCGATCGGTTGGAGGAGAGCGGACAGGTCGCTGATCTGCTCCGTGCGCTGATCACGGTCCAAGGTGCTCCGGAGATGGGGGAGCGTCTGGCCGAGCACCTGCTGGGCCTGTGTTCGGATCCGATCGATCTCATGCTCGCGGCGCGGGCCCGATATCTGGCGGGCCGCCGCCAGCTGGCGGCACAAACCGTGAGGCAAGTCCAACGCGATCTGGTACGCCACGGTGCCTTGCGAGTTGCCCACTGCGTGGGTGAGGAACGCCGGGCCATGGCAGAGGGCAGGTGGCCCCCCCCTCCACCGTGGATCGCCCATTGGCCCAAACCGTGAGAGAAAGGGAACTTGGGAACTCCGGCCTGCATCGGAAAGGCCCGGCCCTGGCCGGGTTGGAACCATCGGGCCGACGGGGCGCTTTCCCGCGTGGCACTCACGCCCGAAACCTCTCCGTGCAGCTTCGGCGCTTGTTCTTCACGCACCTTCCCCAAGAATCTCACCGGCCACCTTCGCCGGCAGCAGGCCCGGAGTGAGCACCGACAGTAGGACCCTTGCTGTACTGGTTCAGCGGCGACAGACACACAACGGTGCTGGCAATTGCCACGAATCTTCGTTGGTGGATGGTCCTGGAAGGGTGCTCTCGTGGTTCTTGGCGGCCTGGGGTTTTGGCCATGCATCCCCCCCCATTTCGGGGTGGGGGCAGAGAGAGCCCGCCCGGCTTTCAGTGGCAGGGAGAGGCATTCCTTCAGGGAACATACAGAACAGCGTGCCCTTTATCCGTTTATCGGTTTTCCTCCGCCGCTGGGTGACTGATTTCGCCAATCGAGTGAGCATCTTGCCAAACGATTGCGCGACGCCGCCGAAGCTTTCTGTCTGGTACGAGGGGGAGTACAGGGATTCCGTCCGGCCTCAGTCCGTCAGCAAGCTCTCGGGCCACTGGAGGAATGTGCCGTCCTTGAAGACGATGTCGGCTGCAAACTTGGTGGACGGCTCCGGAGCGGATTGGCCGAGCCAGTCGCGGTCGATCGTGCCGTTGTCGGCGGGGCTGACGATGATGTAGGACTGGACGTCGCTCCAGACGCGGAAGGGGTGTCCCCAGGCGTCGGTTCGGGGGAGGTTCTTGAGGTACGTGGAGGAGAGCTTTGGCGCGAGCTCGGCCGCGTTCACCCATGCTCCTCCGGTGGACGGGTAGCTGCCGTAGTCCACGTTGTACTCCTCGATGGCGATACCGATGGTCCGGATGTCCATCATGGTCCGATTCTGCCAGCCCCGGTTGGTCGCGTTGAGCAAGTTGGGGATGGCGATGGCGCCGAGAATCAGGGGGTAGATCTTACCCATGCCGAGCGAGGAGAAGAGCTTGGGACCGTAGGTGGTCTGACGAACGCCGTGGTCAACCTCGACGACCGTCACGCCCAGGCCAGTGGGGATCTGAGATGGCGTGGCATACCGCTCATAGAGGCTGCGAGTCTCGGGCTCGCTGGAAAGCCCACGTGCGATGACGCTGGAGCTGAGGAGGAGCTGCCGGAGCCTGGGCAGGTTGAGGTAGAGCCAGTGCGAGGGATTGGGGTCAAGGTGGCTGAACACCGTGCGGAAATCCTTCCCGTCGGTGATGCGGTGTCCGAAGGCCTGTACCCGGCCGCCGGGGATTTCGGTCGTGTTGGCGGGGGAGAGCGCCAGGACCCCACGGTGGATCGAGTAACTGAGCCCCAGATCGTCGCTGGCGCCGGCCCCCTTCCACAGGAGATGGACCGTGGTGCCGTCGTCCTTCACAGTGGCTCCGTTCTTCCGGGCGACCTTCCGGAGGGCGGCGTCGAGCTTCGCGGGAGCCGTGACCCTTGCGAGGAGACAGAAATCGAGCTCTGCGAATACCTCGTCCGGGGACCCGCCGGGCTTGTTCAGGGCGCCGGCCAGCCGGTCCAGGGAACGGATGTCCAAACGCCCAGCTCGGAGCCCAGCGACGCCAGAATGTCGTTCCGCAGGGAAAGGCCGAGGGCCTCGTCGATCTGGCGGATCACCTGGTGGATCTGCTCGGCGGCCTGGGGGTCGTCTCCGGCCACTAGCCCGACGAGGTCGAGGAGTTCGAGGAGGTCGAGGAGGTCGAGGAGGTCGAGGAGGTCGAGGAGGTCGAGGAGGTCGAGGAGATTGTCGTAATCCTGCGCCGGGGTGTCACCGTTACAGTACCCGGCCACCAGGGGATCGCTCGGAAGGCGGTTGATGAGCTGGCCGTTGCTTCCCTGCGCTTGGCCGGAAAAGGGGACCAACACCAGGACGAGAGCCAGGATGCAAGAGGATAAAGTAGGCAGCCTTGATCCAGTACGTAGCATGACACCCTCCACCGGGGTTGAGGACGCACAATCCATACCAACTCAGGTGGGAGACGATAAAGGGACTGGACCAGAACTGGCGATTTTCCGATTTGGTGGTTGTCAGAAGGCAACGCCTCAATGCCTCGGGTTCAGCAACGGGGCGAGGAATCGCCCCGTGTGGGAGGTGGTGCAGGCGGCCACCTCCTCCGGCGTGCCAGCCGCCACCAGCTCGCCGCCGGCGTCGCCACCCTCGGGGCCCAGGTCGACGATCCAGTCGGCGGTCTTGATGACGTCGAGGTTGTGCTCGATGACCACGACGGTGTTGCCGCGGTCGGCCAGGGCGTGGAGCACAGTGAGGAGCTTCCGGATGTCGTCGAAGTGGAGGCCCGTGGTGGGCTCGTCCAGGAGGTAGAGGGTCCGCCCCGTGGCGCGGCGGGCCAGCTCGCGGGAGAGCTTGATCCGCTGGGCCTCGCCGCCGGAGAGCGTGGTCGCCGGCTGGCCCAGGTGCAGGTAGCCCAGGCCCACGGCGATCAGGGTGTCGAGGATGCGGACGATCCGCGGGATGGCCGAGAAAAAGTCCCGGGCCTCCTCGATGCTCAGCTCGAGCACGTCGGCGATGCTCAGGCCCTTGTAGCGCACCTCCAGGGTCTCCCGGTTGTAGCGCCGGCCCTTGCAGACGTCGCAGGTGACGAAAACGTCGGCCAGGAAGTGCATCTCGATCCGGATCTGGCCGGCGCCCTGGCAGGCCTCGCAGCGTCCGCCCCGGACGTTGAAGCTGAAACGTCCGGGCTTGTAGCCACGGGCTCGCGCCTCGGTGGTGCCTGCGAAGAGCTGGCGTATGGGGTCGAAGACCTTGGTGTAGGTGGCCGGGTTGGAGCGGGGCGTGCGGCCGATGGGGCTCTGGTCGATGGCGATGACCTTGTCCAGCTCTTCGACCCCTTCGAGGCCAGCGTGTCTCCCCGGCCGTGCCAGGGAGCCGTATAGCTCGCGGCTGACGGCCTTGTGGAGGATCTCGTTGACCAGGGTCGACTTGCCGGATCCAGAGACGCCCGTCACGCAGATGAAGCGGCCCAGGGGGAAGGCCACGTCGATGTTCTTGAGGTTGTGCTCGGCGGCGCCACGGACCACGAGGGACCGTTCCGTGCCCCTTCGCCGGGCCTCGGGAACGGCGATGCGAAGCTTCCCCGCCAGGTACCGGCCGGTCAGCGATTCCGGGCAGGCCTCGATGGCCTCCGGCGGACCCTCGGCCACCACCCGGCCGCCGTGGGAACCGGCGCCCGGCCCCAGGTCGATTACCCAGTCCGCCGAGCGGATGGTCTCCTCGTCGTGCTCGACCACCACCACGGTGTTGCCCAGGTCGCGCATGCCCGCCAGGGTGTCCAGCAGGCGCCGGTTGTCCCGCTGATGGAGGCCGATGGAGGGCTCGTCAAGCACGTAGAGCACCCCCATCAGCTTGGAGCCCACCTGGGTCGCCAGGCGGATCCGCTGGTTCTCCCCGCCGGAGAGGGTGCCCGCCATCCGGTCCAGGGTCAGGTAGTCCAGCCCCACGGCCACCAGGAAACCCAGCCGGTCGTGGACCTCCCGCAGGATCTTGGCGGCGATGGCCCGGTCGCGCTCGCCGAGCTCGAGCCCGTCGAACCAGCCAAGGGCCTTGCCCACGGGCAGGGCCGTCACCTCGGCCAGGGAGGCGCCGCCCACGAGCACGGCAAGGGCCTCGGGCCGCAGGCGGGCGCCGCCGCAGGCCTGGCAGGGGGCGAAGGCCATGTAGCGCTCGAGCTCCCGGCGGGTCTCTTCCGAGGATGTCTCCCGGTACCGCCGCTCCAGGGCGGGCACCAGCCCCTCGAAGCGGTCCCGGAACTGGTAGGCACCCTTGGAGCTGCGCCAGACGAACTCCATCTCCTCGTCGGCGCCGAACATGATCAGGCGGCGCACATCCTCGGGCAGCCGCCGCCAGGGGGTGTCCAGGGAGAAGCCCAGGTGCCCCGCCAGCTGCTCCACCTGCCGGCGTCTCCACGAGGTCGAGCCCTGGGGAAGCACCGCCAGGCAACCGGCCCGGAGTGAACGCTCGGGATCCACAACCAGCTTGCCCGGATCGACCTCCCGGAGGTAGCCCAGGCCCGAGCACTCGGGGCAGGCACCCTGCGGGGAGTTGAATGAGAAGAGCCGTGGCGAGACCTCGGCCATGGAGAACCCGCAAAGGTGGCAGGAGTGGCGGGCCGAGAGCAGGATCTCCTCCCCGTCGACCATGGCGACGCGGACCAGTCCGTCCCCGACCTTGAGTGCCGTCTCCAGGGAGGCGGCCAGCCGGCCCTCGACGCCGGGGCGCACCGACAGGCGGTCCACCACCACCTCGATGGTGTGCTTGCGGTTCTTTTCCAGCTCGGGGGGCGACGCGGCCTCCACGAGCTCGCCGTCCACCCTGGCCCGGACGAAGCCGTCGCGGATCATCTGCTCGAAGAGCTTGCGGTGCTCGCCCTTGCGGCCGCTGACCAGTGGTGCCAGGAGAAGGAAGCGCGTTCCTTCGGAGAGCTCCATCAGCTGGTCGACCATCTCCTGAACCGTCCGGGGCTGGATGGGCACGTGGCAGTGCGGACAGTGGGGCACACCGATGGAGGCCCACAGGAGGCGCAGGTAGTCGTAGATCTCGGTGACGGTGCCAACGGTGGACCGCGGGTTGCGCGAGGTGGTCTTCTGCTCGATGGAGATGGCCGGAGACAGTCCCTCGATGGTGTCCACGTCCGGCTTCTCCATCTGCTCGAGGAACTGCCGGGCGTAGGCCGAGAGCGACTCCACGTAGCGCCGCTGGCCCTCGGCGAAGAGGGTGTCGAAGGCCAGCGAGGACTTGCCCGAGCCCGAGACGCCCGTGATCACGACGAGCCGGTCGCGCGGAATGTCCACGTCGATCCCGGCCAGGTTGTGCTCCCGCGCACCGCGGATGGAGATGAAATCACGCATCGCTGGGATCAACGCCGTGTTCGGCAGCGCCATTCCCCCGCTCCCCTTCTTTCCTCTATCGTCTATCGTCTATCCCCCGAGCTCCATCCCCTCGCCCTTCACACCTCACTCTTGCCTCCTCACCCGCTCCGCTCCTTGATGGCCTGTTCGGCCTCGCGGTCCAGGGTACGGCGGCGCAGCGTCTCCCGCTTGTCGTGGAGGTGCTTGCCCCGGGCCAGGGCGATCTCCACCTTGATCCAGTTTCCGTCGAGGTACACCGAGAGGGGGATCACCGTGTAGCCCTTCTCCTGGACCTTGCTGGCCAATCGCAGGATTTCCCGCTTGTGGAGCAGCAGCTTTCGCCGGCGCAGCGGGTCATGAACCGAGTAGCCGGCGTGCTCGTAGGGGCTGATGTGGCAGCCCACCAGGAAGGCCTCCCCGCCGGAGAAGCTGACGTGACCTTCCTTGAGGTTGATCCGGCCGGCCCGGACGGCCTTGACCTCGGTGCCCAGCAGCTCGATCCCGGCCTCGAGGCGCTCCAGGATCTCGAAGGCGTGACGTGCCTTCCGGTTGGTCGCCAGGATCTTCCGCCCGGCCCTGTCCTTCATGGAAGCACCTGCTCCAGCGCTCTCACGACCCGCGGATCGAACTGCTGTCCGGCGGCCGCCTTGAGGATGGCCAGGGCGCGCTGCGGCGCCACCGTGCGCCGGTAGGAGCTGGTGGAGGTCAGGACGTCGTAGACCTCCGCCACGTGAACGATCCGCGCGGTCAACGGGATGGCCTCCCCGGCCAGCCGGTCGGGATATCCCCCGCCATCCCAACGCTCGTGGTGGTGGCGAACGATGGAGGCCAGGCTCCTGAGCCCAAGATCCAGGAGCCGCCGCTCGCCCGCCTGCGCGTGCCGCCGGTACATGTGCCGTTCCTCGGGCCCCGGATGGGGGTTCCGGTAGGGGGCGTCGCCCAGGATCTCCGGCATCCCGATGTCGTGGACGAGACCGGCGAGCGCCACCTCCTCCAACTCCCCGCCGGGAAGATCGAGAACGTGGCCGAGGTTCCAGGACACGCGCGACACCTGCTCGCCGTGGCGCCGCAGGGGATCCATCTCGTCCCCGGGGGTGGCCAGAAGCTTGCGGACCATCCGGCGGCGGCTGAAGCGGAGCTCGCTGGTCCGCGCGTGCTCCTCGGCACGCCTCAGAGCCACGGCCAGATGACGCCGGGCCTCCCCTGCCTTTCCAGCCACCACGGAGATGACCAGCGGTACGCCGGGTCTCCCGGGAAGGCCTGAGGTGGCGATGGTGTGCCCGTCGGCTGGCGCCACCGCCTCCACACGCCGCACGAGGAGCTCCCAGGCCTCATCGGCGGGAACCGGCCAGCCGTGGCGGCGAAGCTCATCCGCCTGGTGGCGCCGCAGCGCGGCCGCGCCCTCGTCCAGGAGCTCGCTCGATGCAAGGACGACGGTCTGACACCGCTCACCCTCCCACTGGGTCACCGCGACAGCGTGCACGCCCGGGCAAGCAGCCAGCGAGGCAGCGTCACCGAGCAGTGCCGCCAGGGCTTCCCGATCCAGCCCGCTCTCATCCATCAGGATCTGGGGGACCTCGCCCGGCGGTCCGGGCAGGACCGGCTCCTGGACCGCCGTGGCGACGAGCTCCGGATAGAGGTTGGTCTCCCGCAGGGCCGCCATCATGTCGGCGGCGATGGCGCCAGCCGTCGTCACGTCCGGCGGGGTAAACTTCCGCCGCCGGCCCTTGTCCCGAACGTCGATGAAACCGAAGATCCTGGAGGCGGCGAAGAGGGGCACCAACAGCAACCGTGCGGTCCCGGCGCCTTCGAGATAGCGGGCCAGCTCCGGGACCTCGTCGGGGCCGTTGAAGGCCCGCGGCACCGAGCGCAGCTGCCGTACGAGAACCACCATGGGGTCCTCCGGAAGATGTTCGGCCGCCAGCAGGTCGCGGCGGCCGAAACCGTACTGGGTGGCCAGCACATAGCTCCCATCGTCGGCCAGCAGGTAGAGGGCGGCCTTGGTGGCCTGCACATCTTCCAGGAACCTGTACAGCAGCTCCTTGAACCTCCGCTCGAACGCCGGGGTCCAGCCCGCGATATCCGCGCTCACACCGTCTCCTTTCACGGGCGGCGTTGGGGTGCTGCCCGGTCTCCCAGAATAGCGCATTCCCGCCGCAACGTGGCCCACGCCCATCGGCGCTCCCCCGGACTCCGGCCACCCGTGTTCGCCAAGACTCCGGTTTTTCCCTCCATCCCGGCGCCCCGCGGCGCCGCCATCTGTGTCCTTTTCCCAACAGGTGTGGGATCGGCACAACGTCAGCCACCGCGCTCCTCTCGTCCTGAATCGGCACAACCATTGCAAGAAAAGAACTTCGGTCTGAGCCACTCCGGTGGCACGCTCCTTGCGTATTCAGGCGCCGAATGGGGGGTGTGATGCGGAATCAGAACACGATCCAACGGCCGGTCAAGGTGGAAGGGATCGGCCTTCACACCGGCGCTCCGAGCTGCATGTGGCTCGAGCCGGCGCCCGTGGATCATGGAATCCTCTTTCATCACGGAGAGACCGGCACGGTCATCCCCGCCCAGGTGGATCACGCCCAGGAGCTTTCCTTCGCCACGCGGATCGGTCTCGGCGAATCGGCCATTTCGACCGTGGAGCATCTTCTCTCCGCCCTGCGCGGCCTGAACATCGATAACGTGTTTATCCACCTGGAGGGTGGTGAGGTCCCCATCGTTGATGGCTCGGCCGAGCCCTTTGTCGAGTTGATCGAGGACGCTGGCATCCGTGAGCAGGAGCGCCCCGTCATGACGCTCCGCCTGACGCGGCCCATCGAGGTCCACGATGGTGAGAAGTGGATCCGGGCGGAGCCGTCCGACGGGCTCGAGGTGGACTACAGGATCTCGTTCGACAACCCCCTGGTGGGGTTCCAGCGCTACGTTGGGTGTATCTCTCCGGAAAGCTACCGTAAAGAGATCGCCCCGGCTCGGACCTTCGGCTTCCTCAAGGATGTCAAGTACCTCAAGAGCCAGGGACTCGCCCGCGGCGGCTCGCTCAGCAACTGCGTCGTCGTCGACGACCATCGGGTCATTTCGGGCGAGCTCCGCTTCCCCGACGAGTTCGTCCGGCACAAGGTCCTCGACCTGATCGGCGACCTGGCGCTCCTCGAGTACCCGATCCAGGCCTCTGTCACGGCCCACAAGGCGGGGCATGCCCTTCACGCGGCCCTGGTACGCGCCATCCTCGCCAACCCCGAAAGCTGGGAGCTGGTTGGCGATCGCTCCCAGGCGGTGCTGACCGTGCCCCGGGCCCTGGACATGGAGATGCCCGCTGTCATGGGCTTCTAGCCGAACCACGCATCCGCTTCGGCGGCTTCCACGGGGCACGGCTCGCCGTGCCCCTTGCTTTTTGGGGTCCGTCGCCCGCGCCGGTTTTCTGCTGCGACCGCCGGAAGGTACGCCATTGCGGCGTTTCTCCCGGCGGCGGCGCCTGCGACGGACCCTGAGGGCGGCCAGAGGCGCTGGGGCTGTTTGGTCACGGTGGAATTGGGAACGGGCGGGTGGAAGGCCTTGTGAAGGCCTGTATCGTCGGGTGTTTTCCACCGCGGCCGGGGAGGACGCGGGGATGAGCCCTTCCGCCCGAATCCAGGAGCTCGAGGCCCGGAATCTGCAAATCTTGCAGCAAGGGGCGAGTCCCTCACGGTTTCGGATAGAGTAAGGGGGGCATGAAGGAACAATGGGAATTCCGCGCCACCTTCTGGCTGCCGGCAGCGGCCGCTGTGGCCGGTATCGCCATGGTGGCGCTGGCCACCGTGGCCCTCCACGCCGTGCGCCAGCGGTACCAGCTCGCCCTCGACGGGCGGGTCCTCGGCCTGGCGCACCGGGTCGAATCCCTTCTGAGGGAACGCGCGGTCGAGAACGCCGCGTCGAGTCTCGATGAGCCGTTCCGGGAGGCCTCTCCCGAGGTTGCGGGCATGGTCCTTCATGATTCCAGGGGAATCGAGCTCGTCCGCCTGGGCCGGACCGACGGCACCCTCCGCTCCCGGAAGGTCACGATCTTCCTGGGGCCCCATGGGCGGGGCGGGCCGCCATCGTCCGAGGAGCGGAGCCAACGCCTGCGCCAGCTCAGGAACGCCCCGGGTACGGCGGGCTCTTCCGGGCTCGGGCCTCCCTGGGCAAGGGGAGATGCGTCCCGGACGGGAACGACGGATGGTCGGGCCGGACGGGGGCGCTACGTCCTGGAGGTCTTCCTGGCTCCACACGCGGGCCGCCCCCCGCTGGCCACCCGGCTGATCCTCCCGGCGGCCGTCGCCGGGAGCCTCGCCTTGGTGGCGCTGGCGCTCGTGGCCGGCCGCCTGCTGGACCGGCAGCGGGAGCTCGTGCTCCAGGAGGCCCAGCAACGCCGCTCGGAGGCCCTGGGCCGGGCGGGGGCCGGCCTGGCCCACCAGTTGAGAACACCCCTGGCCACCATCAAGGGCTCCCTGCAGATGATCGCCGAGGAAGCCACCGGCGAACGGCCGGCTCGCCGCGCCCGGGCCGCCATCGCCCAGGCGGAGCGCATGGAACGGATGCTCGGGCTGCTCCTGGACTACGCCAGGCCACCGGAGCCGGAGCCGGAAGAGGTGGAGGTGGCCGGATTGCTGGATGAGCTGGCCACCGGCCGGGATGACGTCCGGACCGGAGTGACGCCGGGGCTCCGGGTGGTCGCCGACCGGGAACACCTCCTCCAGATCCTGGAAAACCTGGTGGACAATGCGCTGGCGGCCTCGCCGGGGGATGCCTCCGTGGAGATCACGGTCCGTCCGGAGGGGCGGCTGGCCGTCTTCGTCGTGGCCGATCGCGGGCCCGGGCCCGGCGAGGACCCCGAGGAGCTCTTCGAGCCCTACGTGACGGGACGGGCCGATGGCACCGGCCTCGGCCTGCCCATCGCCCGAAACCTCGCCGAGGGCAACGGCGGCTCCCTCGAGCTTCGTCCGCGAACGGGGGGCGGCACGGAGGCGATCCTGAGGCTGCCCCTGGCCGGAGGCGGAGCATGAGACCGGTGGTGCTCGTGGTCGACGACGATCGGGCCTTCCGCGAGCTCCTGGTGGACATCCTCTCCAGCGAGACCTACCTGCTGCTCGAGGCCGGCAGCGCCGAGGCGGCCCTCGAGGTGCTGGCGTCCCGCTCGGTGGACCTGGTCATCACCGACCAGCGGATGCCGGGGATGGACGGCGTGGAGCTGACCCGCAGGATCCGGGCCGGGAGCACGCCACCGGAGGTCATCCTGATGACGGCCTACGGCACGATCCCCCGGGCTGTGGAAGCGGTCCGCCTGGGCGCGGCCGACTACATCACCAAGCCGTTGGAGAGCCCCGCGGCTCTGCGCCAGCTGGTGCGAAGGGTCCTGGGCGAGCGGGAGGCACGGCAGCCGGACGGGGAAACGGGCGAGTTCCTGACGCGGGACCCCCGGACCCTGGAGCTGCTGGCCCTGGCGGACCGCGCCGCCATCACCGACGTCACGGTCCTGATCGTCGGCGAGTCCGGCTCCGGCAAGGAGCTCCTGGCCCGGCGCATCCACCGGAAATCACGAAGAGCCGGGGGACCCTTCGTCGCGGTCAACTGTGCTGCCATTCCGGAGAACCTGGCGGAAAGCGAGCTCTTCGGCCACGAGAAGGGCGCCTTCACCGGAGCCACCCAACGGCGCCTGGGGCGTTTCGAGCAGGCCAACTCGGGCACCCTCTTCCTCGACGAAATCGGTGAGCTCTCCGAGGGCGTGCAGGCCAAGCTGCTGCGGGCCCTGGAGGAGCGGACCATCGAACGGGTGGGCGGCAACCGGCCCGTTGAGGTGGACATCCGCCTCCTGGCCGCCACAAACCGGCACCTGGAGGCGGAGGTGGAGGCCGGCCGATTCCGGCAGGATCTCTTCTTCCGCCTCGACGTGGTCCGCCTCGAGATCCCCCCCCTGCGGGAGCGGCCGGGAGATCTGGAGCTCCTGGTACCGGCGCTGGCAGCCGCCGTCTCGGACCGCCTGGGAGTCCCTCCCCGTTCGGTTTCGAGGCCTGCGTTGGAGATCCTGCAACGCCATGCCTGGCCGGGCAACGTCCGCGAGCTCCGGAACGTGCTGGAGCGCGCGCTGATCTCCGCCACAAGCGACTCCATCCAGCCGGGAGACCTCCCGGAGCTTGGAGAGGGCGCCGCCACACCGCCACGCCCGGCGGGCGGACCGCCCGCACTGAGCCTCGACGAGCGCGAGAAGGCCGCCATTCTCGAAGCGCTCGAGCAGACCGGCGGCCACCGGGAGAAGGCGGCGCGCCTGCTGGGGATCTCGGTGCGGACCCTGTACAACCGGCTGCGGCGCTACGGGATCCGGTAGCCGCCGGAGACTCGACGGGGCGTACGGAATGGGGCCAGGGACGAGAGGACAGACGAGAGAGGATGGGAGGACGGTTCGACAACAGGGGGCGGCCCCGCGGGCCGCCCCCGTTGTTCCATCGGACATGAACGCCCTCAGGCCTTGGGACCCGTTCCGTCGCAGACGCCGTTGCCCTGGCCGCCGCGGCCGTTGCCGTTGCCGTTGCCACCCTGAGCGCTGCCCCTGTTGCCCTGCCCGTTGCCGCCGGGGTTGCCGCATGTGGCCAGCACCTCACCGTTCTCGTCGAGGATCGTGCCGCGCTCCCACTCGGAACCGGTGATCTGCTCGTACGCTTCCTCGCTGATGTACTGCGGAGAGTACGGAATCCCGTAGGCCGCCAAGCGGCTCGCAAAGGCCCGCATGTGGTTACGGGAGCCCTTCGCGAGGTTCTGGTAGATCATGGCGATGTCGGCGTTATCGATGTCGTTCTTCAGCGCCTCGTCGAGGTCGAAGATGTCCAGATCCTCGATGGTGGCACCCACCTGGAGAGCCTCCTCGATCGAGACGTTGCCGGCCTCCACGAGCTGGGTGTACAGCTCGTTGAAGGCCCCGTCTGTGAAGACGCCGATGGTGTCGTCGGCCGCCGGATCCTCGATCCCGTACCGGTCAAGGAGGAGGGTGACCATATCCATGTGCCGCTGCTCGGCCCGGGCGATGTTGGCGAAGATCCGTTCGCCCCACTGGAGCTGGAGGCTGAGATAGACGTCGCGCGCCAGCTTCTCCTCCTGGCGCATCTTGACGAGGGAGGCCCGCTCGGCCTCGCTGAGCTCCTCGACCGGAAGGCTGGCGACGTGGTCGGCAACGATCTGGCCGCAGCCATTGGCAAAGAGGGCTCCACCTCCGTAGCCGTTGCCGGCCAGCAGGGGCGTTGTGGCGGCCAGGAGGACCGCCGCGGTCAACAGGGCGATGATGGACTTCTTCATGATGCACCTCCGTGATGCGTGTTGGTGTCGCCCGTCAGTGGGCGCGCCCTCTCCAAGGGCAAGAGATGTGCCACCCGTGCCGGTTTCTCTCAAGAGACTATCCATCAATGGGTTAGACTCTCATCCGGCCGTGAGGCAGGAGGGATCGCCGGCAGGTCTGGTCTGCGTTTCTTGCAGTCTCTGCACGCTCTGCAGGCCCGGCGGGAACCCGGGAACCGGCACCGGCACCCCGTCACGGCCGGTGCGCGGCACCCCACCAAGCGTGGTAACGTTGCAACACCATGAGATGGATCACGGCCTTGATCCTCGCGGCCTCCACGGTGGCCACCCAGGCACCGCCGCTGGAGGTTCAGGTACGCCGGGCCGGGGCGACCCTCGAGGTCCAGGTGAGCCTCGGCGAGGAGCTGCCCCAGCCCATGCTCGACGCCCTTCCCTCCGGTGCCCAGGTCAGTGTCCAGTACGAGGTGCAGGTCCGCGGCCGCCGAGCCATCATTTGGGACAGCAGGATCTGGAAGGGAACAGCGACCGCCAGCGTCGTCTTCGATCCACTGACCGGCCGGTACACCTGTGAAGAGGCCCTCAACAACGTCATCGTTTCCAGCAAGGAGACGGCCTCTCCACAGATTGCCAGGGAATGGCTGCGGCAGCCGCCCGCGTTTCGCGTGGTCCTGCCCAAGACGAAGAAACGGCTGATTCTGCGGGCCAGGGCCGTCTACTCGGTGGGAACCGATTGGACCGTCCTCCCCTCGGTCAAGGCGACCGACTGGGTCGTCATCCATGTCTCGGGGGACTGATGTCGCGGCTGACCAGGGCCTGGAGGGAACACCACAAGGAGAACCGCTTCCTCGTGGGCACCTTTCTCGTGGTGCTGGCCCTCTCGTCCGGCGCCTTCTACCTCCTCCAGCGCGCCCATGCGGCCTCCCCGAGGGAGCTGACCAACCGCCTGCTCCTCTTCGTGCTGTGGTACCTGGACGTCACCCTGATCCTCGTGATGCTCTTCGTTCTCCTGAGGAGCCTGATCCGCCTGAGCCTGGAACGGAGAGCGGGCATTCTCGGCAGCCGTTTCCGGACCAAGCTGGTCTTCACCTACGTGGCCCTGACCTTCATCCCGGTGATCTTCATCTTCCTGATCGCCACGAACCTGCTCCAGAGCTCCATCGACCGGTGGTTCTCGGCCCCCGTGGAGGAGGTGTTGCGCGGCGGCGCCGCCATGACGGGGGAGCTGCGGGCCATGGCCGAGCAGCGGCTCCAGCGCCAGGCCTCCTCCGCGGCCCGCGAGCTGGCCCGCGGCGTGACGCCCAAGAAGTTGGAGTCGCTTCACCGCCTCCTGGGATCGGGCTTGCTGGCCCTCTACAGGGGGCCGCGACGCCTGCAAGCCGTCACCGACGCCCGCTTGCTCCCGCGTTCCCCACCCCCCCTCAAGGCCCGTGAGCTTCGGCAGGGCACCAGCCGGGCCGACCGGTGGCGCGGCGGCCTGCTGATCCGAGCTTGGGCACCGATTCCGGGCACCCCGGACGTGGTGGTGGTCGGCGACCTGCTCCCCCGTGAGGTCCTGCTCCACCTCGAACGCGCGACGGCCGCCTACGCCACGTTCCAGCAGATGAAGCTCCAGCGGGGCACCGTGACGGGAACGACCATCCTGGTTTTTCTTGCCATGACGCTCCTCCTGCTCTTTGCCACCGTATGGATCGGACTCTACCTGTCACGCCGCTTCACCGAGCCGTTGCTGGCCGTGGCCGAGGCGACCCAGCGGGTGGCCGCCGGGAACAAGCTCGAGGAGGTGACCGTGCCGGCAAGCGACGAGGTGGCCGTCCTGGTCAGCTCGTTCAACGCAATGGTTCGCCGCGTTCGTGCGACCGAGGAGGAGATCCTGGCGTCCAATCAGGAGCTTTCCACGCTGCTCGCGACCATCCCGACGGGCGTCCTCACGCTCGATGGGGAGCGCCGGCGCGTCCGGCCCAACCCGGCCGCGGCACGGCTCCTCGGCGTTCCGGAGTGGGCTGGAACCTGGCGGGAGCTCGTGGAGCTTTCCGGGGAAGGGCTGGTGCCGCTCCGGGAGAGCCTCGCCCGGCTGACCGCCGGCCAGGTCCGCCAGGTCGATCTGGAGATCAACGGCGTCACGCGCCATGTGGAGCTGACCGCGGAGCCGCTGCGCGGGGGCGGCTGGGTCGTCGCCATGGACGACCTGACCCAGCTCCTCAGCGCCCAACGGCAGGCGGCGTGGAGCGAGGTGGCCCGCCGCATCGCCCACGAGATCAAGAACCCTCTGACGCCGATCCGCCTGGCAGCCGAACGGATCCAGCGACGATCCGCCGAGATGGAAGGGCCGGTGCGGGACGTCATCGTCAACGGCTGCAACGCCATCATCGCCCACGTCGCTGGTCTCAAGGAGCTGGTGGACGCCTTCCACCGGTACGCCCGCATGCCCTCCGTCAACCCGCGGCCGGTTCCGTTGCGGCAGTTGCTGGACGAAACGGTCGCCCTGTACAGGGGTCTCCGCCGCGGCGTGGCCGTGGAGCTCGAGGCTCCCGAAGCCCCGCTGATGGCGCGTGTGGACCCCGTGCTGCTGCGCCAGGCGCTGGTCAATCTCCTGGACAACTCCTTCGAGGTCCTCGGTGAGAGGGGACACGTCACGATCGGCGTCACCCTCCACGAGGATGACATTACCATCGTGGTGGAGGACGACGGACCCGGGTTCCCCACGGAGGATCTGGAGGTGCTGGTCCAGCCCTTCTTTTCCACCAAGGGCCGCGGCTCCGGCATGGGCCTGGCCCTGGTGCACCGGGTGGTTGCGGACCACGGAGGACGGCTCGCCATGGAGAACCTCCGGCCCCGTGGCGCCCGCGTCCGGATCGAACTGCGCGACGCCCTGGTGCTGGAGCCGGGGGTGAAGGAGCAGGCCGATGAGGCATGAGTCCATTCTCATCGTGGACGACGAGCCCGGCATCCGGGAGCTCCTGGGCCAGATCCTCGGGGACGAGGGGTACGAGACCGAGGCGGTCTCGTCGGGCGAGGAGGCCCTGCGCGTCCTTGAAAAGAGGCTCTACGACCTGATTCTCCTGGACATCTGGCTGCCCGGCCTCAACGGCGTGGAGGTCTTGAAGCGGTTGAACGCCGGGGGCAACGACGTGCCGGTCATCGTCATCAGCGGCCACGCCTCGGCGGAGCAGGCCGTGGCGGCCATCCAGGCCGGCGCCCACGATTTTCTCGAAAAGCCGCTGAGCTACGATCGCGTGGTCGTCAGCGTCCGCAACGCCCTCAAGCAGTCCCGGCTCGAACGGAAGGTCCAGGCCGTCCTGGAGGGCAGCGGAGGACCGCGGCTGACCGGCTCGTCCCCGGTCATCGAGGAGCTTCGCCGCCAGATCGTGACGGCGGGACCGAGCGACGGCAGGGTCCTGATCACGGGAGCCAACGGTACCGGCAAGGAGGTGGTCGCCCGTCTTCTCCACGAGCACTCCAGGCGGGCCTCGGGGCCCTTCGTGGCGCTCAACTGCGCCGCCATCCCCTCGGAGCTCATCGAGAGCGAGCTCTTCGGCCACATGAAGGGCGCCTTCACCGGCGCCATCGAGGCCAAGCGGGGCAAGTTCGAGCTCGCCGACGGCGGCACGCTCTTCCTGGACGAGGTGGGTGACATGAGCCTGCTGACCCAGGCCAAGCTGCTCCGGGTGCTCCAGGAGCAACGGTTCACCCGCCTGGGGGGCAGCCGGGAGATCGCCGTGGACGTCCGCGTCATCGCGGCCACCAACAAGTCCCTCGAGGCGGAGATCGAGGCCGGGAGCTTCCGGCAGGATCTCTTCTACCGCCTCAACGTGATCCCCATCGCCGTGCCGCCGCTTACCGAGAGGAGGGAGGACATCCCGGAGCTCGTGGAGGAGTTCGTCGCCGAGGTCGTGGCCGAGACGGGCGCCCGGCCCAAGCGCTTCAGCGACGAGGCTCTGGAGCGGCTGAAGGCCTACGCCTGGCCGGGGAACGTCCGGGAGCTCAGAAACGTCGTCGAGCGCCTGGTGATCATGGTGCCCGAGGACGAGATCCGGCCCACGCACCTGGCTTTCCTCAACCCGAGCAGCGCCCAGGAGGGCACGGTCATCGGCTTCACGACGGCCGGTGAGCTGCCGCCGCTCCGCGAAGCCCGGGCTCGCTTCGAAACCGCCTACATCGAACGGGTGCTCGAACAGTGCGCCGGAAACGTCTCCCGGGCCGCGCGGCTCCTGGGGATCGAGCGCTCCCACCTCCACCGGAAGATCCGGCAGCTCGGCATCGACCCTGGATCGGCCGCCAGGCTTCGCCGAGACCCTGGAGAGACGCCGTGAACACCCCGGCCTCCCGAGGACGAGCAGGATCGGAAGACCACGTACGCCGTTGACGCGCGGATGACCGGGGGCCGGGCCGGCCGGACGCTCCCACTCCAGCGGGCTCGTGCCCTGCAGGCACCCGGGCTCCGTTGACCGCGCCTCACGGCCCTTGGTACCATCGAGCGGTCATGCAGTACCCAGGGAATCCCGAGCTTTCGGCCCAGGCGCAAGAACGTGTGCTGACCACCTTCAAACAGGCCGTCCAAAAGCTGCACTCGGGGGGCCGTGAGGAAGCGATGATCGCTCTGGAGTTCGTGCTCCGGCTCGACCCCCAGTTCGGACCCGCCCGGCAGCTCCACGAACAGTTGACCTCGGGCGCCGAGGAGATCGACCTCTCGTCCATCGTGGGCCAGCTCCAGGAAGCCACCAACACCGAGGTGGATCAGCTGCTGGTGGACGCCGTGGACGATTTCAACGAGCGGCGCTACCACCAGGCCAGGGAGAAGGTCAACCAGGTGCTCCGCGAGCTCCCGGGCCACAAGGAGGCCCGCGGGCTGTTGAGCCAGATCGAGGACGCGCTGAAGACCGAGGCACAGGTGGGCCAGTACCTCGTTCAGGCTCGCGAGGCCCTGGACCGCGGTGAGCCCGAGGAGTCCGCCAACTTCGTCATGATGGCCCAGGCGCTCGACCCCCACCACCCCGGCATCGTGTCCATCCTCGAGGCGTTGGAACAGGCCGGCGCCTTCGTGCGCCAAGAGCCCGTCCAGGAGCAAGCCCCCAGGGAGACGCCGTCCACATCCACAACCTTCGACACCATGGACCTTGGAGAGGCGCCGGCCACCGGCGGCGCTCCGGCGGCCGGACAGGAAGATTCTCTCGGCGCCGAGGGGTTCGACGGGATCTTCGACGAGGACCACTCCTCGGAGCCCCAGTGGTCCTTCGAGGAACCCACCGGCCAGGACGAAGCTCCCGGTGCGGACGCTTCTTCCGGTGGCGTTGCAATGGGCTCCGGAGTCGATGATCTTTTCGATGCCGGTGACGCCTCCGCCTTCGAGGCCGGACCGGAGATTCCCGCGGCCGACACCGGTGACCATATCCAGGAGCTCCTGGTCCAGGGAAAAGCCGCCTTCGAGGAAGGCGACTACCAGGCGGCCATCGACACGTGGTCCCGTATCTTCCTCAGCGATCCGGAGAACGCCGAGGCGGGCCGGCTGATCGAGGACGCGCGCCGCCGCAAGGAGGAGCTTGATCGCCAGATCGAACACCTCCTCTACGAGGCGGAGGAGGCCATCTCCTCGGACCGGGGCGAGGATGCCCGCCGCCTGCTGAAACAGGTCCTCGAGTTCCAGCCGGGAAACATCCAGGCGCTGGACCTCCAGGAACGCCTGGAACGCGGAGCCGCCGAGCCTTCGCCGGCGGCCCCGGAAACGGTTTCCGGGGCGGAGAGCGGAGCATTGCCCGTTCTCGACGACCTGGACGTCGATCTGTTCACCGAGGCGGAGCCACAGCCGTCTGCTGCAGCGGCGTCCGGGCAGGAAGCCACCCTCGACCTCGAGGGGATGTCGTTCGATATCGGTGGGGAAGGGGTTGAGCTGCCGGCTCCGCGGCGCAGGGGCAAGCTGCCCATGCGGACCCTCGCTCTGGCGGCCGTCGCCCTCCTCGTCGTGGCCCTCGGCGCCTGGTTCGGGGCCAGGATGTTCGCCGGGCACCGGGAGGAAAGGACACAGCAGGCGCTGGAGCGAACGCTCCGGGATGCCGAGCGGCTCTACAGGCACGGCCAGGCGCGGCAGGCCGTTCGGCTCCTGGAATCGCTTGAGGTGACCGGGCCCGATCAGGTACGCGTCTCCCGGCGGCTCGCCCGGTACAAGAAGGCTCTGCTGCCCCCGACGCCGACACCGGTTCCCCAGGAGTCCCTCGAGGCCCAGCAGGCCTTCGATGCAGGACGCCTGATCGAGGCCTACACCAAGGTCCAGGCCGGCCTCGAATCCCACCCCTCCGACCCCGGGCTCCAGGATCTCAGGGAACGCATCCTGACCCAGGAACCTGCCATCGGACCACTGGTCAAGGCACTCTCCGACAACGACTTCGAGACAGCCCTCGGGATCTGCCGAACCCTGATGGACAAGGACCCCCAGAACGCGGAATACCAGGAGGTGCTTGAACGAAGCCTCTTCGACCTGGCGATCTCCGAGCTCCGCAGGTACAACCTGACCGGCGCCGACGGACACCTGGCAGAGTACGACGAACGCCGCCCCGGCGACGAGGAGGTCCAGCGGATTCGCGAGTTCATCGCCAGGTACAAGACGCGGCCTGCGGACATGCAGCTCAAGATCTTCATCGCCAGCCTCAAACCACGATGAGCTCCGAAGATCCCAGAGGGCCCCGGGTCATCCCCGAAGAGTGGGACCGACTCCTGGACCTGGCCGAGGGGACGGACCGGGGTGGGCCGGACGCCCCGCCCGAGCCGGAGGAGCCCGAGGCACAGGGCGCGTTTCCACTGTTGACGGCCGCCTGTGCCGACCTGGTGGCCATCCTCATCCCCTGCGCCATGGCGTTGGTGGGACTCCGCCTCGGCGGTCAGCCGGTTCCGCTGCGGGTCGCCCCCTGGGCCCTGGCCTTGGGCGTCGCCTGGTGGCTGCCGGCTGCGGGCATCCTCCTCCGTGTGCGCCGCGGCACGCCCGGGATGCTGGCCGCCGGCCTGGCCTGGCGCGACGAGCCCGCCGGCGGACGTCTCTGGGGAACGCTGGCCCTGGCGCTGCTGGCCGCTGCAACGCTGGGGCTCCCCCTGGCGCTCTTCCGCCGGGCCGTTTGGAAACGGCTGGAAGCTCCGCATGCCGCAACGGGCTGAAGCGCCTCGAACCGCGTGGCGGCGGGGCGCCCCGGCGGACACGGCTCCCAGGCTCAGCACCACCCTGAGGGCGATCCGGGAGATCCGTGCCGTGTCGATGAAGGCCGCCTTCCATGCTCCTTGCCCCGCCGGGTGGCGTGCCACGGGGCCCCTGTGCCCGGGAAACCGGCCCGTTCCCGGCATCTGACGACGTGCTTCGCCAGGCTCGAGGCTCCGGCGGGAGTGGCGGAGCGGCTCAAGCCCCGGGATTCCACTCCCGCCGGAGATGTGCTGGAGCTCTTACTGCTGCGCGGCTTCTGCCGGCGCAGTGCGGCGAAGCTCCTCCATCCGGGCCGAAAGACCCTTGCTCTCCGGTTGTCCGTAAACCTCGGGCGCGAGGTAGGTGCCCTGCTCGGCCTTGGGCTTGACCTGCTCCACGGGGATGCGGTTCGCATCGGCCCAGGGGTCGTGACGGATTCCGGTCACCTGCCAGGAGACCTTGACCTGGCCCAGGTTGGTCCGGATGACGAAACGGCCGCCAACGATCTCCTCGGCGACGATAGCCTGGGCGAACTGGCCGATGACCGTCAGCTGGTAGCGGAAGTCCCGGTTCAAAGCCTCGAAATAGCCGGGGAGCTGGACCACTGCGTAGCCGTCGGCGTCGGTCCGCACGTTGCCGTTGTAGATGTCCATCATGTCGGGGGACTCGACGAAGGAGTGGTAGAGGTACTTGTGCTCCGGATCCATGGGGTGGTCGATCTTGGAGCTGGAGGCGGGCTTGCTGGTCGTACCGGTCACCTGGAGGTTGCCGTCGATCTTGACATTCCCCGAAAAGAGCCCGGCCAGGTTGCTGCTCTGGCCATAAACGGCGATGCCGGTGCTCCCATTGGCTTGCCCGAACACTCCGACACCGTTGGAGGCATCGCTCTGTCCATACACGCCGGTCAAGGCGATACCTCCCGCCGTTCCGCCGAAAAAGCCGTAGGCCGAAATGGCCGTATTCCGCCCGTATATGCCGAATCCGGCGGTCTGATCGGTGACCCCGTACACGCCGGACTTGTTTGGGCCGTGGCTGTCTCCCCGGAGGCCGTCACTGTCCTGGCTTGTGCCGCGCACCCCGTAGCCGCTGCTGCTCACCCCGAGGACCCCGGGGCCGCTCCCGCTCGTACCATAGATTCCCGTACCGGTCGTGCTGAGGCCGGCCACGCCGATTCCCTCGCCCGACGCACCATGGACACCCTGGCTCTGGTTGATGATCAGCGACACGGAGTCACCGGAAGATCCGAAGACACCCCACCTTCCGCCGATGCCGAAGACGCCAAGGTAGCTGGTGCTCTCACCCTTGACGCCGATTCCGCCAATGCTGGAGCCCGAGACAGCTTCTCCCGAGTCCGAAACGCCGCCAACACCGATCCCCTGGATGTTGTACCCCACGACGCCAGCCTCGCCCGCGGCATGGGCGATTCCAAAGACCCCGGTCTTGGTTTGGCTTTCGCCCACCAGGCCCACACCGCTGTTGTTGGTCACCTGGAAGGCCGGCTGTGACGAGCTGCTGGCCGTTCCCTGGTAGGGCAGCTGCAATCCGCCGCCACCGCTGACCGTCGTCCAGATCAGGTTGGCCCCGTCGGTTCCCAGAACCTGGCCGTTGTTTCCGCCGGACGCCGCGAGCTTGGCCTTGGTGACGGCACCGTTGACGAGCTTGCCCGTACCAACGCCGCCGTCGGCGATGCTGAGCGTTACATCGCCGGAGGAGCCACCCCCGGTCAGTCCCTCACCGGCGTTGACGGCCGTGATGTCGCCTGATCCACTCGAAGATCCCTGCTCGAGCTCGTACTCCATCTCCAGGGTCGAGGGGTCCTGGCTCACCGTCCCGTTACCCACCATGGAGGCAAAGGTCAGCACCTTGCCCGATCCCGACAGCACCTCCACGTCGATCCGCCCGCCGTCCACCGTCAGGCTGGAGCCCAGGTCGCTGAGGTTGAACT